>DAOUAQ010000191.1:0-20870 GCA_034433375.1 Anaerolineae bacterium | reverse complement strand
GGATACCGCTGTCCCAATCGTTGAACGCCACGGCGAAATCCGCGTCGCCGGGCTGCCCGGAGAACGCGAAATAGCTGTCCCACAATTCCGTCTCATCCCGGGCGGCGCTGAGGAATATGCCGTCGCTGTCGGTGCGGCCCTCGCCGTGCCAGCCGATTGTGGCGCCGTTGAAGCGGACGGACAGATTAGGAACCGGCTCGCCCGACGCCAGATCGGTGGCCCAGACGAGCGCCTCGGTGCGGGTCTGTTTGAGCGTCAGATTGACGCGCGAGCGGACAAAGATGTACCGGGCGGGGCCGGCTTTGGGGCTGTACTGCTGCGTCTCCGGCGAGGTCAGTTGCAGATAATAGATGCCGGGTGGAAGCTGCTTGCCGTCCGCGTCCACCAGACTCAATCCCATCAACCGCCCCTTGTTGCGCGGCGGCGTCACCGGGGCAGACCAGCGGCGCACCAGGGCCGAGGCGGCGGGGCGGAAATTCTCCCGGAACTGATAATCGCTGTAGTCGTAGAAGCGGACGAAAGTTTCGGGCGACATACGATACAGTTCCACATCGAGCCGCGAGACGTTGCGATAACTCGCATAGACGAGGGTATCGGTGTAGGCGTTGAACGTCCCCAACTCGCCGTCGGTGTTGAACCGGGCATACGGCGATAAATCGCCGGTGGTGAAGCGCAGTCGCAGCGTCCGGCCTAGCGGCGCGCCGTATTTGTCGGGCGCTTCGCCATCCAACGTGAGGTTGTAGATCGTCGCCGGTTCCATCGAAAAGGCGACGCGCAGTTCGGTGTCATCGTCCATCCAATATGTATAAACTGAGGTTGGCTCCGGGATGATGCGGACGTAGTCCATCAATCGCTCTGTCTGCATCGGGCTGGCGAAGGTGATGAGGATGTCGCTGTAGGGGCTGACGTTGGTTGCGCCATCCGCCGGGGAGGTGGAAATCACGCCGGGGTCCTTGACGGTGTAGAAGCGCCAGGCATATTCCTGTCGCAGCGTCACGGCGCTGTTGCGGGCGCGCGCGGCGGCGGAAACATTGGCGTAGGGGCGCACATTGCGCGGCAATGGCGCAGCGGGGACGAAGGCCATCGTCTCCAGCGCCGCCGGCGTCTCTCCGCCAACCCAGCGGAAGGTTCCGGCGACCGGCTGGTTGTTAATGCTGAGCGTGAACGCCCTTTCGACGGCGGCGCGATCCATCGGCTGGTTGAAGGTGACGCTGATAACCGCGTTGGGGCCGATGTGCTCGGCCTCCGTGCGCGGCGACCACGCGAGGACCGCCGGGCGCAGCGTGGTGAACGTCCACGTGTAATCCTCTTCAAGCGGCGCACCCTGCGTATCGCTCAAACCGGCGGCGATGCGCGCCGTGTAGCGCGTCGCCGGCAAGAAGCCGCCGTCGGGATGGAAGCGGTAGATGGACGTGTTGAGCCATTCCCCTTTGCCGCGCACCGGCGGCGTGAAGGTAAGCGGGGCGGGCAGCGCGTCCTGGTTGCCGATGGCGGTCAGCGGCACGACGGGGCGGTTAAAGACGACGGTGACGCTGCTATCCGGCGCGATGTCGTCGCTGTCTGGCGCGGGCTGCACTTCACTGACCAGCAGGTGTCCCACGGTCTGGAAGTTGAACGCGACGGGATCGGCCAGCGGCGTGCCTTCCGCGTTGCGCGCGTTCTGCGCCACGCTGACGCGATAGCTCGCGCCGCGCGCCAACGGTTCCGCCGGTGTGAAGACGAGCGTGCGGTTGTCGGCCCAGCGCAGTGCGCCCTTGACCGGCGGCGAGATGGAAAACGCTTCCGCCACACTGTCTTCGTTCATCGGCTGATCGAAGACAAGTTCGATGGACGCGTCGAGGGCCTGCGTCTCGCCGGTTTCCGGCGCGCGGAAGAGCAGTCGCGGGGCGGGATAGGGCAGCGCAGGCGTGGGAGGCGCGGTAGGCTTGGGGGTGGTGGTCGCCGCCGGTGTCGGCTCTTTGGTGATTTCCGGCCCGGTGATGAATTTGCACGCGCCCATCAACAGAGCCAACAAAATACAAATGGATATCCAGCGCCATTTTCTCATATTCTTCCCCCTGGAAAATTACAAATACCAAATGTAGGGCAAACTGTTAGTTTGCCTTTGCCGCAGGCCGCAAGCTAACAGCTTGCGTTACAATCGGTCAATGTCGGACAAACTGTTAGTTTGCCCGTGCCGCAGGCCGCAAGCTAACAGCTTGCGTTACAGTCTGTCAAGCGGTTGATGAAGTTGCGGAGGCGGTTTGTGGGCATGGCAGTGTGAAGAAGAACGTGCTGCCTTCCCCTACTTCGCTCTCGACCCCCACTTGCCCGTCGAGTTTCTCAACAATCCGCCGCACGATGGATAATCCTAAGCCGTGCCCCCTGGCGCTGATCTGATTTAGCCGGGTAAAGGGCGTGAAGAGTCGCGCTTGTTCTTCTGGCGTGAGTCCTCTCCCGTTGTCACGAACCCAAAACTGGATGTGACTGTTTCCCATTGATGTCGCGCCAAGTTCGACACGAGGCGACGCGCCGCCATATTTGATCGCGTTGCTGATGTAGTTGGTCCACACTTCCTCAATCCACGGGCCGTAACCCACGGCAGCCGGCCATGTATCGGGGACGATAATCTCAGGTTGGGCGTTTGCCACTAGATCAGACAGGCGATGCAGAGCTTCATTCACAACCTCTGTCATATTGAGTGATTCGACTTCCAGTTTGTCCACCTCGCGCACGCTGGCAAATAGGAGCAGTTCATCAACGATATTGGTGATTTTGCGTCCATTGCGGGCCAAGACGCCGAGGTAATAGGAGAGTTTGTCTTCGGGATATTGTTTGTGATGTTTCTCCAGCAGCTCACTGAAACCGATGATTGTTGCCAGCGGGGCTTTGATGTCGTGGGCGACGGTGTGCGCGTAGGCATTCAGTTCTTCGTTGCGGCTTTCTAACTCATAAGTGCGTCGTTGTAGCACCACCTCCGCCTGCATACGCTCGAGGATTTTCGCCTGAAGCTGCCGATTGCTCTCCGCCAGTTCCCCAGTACGGACCGCCACAACCTCTTCGAGGTTTTGGTTGATCTGCATGAGTTCCTCAGTACTCTGTGCGATCATCAACTCAACAATTCTCGCCGGGATCGCCACTGCGTAAGCCAGGACAATCGGCAGGATCATATTGAAAAATCCCAGATAAAGAAATCCCACGATTGAAAAGACAACGGCGCTTGCCGTAGCATAATAAAGCGCGGCTTTGAATCCCAGAACGAGACCGAGCGTCAGCACACCGGCATGAAACAGCAACATGAAAGTTCGATAGTCTTGCTTATGAACGATCTCATGAATTAACAATATCGAAAGGCAGACGAAAACCACCCAGGCAAAGATAAACATCGCCTGCGATAGAGAATGTTTGAGCCGCCAGAGGGATGTCACAGCGACGACCGCGATGAGTATCATCGGAGTGATGTATAACCAATTCAAGTCATGCTGTCGGGTCACATTTCTGACGATGTGAAGAATGATGCCGAATATTGTCATGCCCGCGTAAATCCGCAAGGTCCAACGCGCCGTCTCACGCCGCACTTGTTCTCCAGACATTCTATTTATGGTCTCGCTTTCTTCTCATCCGCTATGATGACAGATAATGACTAAGTTCTGTCGTTTTGTCGGCTTTCTTGTGCTATCCGGTAGTGAAAAGTCCGTGTATGCCGCCGCTATGGTATCTTGATGACAGGTTTAAGTGTATCATCCTTTTGCCAACTTTTCAAGCGCAAAATAGCATGAGCATTTTACCCACACGACTCATTCCTGAACTTCAATGCTCGTATTCGCAGTGGACACCTGGTCGCCATCGGCCGTCATGCCTATGGCGGAGAAGGTGTGCGCTCCCGGCTCCAGTCGCCACAGATGCGTGTAGGGCGGCGCGGCGAGTTGCGCCAGCGGCGCTCCATCCACCAGCAAGATAACCCGCTCGAAGGCAAGACCTGCTTCAACGGCAATGACGATCTTTTGCGCGTCGCGGGGCTGCGCCGGATCAATGCGATAAACCGCGCCAATATCAGGGCTGGTGAGGCGGAGAGCCGGCATAGCGGCTGACGGCTGAAAGCTGAAAGCTGATGGCTGAGGAACATGATGCGCGCGCGCCCAGTCTTGGGCTGCGGGGGGAAGGATGGTGTAGGCGACGCCGTCAACCCGTTGGTGGATGGCGCAGATTGCGGTCGGCTCTGTCCCGGCGATGAACGTCTCGGTAACACGGTGCGGGCAATCTGGCCCCGGCAGTTGACCGGAAAGCGCGCACACTTCGACGTCTACCAGACCATCCGGCCGGGCAAAGCTCTGGCTCGGGCGGCCTTTGAGCGCGGCTTCCATCACGTCGCGCCATATCGGCGCCGCGCCGGTGACGCCGCTCACGTCCTTCATCGTCTCGTTATCCGCGTTGCCCACCCACACACCTACGACCAACTCCGGCGTGTAGCCCACCGTCCAGTTGTCGCGGAAGTTGGTGGTCGTGCCGGTCTTGACGGCGGCCGGGCGGGTTAACTTCAGCACACTACCCTCGCCGAAGGTGGGGATGCGCGCCATGTCGTCGCTCAGGATGTCGGTGATGAGGTAGGCGACGCGCGCATCGAGCGCCTGTTCGCCTTTGCCGGACGGCGTCTCCCACAATACCGCGCCGCTCGCATCTTCCACGCGCCGGATCGCCACGGGTTGAACCGCGTAGCCGCCGTTGGCAAACGCCGCATACGCGGTGGTCAGTTCCAGCAGGCGCACCTCCCCGCCACCCAGCGCCAACGCGAGACCGAGCTTGTCGGGGTCGTCGAGGGTGGTGATGCCCAGACGCCGCGCCATCCCCGTGAGCGTCTCCACGCCGATGGTATCCAGCACCTTCACGGCGATCAGGTTGTACGACGAGGCCAGCGCCTCGCGCAACCGCACCGGGCCACGGAAGGCCAGGTCGTAGTTGAGGGGGACGTAGGGCGCGCCCTCGCGGGTCACGAAGGCCGTGCGCACGTCCAGCAGCATCGTCGCCGGCGTGAGATCGCCGCGCGCGAAAGCCGCCGCGTAGACGAGCGGCTTGATGGACGATCCGGGCTGGCGCAGCGCCGTCGCGCCGTCCACCGCGCCATCAATGCGCGCCGCAAAGTAGTCCGGGCTGCCGACGAGCGCCAGCACTTCGCCGGTCGCCGGGTCAAGGGCGACGAGCGCCGCATTGCGGACGTTGCGCCCGCCGGGCGGGCACTCGGCGGCATAATGGCACACCGCCAGCAGCGCCAGGTGATGCCGGATCGCGTCGCGGGCTGTGTC
Organism: Anaerolineae bacterium; assembly: GCA_034433375.1. Classification (GTDB taxonomy): domain Bacteria; phylum Chloroflexota; class Anaerolineae; order B4-G1; family SLSP01; genus DSWT01. Next base: position 15,591 of record DAOUAQ010000191.1, on the reverse strand, counting down.
GGTCAGCGCCACGTCCAGCGTGGTGTAGACGTTCAGCCCGCCGGCTTCCAGCCGCGCCAGGCCCAGTTTGCGCTCCAACTGGCTGCGCACGAGCATCACAAAATGCGGCGCGCGGATGGCGAACGGCGCGGCGGCAAAATCGAGCTTCTCCGCCTTCGCCAACTGCGCTGCGCCGGCTTCGATGTAGCCTTGCTTCACCATCAAGTCCAGCACGACGGCCTGACGTTCTTTGGCGGCGTCCAGGTTTTCTAGGGGATTGTAGACCGCGGGCGCTTGCGGCAATCCCGCCAGGAGCGCGCACTCGGCCAAATCCAGGTCGCGCGCGTGTTTGCCGAAATAGGCTTGCGCCGCCGCCTCAACGCCGTAGGCCATGTTGCCGTAGTACGTCTCGTTGAGATAGAGATTGAGGATTTCGTCTTTGCTGTAGCGCCGCGTGATGCGGATGGCGAGCGCCAACTCGCGTAACTTGCGGCGCAGCGTGCGCTCGGCGCGCTCGGCGGCGCTGAACATCACCGTGCGCACCAACTGCTGCGTGATGGTGCTGCCGCCCGCCAGCACCTCGCCGCCCTGCGCGTTGATCCACACCGCGCGCAAGATACCCTTGAGATCCATACCAGGATTGTCGTAGAAGGTGGCGTCCTCGGTGGCGATGGTGGCCCAAATGAGGTGCTGCGGGATGTCATCGAGCGCGACCGGCGTGTGGCTGCCGGTGTAAGGGGGCGGCATCTCAAAGAGGAGCTGCCCGTTGCGGTCGTAGATTTTGCTGCTCGGCGCGGTGGTATAGGCGCTGAGATCATCTGGCGCGGGCAGCCCGGCAAACAGCCACACGGACAGCCCCACACTGCCCAGCAGCGCCAGGATGCCTATCCCCAGCAAGGCTTGCGCAATGCGTGTTTTCGACACGCCGTTTCCTTTCGTTTGAAACGCACAGAGCACTGGAATGGAAGGCGAATTGCAATTCGTTTAGATGCTCGGGCCGGTTTCCGACCGCGCCTGCTATGGTCAGGCAATCACCTGATCCGCAATCGTCTCACCGTCCCCGACAGTCGCGCCGCGCAGCAGCACTGCGTCGCGGACGGTCACACGGTCGCCGATGCGGCAGTCGCGCTCGATGTAGACGTTCGGGCCGATCACGCAGCCCGTCCCGATGACCGTGCCTTGTTCGATGTACAGCGGCGTGATCAACTGCGTGTCCGGGCCGACGGTGTGCGGTTCCAGTTGCGGGCGACCGTCGCCGTGCATCAGATACTCCCGGTTCAGCGCCAGGAGATCGGCGGCATTGGTCAACGTCAGCCGCCGTTCCACCATCACGCCGCCCACACGCCCGTCGCGGTTGATGAGCATCTGGATCGCGTCTTGCAGCTCATACTCGCCGCGCGGCGAGGGCGAGACTGCGGGCAGATAGTCCAGGATGCGCCGCGAGAAAACGTAGAGCGGCAGGCTGGAGATGTTCGAGGGCGCCTCTTCCGGCGTGGGTTTTTCGACGATGCGCGTGATCCACGGTCCGTCCAGCGCCACGATGCCCGTGCTGCTGATGCGCTCCCGCTTCACCGGCATTAACGTCAAGATGGCGTTGGGCGGTGGTGTTGTGCGCCAGAACGCCATCAGACGGCCCACGTCGTCCGCCGTCACGAGATTATCGCAGGCCGAAAGGACAAAGTCTTCGGTGATGAGCGGCGCGGCGCATTGCAACGCCTTCGCCATCCCCAAACGCTCCGTCTGGTAGACGAAGCGCACATCGGCCTCCAGCGTGGATTCGCGGAGAAAATAGTGCGTGATGTCGCGGTCTTCCGGGCTGACGACGAGAATGAAGTCCTGGACTCCATTGGCGAACAACAATTCCATCACACGTTCGACGATGGGCTTGCCCAAGATGGGCAGCATCGCCTTGGAGCGATCCAGCGTGATCGGATGGAGCCGCGAACCTTTGCCGGCTGCCAGAATAACGCCTTGCATACGTTAGCTCACGCGATGGATATAGATCACGTTTCCTTTGGGGATGAGCAATTCCAGGCCGGTTTCCTGGCGGATGAGGATGTCGTACACATCCACGCCGATGAGATTGCCCTTGAAGACTTTGCCGCTGGTGACGGCGACCAGGACGAGTTGGTTTTCCAGTTCGGCGTAGAAATCCGCGGAGCGTTTGCCCCACACTTGCGTCGGTTTTGCTTTCTCGTTCATGATGTCCTCCATCGAGAATCGTGAGTAGTGATCGGAATTACACCGGCTCCCAATGACCGATTACCAATCTCCATTAACATTGTACCATGTTATCGGCGTTTGACACGGCCTTGACTTTACTTGCGCCTGTGGTAACGTTGCCGCCGAATCACCCTTGCGAAGGTTCAGAAACCTTCGCAAGGGTGAAAAAAAACGAGACTTGAGGCGATTATGGCGATCAAAGAGAGAACGCAACAGATGCGCGTGATAGCCGAGATTATGTTGGTCCATCTGCCCGATGTGCTGGCGAAGGATCAAGCCCTGGCGCACGATCTTCTGGCGGTGGTGGGGACGGCGCTGCACGCCATCTACGAGGACGCCGAGCAATCGGCGAAAGCCTGGGACAAGAAGGCCTACCACTCACGCGCCGACGAGATGCGCCAGGAGTGGGATTGGGCGCTGGCGGCGTCCAATTACGCGCTCGGTCTGGCGCTGCGCCCCGCCCCCCTAACCACGCCGGTGTTGAACAGAATGAAAGTCATGATCCGCCCCGGCCTCGAACGCCCGGCGCGCCATCAGATCAGCGATCCAGAACGTTTTCGCGGCGCAGCGCAGGCAGTCCGGGCGCAACAATCCAACAAGCGCGCGCCTATTAGAGGGTAGTGGCGACTTCAGTCGCTCCCCATTGGCTGCGCCGCCTTTCACAACATCGCCAGCAGCGCCCCCCCCACGCCCGCGCCGATGAGCAGCCCCGCCACAACATCGCCAGCATAATGCAGCCCCAGCGCCACACGGCTGAGACACACGAGCAGCCCCCACACGATCAACCCCGCCGCGCCCCAGAGCGGCAGTAGCCCGCTCAAGACGACCAACAACCCGCCGATCCGTACCGCGTGCCCCGAAGGGAACGAGTGCTGGTCAATGTTCAGGTAGAAAAGTCCCTGTTCACCTTCCGGACGAGGACGCCGGAAGAAAGCCTTGAGCACCGTGCTGACCACCCACGTGAGCGCCGTGACGAGCACGATGCGTTCCCCGGCCCTGGCCCAGCCATCAATGCCGAGGCGCCAAAGCAGCGCGCCGAGGAAAATCCACACCAGACTGTCGCCGGAGTGCGCCAGGAGGGTTGCCCCCCAGCGGCTGACCGCCCCGCGAAGTAACGTCGCGGCTTGCGCCGTGAGGGCGTGGTCGCGTTCGAGCCATCTGTGCCAGTGAGACGTCATCGCGCCAATTCCTGACGGCAAATCTCCAACTGGAACGGCTTGTCGGCGTCCATCCCCATCTCCGCATGTTCGACGATCACCACCCGCACATTTAGCCCGAATTTAGCGCGCGCGAGCTGTTCCAGTTCCGCCAGACCCAGCCGGTGGGCAAGCAGCTTGGCGAAAAAGGCCGGCCCCAGGCGCGCGGCCTGTTTGAGCGCGTTTTTGCGACTGTTGAGCAGATCGTTCCACAAATCCTCGTGCGCGTGCCCGATGTACGGCGCGACGACGTGAATATCCCCGGCGGCGAAATCGCCGTCGCTGAAGTGGACGTAACTACGCCGCGAGCCGGGGAAACGCCGCTCCATCGTCTCGCGCGGCACGATGCTGTGGTAGATGTCTACGGTGGGGTCAGCGCACTGCGCGAGAAAGGTCTCCACCATTGCGCTGGTGAGCAAGGGGATATCGGAACTGCTGACGAGCACTTGCTGCGTCGCCGGGTTCATCGCCATCACCTGATCGAGGCCCGCAAGGATGTTCCGCAGCATGGATCCCTGGTCGGGCAGATAGTGCGCGATTTTAGGGGACGTGATGCCACATGCTTGCGTGAGGCCCACGAAAACAACGTTCTGCACACTCGGCGCGTTGTCGAGCGCGTCCAGCACCCACTGCACCATCGGTTTGCCCGCCACGTCGAGCAACGCTTTGGGCTGTCCCTGGGTGTATTCATAGAGCAAATCTTCTTCTTGCGGCACACCGCCAGCTAGAACAATACAATCCATCATCGTCTTTGCCTCGTTTCAGTCGTTGAGCTTCTCAATCTGCGGGTGCAAACCCAATTCCGCGATCAGCGCCGTCAGCTCGGCGCGGGTGAGGGGGCGGCCTTTCCCGGCGACGGCGACCAGCGCGGACTCCATCATATTCGTGCCGAAGGAGCGTCCCTGGAAGCGCGGCGTCGTGGTGATGAGATATCGCACCCCGGCCTCGCGGAAACGTTGGACGTCCGCCTCGGTCGTCGTGTTGGTGAGGATCGTCTTGCCGGGGAGGGTAGGCGGCATGTGGCGCTTCGTGTACATGCAATCTCCGGCGATGATCGTCGCCCAGTTGTACCAGCGCGTGAATTTGGGCACGGTCTCGTGCTGCTTCTCGCCCGTCGGGTAGATCGCGCTGATCGGCAGTCGCCCGACAATCGGCGCCAACACCATCGCCAGCAACTCAATCGTCCCAAAACGGCGCACCGGGATGGGGATGCCCAGGCCGAAGAGCAAATCGCCGAAGACAGTCTCGTAACCGGCCTGCGCGAGACCCTGCGCCATCCCGTAACGATCCACCGCCATATTGACCATTGCGCGTTTGGGTTGCAGCTCATTTCCAATCTGCGCCTCGACGTACTGCATCGCCTGGCGCTCCAACGTGTACTTCAGCCCGCGCCCATCCACCACCGGCGTCTGCTTGACGCCCTGGATCAGCTTGCGCGCGGTGAGCAGCGGATACTCCCGCCTGTCTGTCCCCATCGAAAGATCAATGCCGCCCACGCCGAAAGCGTCCACCTTGCCATCCAGCTCATTGTAAAGCTGCATTGCCTTCGCCGTGTCGCCATTTGTGCCGATGCGTTCGATGATGACGGTTTCGCCCAATAGCTCAATTTCGACGCGCTTATCGCGCGACGAACTGCCCAGACTTACACTCACTGCCCGTTTCATAATAATGCCCCTTTCATAAACGAATAAAAATGAACAATGCTCCGCGGAATTTCATTCACGTAATTTACCAAAAAAGGTAAATAGTTGCAACGAAATAGAGGTTAGTCGCCTCACAACACCTCCACCGGATCAATATCCACCAACCACCCGGCGGGGATGCCAATCTGGCGCAGGAAGTCCGCCGGGGCAACATGGCGCAGAAGGATTTGCCAGCGGTAACGACCACGCACGCGCGCGAAGAAGGCCGGGGCCGGGCCGATCAGATCGGTGACGGGCAGCCCGGCGGCGCGGAGCGCGTCGCGCAACGTCACGGCGAAACTCTCGGCGGCTTGTTGCGCGTGCTCGCGGTTCGCGTGCGCGTAGACCAGTCGCGCCAGACGGATGGCCGGCGGGTAATCGGCCCGCGCGCGGAAGGCCAGCTCGCGCTGCGCAAAGCCGGTATAGTCGTGAACCGCAGCGCGCTGCACGGCGTAGTGTGTGGGATGGTAGGTCTGGAGAATCACGCGCCCGCCGAGCAGTCCGCGCCCTGAGCGCCCGGCGACCTGCGCCAGCAGTTGGAAGGCGCGCTCGGCGGCGCGAAAGTCCGGCAGATTGAGCGCCGTATCGGCAGAGATGATGCCCACGACGGTCACTTTGGGGATGTCCAGCCCGCGCGCCACCATCTGCGTGCCCACCAGGATGTCGGCCTCGCCGCGCGCGAAGCGGCCCATAATCGCCGCGTGCGCAGCGTGGGAGCGGGCGGTGTCCTGATCCCAGCGCACGAGCCGCGCGTCGGGCCAGCGTTCCACCACGCGCGCTTCAAGCCCTTCGGTCCCCAGGCCGAAAGCGCGCACCCGCGTCGAGCCGCACTCCGGGCACTGACGCGGCATTCGCTTTTGGTGCCCGCAGCGATGACAGATCAACGTGCTGATGCCCTCGTGATAGGTCAGGGGCGTGTCGCAGCGCGGACATTCCGCCGTCCAGCCGCAATCCCGGCAAAAGATGTACGTCGCCGTGCCGCGCCGGTTGAGGAACAGGATGATCTGCTCGCGCTGCGCCAGTGCGCGATCCACCGCTTCTTGCAGCGCGACGCTGAACACCGAGCGGTTGCCGGCCTTGAGTTCCGCCCGCATATCCACGATTTGCACCGGCGGCAGGGCGATGGCGGCGGCTTGCGGCGTTTCCAATGGTTGGTAGCGGCTGCCGGGGAGATGTAAGTAGTTTTCCCAGGCGGCGATGCGCTGGCGGTGTCCCATCACCCGCTGCGGCATCTCCAGCAGGCGATAGCGGCCTTCCAACGCCCGGGCGTAGGCTTCCAGCGATGGCGTGGCGCTGCCCAGAATCAGCAGCGCGCCTGTCATGCGGGCTAGTTCTTCCGCGACCTCGCGCGTATGGTAGTAAGGAGGACGGCCCTGTTTGTAGCTCGTGTCTTCCTCTTCGTCCAGCACGATCAGGCCCAGGTTGGGGAACGGCGCGAACAGCGCCGAGCGCGCGCCGACCACCACCGTCACCGCGCCGCTGCGCACGCGCCGCCAGGTGTCGAAACGCTCGCCATCGCTCATCGCGCTGTGCCACAGCCCCACCTGCCCCGGAAAGCGCACGGCGAAGCGATGCACCGTCTGCGGCGTGAGGCTGATTTCGGGAACGAGGATCAACGCCTGCTTGCCCTGGGCGAGGACGCGCGCCGTCGCCCGCATGTACAGCTCGGTTTTGCCGGAGCCGGTCACGCCCAAGAGCAACACGGGCGCGGTTGTGGCGGCGGCGTCTTGCAGCGCGGCGATGGCATCCCAGGCAGTCTGCTGCTCGGAGATGAGCGTGGGCGGCGCATCGGGCGTGAAGATCATCTCGGCTAACGGGTCGCGCAGCACTTCCTCGCGGCTGAAGGCGACCAGCCCGCGACTGGACAGCGTTTTCAGGTGAGCGTATTGCGCGCCTGTTTCCGCGTAGATCACGCTGACATCCACGGGTTGGCGCTCGCCATCGAGGAAATCCAGGATGCGGTGGTACAGCGGCAAGTTACGCAGACCACGCGTCTGTTCGTCCCACTGCGAGCGCGGCGTGACCAGCCGCACGAATTGGACCACTTTGGGCTGCACGACGTTAAGCCGCAGCAGGCGTTCAATCTTGATGAGACTACGACGCTTCAGATAATAGCGCGTCCGGCGCAAATCCATGCCTTTGAGGGTTTGTTTGACCTGGGCGCTCGTCAGCGGGCCGCGCTGGATGAGCGTTTGGAGCAGCTTTTCGGCGGGAGCGGGAAGATCGGGCGGCGCGGTTGCCACCAGGGCAGTGAGCCGCAGGTAAACGTTGGTGCGCAGTCCTGGCGGCAGCATGATCTGCACGCACTGGTGCAGCGGCGCTAACGTCTCCCGCGCGATCCACCGCGCCAGTTCCAATAGCCGCGCGTCGAGCGCCGGGTCGGGGTAGAGGACGCTCTGGAGCGGGCGCGTCTCCGGCACGGCCGGCGTCTCGGTGAGCGCGAGCACAAGGCCGGGCAGCAGCGTCTCGCGGAGCGGCGCAACGACGAGCACACCGGGGCGAACGGCAGACGCCAACACAGCCGGAATGCTGTAGTCGAGGATCAGCGCCTCCTTGACCTTGAGCGGGATAAAAACCAAAACTTGCGCGTACATAGACTTATGTGCCCAGGATGGACATAAACATTGATATGACAATGCCCATCCGACCTCACAACGAGAGACTACCGGACTGTAGCGGAGGGAACTCAGTCCCCATCTGCCATGAGCCACGCGGCGATATTCAGCGCCAGCGTGCGCTGTATGGATTCCGGCAACCGGTAGAAGGGGAAGGCAGCGACGACAATACGGTTGATATCGCTCGTTTCGTCCACCGCCGCGATCAATGCCGGACTGCCGGTGGATGGACTGTTTGGCCCGCGCGTAAGCAGTATGGCGCTTTCCATATCATCGCCGGAGATAATCATAGCGGGGACGCTGCTTTCAGACGGGAGCAGCGTGATCAGTTCCCCCGCCGTCAAACCCTCGAGCAAGGGATGCGGTGTGTCTGCCACGACCAGATCATTGATGGGCGCATACTCAAACTCTGCGGTATCAATGGGCAAGGGCTGCGCGCCGACCAGCAACACATTACCGCTACTGATCCTGTCAATGGCCCGGAAAGCCGGGGAGTCAGCCAGGCTGCCAGCGTAATCGCCGGAATCAATGATGTAGACGTTGTATCCTTCCAGGTCAGCTCTGGTCGGTTGCCCGTCGTCGGGGATCGTCCACAAGGTCACGGCATAGATGTCATCGAGCATACCCACGAAATCGGCGGCGCTCGTGCGGACTCCCCCTTCGCCGGCTTCGACCGAGATAATCAAAATCCGCTTGGTGGGCGCCGGCTCGGTCGCTTTGGGCTGCGTCTCCAGCAGTCCTTCTGTGGCGCACAACGTTATCGCGCCGGCCTGCGCGCAGCCGACGAGGTTGTGATTCGCCAGCCTTTCGACGGCGGATGCCACACTCTCCGCCGTTTCGGCCACAATGCTGATGCTGCACCGTGCGGCGTTGCAATCAACGATGAAAAGCGTGATGCCTTTCACGCTCAACGTGCCCATTGCTGGAATTTCGAGATACTGTTCCATCCCCGTCGCGTCGGTGGCTGTTTGCCCACCGTTTGACGGAACGGCGGCAGCGGGATTCGCGGCGGCAACCGTCGTCAGCGTGATGCCGTTTTGCGCCAGCAACTCCTGGACGGTTGGCACGTCGCTGAACAACCCTAGCAACAGCGCGTCGTGGTCGGGGACAACGTCGGTGCGGATGGCGAGCGAACGCCCGGTCTCGGTGAAATATGTTTGCAGCGTCCCGCCTTTGGCGATGAGGCGCGGATCAATGCGGTCGCCGCTGAGCTGCACCAGGTCTATCGTCTGCTGGCTGAAGAGATAGGGGAAATCCTCCAGCGCATTGCGCACGCGCGTATCCTCCGCCAGCCAGTCCGCGATGTGGCTCAGAAAGCGGTCGTTATCAGCAATGGTGTGGTAGGGGGCGGTGAGGAAGGTGACGTCGCCCAACGCCAACACGCGCTCATCGGCGGTGATGACGGCTGCCGGGAGGTCGGTTTCGCCGGTGCGCACGGTCGAGGCGATGGCGGCATCGTCCTTGAACAGCGCCGTCCCGGTGCTGCGCATGGAATGTGTCGCAAAGAAGACGACGGTCTCCACCTCCTGGGTGAGCGGCGTCCGCGCGTCGGCAGGCGCGAGCGCCACATTGCGATAATTGCCCACGTTCTCGGCCAGATTGTACAGATAATCATCAAAATACGTGACGGTGAACAGATTTGCCACGCTGTTGATCGCCGGGACGGCGCTGGTGGGGAAGAAAGCGGCTGTCTCGGCGTCCGTTGTGTCTGCCGACAGCACCGGGCGGGTGGGATCGGCAGCCAGGAACAAGCGCCCGCCATCCTGCACAAAGGCGGCGATGGCTTTCTGCTCTACGTCCGTGAATGGCACGGACGGCGCGAGGACGACCAGCGCCGTCGCTTGATAGAGGGCATAACGCAACGTCACGTCGCCGTCGAAGAACGCCACCGTCACGCCGCGCGCCTCAAGCCGCGATTGGAGCGGGATGAGGTCGTTGCGCGTGAGGTTGTTGTGATGGGCCAGATCAATGAGCACATGCCCGTTGCCGGCCACGGGTTCATCCGCAAACGCCCGGTGATCCAGAGTTGGCGCTCCCACGACCTTATCCGCTTGAATTTCCGCAATCTGCGGGGTCTGGTACGCCCGCCCGTTTCCGTAGAACCACAACCAGCGTCCGGCAAAAATCGCCGCGACGAGACTGAGCAGCAGAAGGAGGCGAACGAGTGTTTTCATGGGACACCTCGCAGGCGCATATCGTATAGCATATAGATGCCCGGCGGCAGTGTCCGTTTCCCGGTCGCCGGGTCGGCGGCGCCAATCCAGGTGTTGACAAAGGCAGATTCACCCTGGAAATAGGTATCCAGCACGCGGGCTTCCAGGTCTACGACGGTGTAGTGTTGGATGCCGGCTTGTTGCGCGGCGGCGGCGATGGCGTCGCTCAACGTCCCTACACGATCAATTAACCCCAGACGCAACGCTTCGCGTCCCGGGTAAATCAACCCCTGCGAGAGTTCCTCGGGGGAAATGCGGAGTCGTGCGCCGCGCTGGCTCGTCACCGTCGCCAGAAACTCCTGTTTGATCCCCTCAATCTCGCGCAGAAATTCGTCGCGATTGCTGCCGGTCAACTTGAACGGGCCGCTTGCCAGAATCACATCGTTCACGGCGAGATCCGGCGGGACATAGCCCCACACGCCGACGTTCCCCACCGCCGACGAGGGCCGGGCGTAGAGCGGGTCCGTGCCCAGCGCCGCGTAATAAGCGCCGCTGCCGGCTGTTGACCCGATAGCGCCGACGACCGGCATTGCCTTGCGTAGCGCCTGCAGCTCCATATAAAGGGTCTGGCTGGCAACAACTTCCCCGCCGGGCGAGTCGAATTGGACGACCACCGCCTTGATGCGCGGGTCGCGGCGCGCGCTGTCTATCTCGGCCTGAAACAACTCGACACTGCCGAAATCGAAATCGGTGCCGGTGGACCAGATTTCATAACTCACTTTGATAAGCCCCACCGCCGGGCGCGGGATGAACCGTGTCGCCAATCCCCAACTGAGCAGCCCTACCCCGGCGAAAATCAGGCTCCACAGGACGAAAGTTCCGACCTTACGGAGTCGGGATGAGTGTCCCATACACCACGCTCCTTTCCCAGTGTTGGATGACTATGGCCCTGCGCCTTCAAGGGGCGCGAGATCGTCAAGTGTCTGCTGCCAGGAGGGTGTGCCGGGCGCGTAGCCCTCGATGCGCACCAGCGTGCCCACTTCCGCCCACCTGAAGAGCGCCTCAGCATCGCCTACGTCGAGGATGATGCAGCCAAACGAGGCCGGCCAGCCCAAGACGCCGCGCGAGAGGCGCGTCCCGTAGTGCGTGGTGGGCAGCTCGTGGATGCCGTTGAAGAAACCCTCGTCCTCTTCGTAGATGCCCATAAAGTGCGGCATATCCAGCCGCCAGCGCTGCGCGAAAGCCATTTCTTCCTTGAACAAAATCTGGAACTGCCCCGGAATGGTCGGCGTGCGCGAAATGCCGCTGGAGACGGTGAATGTGTAAATCTGCGTGTCGTACTCGAAGACGCGCATTTGCTGTTTTGGCAGGTCAATCTCGATGCGTTTGCCCGGCGTCAGGGGATAGGGCAGCAGTACATCAATGGAGGGGATGACCAGCTCCTGTCCAATGTCAATCGCGCCGGGATCTACATCGGGGTTGGCCTTCTTGAGCTGGTACAGTGGCATGTGATGATTGTAGGCGATGAGCGAGAGCGTGTCGCCGGGTTGGACGATATAGGCGCGATCCGGGTGGCGGACGTGCGCCAGGGCTTGATGCTGCCCCGCGTACAGCGCCGCGAGCGCGTTTTTCAGCGTCGGACCGACATCCAGCCGCCGCTCTGCGCCGACCTGCGGCGCGATTTCTTCCAGCCATGCCCGCACCGGCGCGTCGTTGAGGTATAGCTTGACGCTCTGGCCTTCGACGCGCGGTTCGAGCCAGGCCGCGATGCGCTCCGGCGGCGCGGTAAACTCGGCGCGATAGCCGGCCGGCAGTTCATTCTCCAGCAGTTCCCCCGTGAGCGGATCATCCACGACGAGAGTCAACGGCTGCGCCAGCCACGCCTGCGCTTGCGTGCGCGCCGGCTCCGGCGTGGCGATGGTTGGCGGCACGACGATGAGCGCCAGTTCCACCGCGGGCGTTCCATCCGCCAACGTCTGAAGTATGCGGGCAGCGGCCTCCTCCACAGCGAGACGCTGTCCCGCCTGCCCGTCCGTGGCGACAACATTTCCGCCATTGAACGTCAGCCGCGCATTCACCGGCGCGCGCGCCACTTCCGCCGCGATCCGCGCCACAGCCTCCTGTACCCGCGCCGGGTCCGCAGGTGCAACAACCGGCGCGACGACAACGTGCTGCTCGCGCAGGCTTGCCAGCAACGCAACCTCTCCATCGGCGTCGCGCCCCACGTGATAGGCGACCTGCGCCGTCGCACGGACGTCATACTGCTGGCCCACATCCGCCCAGGTGACGCGCCATGTCTGCCCGGCGATCTCGACATTGACGCCCAGCGTCTCCGGCGCGGGCAGTGCGCGATTGAGCGCCACAACGGCTTCGTCCACGGTCAAGCCGCCTACATCTGTGGTTTGCACGCGCACGCCAGACAGGATCGTATCTGCCGGGTGGCGCAGCGCCAGCCACGCGATCACGGCAAAGACGACGAGCATCAGGACGAGGAGCACCGCAAGGGCGCGTGTGATGATCTTCAATGTTATTGTCGGCGGTTGCGCTGTTTTTTGTGTGTTACCATTCATAAAGCCACCGTAGTGTGTCGCCTCTCAAACTGCACTACACAAAATGTAGCACGAAGTGACGCCAATGTAAAGCGCTAGATTGGCCGGGTATCCCCCGCCAACAGTGGTCTCGCCTCGAACCGCCGCCTCACCACCGCGCCGCAGAAGACGCCGGCGGCCAACAGCGCGGCAATCCCCGAACCGATGAAGACAATAGGCAAGCCCAGGCTGTCGGCGAGCCAGCCACCGAGGGGCGTGGTGATGAGCGGCGCGAGGCCGCGCGTGGCGGCGTTCATCAACGATTGCAAGGTGGACGTCCACGCTTCGGGCGCGCGCTCGTCAATCAGGCTGACGTTCCCTACGAAATACAGCGCGAAGCCCACGCCCTTGAGCATCCCAAACGCCAGGATCAGCCACGGCTGGCGCACCAACCCATAGCCCAGGAAAGCGACGCCGACCAGACCGTAGGCCAGCATGATGCTCACCGGCTTGCCGAGTTTGCGGAAGATGGCCCCGCTGTAGTGCATCACCGGCGGTTCGGCGAGCGCCGAAAGCCCGAAGAGTGCGCCGATCAGGAATTGTCCGCCGCCAAGCTGATCCATATACACGCCAGAGAACGTCCCGTACATCCCTTCGGCGATGCCGACCAGGGAGACCGCCAGGAGGATGACGATCAAGCCTTGATCCCGGCGCACGTCGCGCAAGGTGGGTGCGGCCGCGGATGCGTTTGTCTTTTGATGGTCTGCTGTGGCAGGCGCGCTCTCTTCCAGGCCCGTTGCGGCCCATAATACGGGCAAGGTCAATATGCTTGTCACGATGAACATCGCCTGAAAACCCCAGCGTTCCCACAACGCGCCACAGATCAAGGCGGCCAGGGCGAAACTCAGCGATCCCCACAGACGCAGCTTGCCGTAGTCAATGCGGTGACGGGCGGCCATGCGCGCGACCATGCCATCGCCGATGGACATCATCGGGCTGAACAGCGCCGCGCGCACCAGAACCAGGAGCAACAGCGGCGCAAAGGTGCGCGGGAAGATGAAGAGGATGAGCAGCGCCCCTGTCCCGCCGATGGAACCGAGCAACATCCGCTTCTGCCAGCGTCGCCGGTCGGCCAGCAGCGAGAGCGCCGGGCCGATAAACAACGCCATCAGCGGGAAAGCGGCGGAGAGAATGCCGATCTGCAAACCGCTGAGGCCCAGCCGGGCGAAGTAGACGTTGAAGAACGGCATTTGCGCGCCCATAACGGCCCACAGGCTGAAGTAGAAAATTGAGGCGCGCCAATACGGACTGTGTCGTGAGGTACGTTTTATTTCTGCCATAGTTTTTCGTAGACGCGCAAAAGTTGGCGTCCGGTACGGCTCCACGAGAAATGTTTGTCGGCGCGCTCACGGAGTTGTGCGCCCAAGTGCGCCGCCCTCTCAGGATCGTGTAAGATCGCGCGCAACGTGTGCGCCAGCGCCTCGGCGTCGCCCGCAGGCGCAGCGTAAAGGCCCAGATTGTTGAGATACTCGCGGCTCACCGGTGTGTCGTAGGCCACCACCGGCAACGCCATCGCCATGTAGTTGAGAATTTTGCCGCTGCCCTCCGTCGTTGAAATTTTGGGCGCGGCCGCCACATCGCCGAGCGCCAAATGCGCGGGGATGTCTTCATAGGGCATCTTGCCGGTGAAGATGACGTCCTGATCGGTAAGACCCAGGGTGTGCGCATAGTGGCGATAATGCTCCACCTGCGGGAAGCCCATCACCAAAAAGGAGACGGCCTCGCCCTGCGCCCGTAGCAGCGCGGCAGCTTCCAACAGTTGCGGGATGCCCTGGTAATCCGCCAGCAGCCCCAGGTAGACGACGACCTGGCGCTCTGGCGGAATCCCCAACGCCGCGCGCTGCCGCAGCCGGTCTTCTGGTGTGATGCACGTGGGGAACAGAAAATCCAGGTTGACGCTGTCGGGCAAAGGATAAACGTTCGCAGTGCGCCGGAAAACGTCGGCAAGCAGTTCCGCGCTGTGGACGGTGCTGGTGAGGATTGCATCCGGCATTTCGACGATGCGCGCTTCCAGCCGTCGCCACCAGTAATGCGCCACACTGTCTTTTTTCAGGAAGCCGTGATCGAGCATTTCGCCCGTCAAGCTGCCCTGAAAATCGAAGACCAGTGGCACGCGCAGCAGTGTGGCGAGCACTTTGCCGATCAGCGCGCCTTCGTGCAGATGCCCGTGGATAATGTGGGGCCGCCAGCGCAGCGCCGTCCACAGCGCCTTCCACGCCAGCAGCACATCGAAGGCAATCTTGTGCCGTGAGGAGCCGACCTCGTAATCGGAGCGCCAGGGCGTGGGGGCGCAGCGCACGATGTCCAGGCCGGGCAGGTTGCGGCCCAGATAGTAGGTGACGATGCGCACGCGCATCCCCTGCGCCTGCAACGCGCGCGCCTCTTCCAGGATGCGGATGTGGCAGCCGTAGTCCAGGAAAAAGGACGTGGGGGCGATCATCAGGATGCGCGGTGGTTGATTAGGCATAACGATCCGGTACGCAAGTCATAGGATAGGATGCAAGATGCAAGACGCAAGACGCAGGATGCAAGACGCAGGATGCAGGATGCAGGATGCAGGATGGTCATACGCGACCTTGCGGCTTTTGTTTTACCGTAAGCCCCTCGCCCAAAAGCGTTTGCAGTGTGCGCTGGAAAAGGTTGTCGCTCTGCAGGGCGCCGCGCTCGATTTCCCAGGCGCGTTCGCGGCTCTCGGCCATCCAGTAAGTTCGCGCCTGGGCCGTGGCGGCGAGCGTGGTTTCCAACGCTTCCGCGTCACCCTGCCCGACAGTCTCACGCAGGTCTTGCAGGCGGGCAAGCACGGCATCGAGACCGCGCAGCAACGTGTCGCGCCCTAGCAGCGCGAGCATCCGGCGTGAAGCGGCGTCCCCCGATGCAGCGGCGGTCGCCGTGGCGAAAGGCCGTCCGGCGGCCTTGCGCACTTCGGCCCAGCCGGGCGCGCCCGCTGTGGCCTGAAACAATGCCGTTGCCAATAGATCGGGGACGGCGTCCGCGATGACGCGCACCGCGTCGTGCTCGATGGGGTCCATATACAGCGGCTCTGCGCCCAGCACAAGCGCCAGGTTGGCGACGGCGCGCACGGCGCTCGGATGATCGTCGGGGCGCGCAGCGATGGCGTAGACGGCGCGGTTGAACAGGTCGGCGCGGGCGTCGCG
>DAOUAQ010000190.1:0-4801 GCA_034433375.1 Anaerolineae bacterium | reverse complement strand
TTGGAGCACAGTTTTAAGGTGCAAAAACAGCAAAGTACGCATAGCAAAATTAATTAATGCTCGTTTAGTGCAAGTTAAAAGGAAATGACACGCTTTTCAGACACGCTCTTACGCATGACGTTTTACGTTTTACGTTTTACGTTTATGTCATCAAAGTGTAACTTGCATTTTTTACAAAATTTGTATACAATATCATTATAATCTATCCCTAACCGTGCGCTTGTGTTGTGTGAGAAATTGGTTCTCGTTTTACAAGATCGGGATTAAAGGACTTCGGGACGCCTAAGGTCACAGCCCAAACAAGGAGGAAAACGCATGTCGGATGACCTGTTTGATACTTTAGGAACAGATGTCGCTTTTGAGGAAGAAGAAGAGCAACCAGAGGATACTGGAGAAAAGCAGAATAAAACATTCCTTATCGCTGTCGCCATTATGGGCGGGCTGCTCGTATTAGCGTTGGTTGCCTTTGGAGTGTGGGCCTTGGTTATTAACCCGCAAATGAAGCGCGCGGCGGAACAAGCCGCGCAAGGACTCACCGGCGTTGAGACGCCCGCGCTCGAGACGCCCGCGACAGAAGAAGTCATGGCTACCCCCACCGTGGAAGAAATACCGACGGAAGAAAAACCAACCGTTGCGCCGACGAACACTCCGAAACCCACCCCCACGTTGACGCCCACGCCTCTGATCGGGCCAACGGCGACGCCAGAATCCGGTGAAGCCGCCGCCGGAGCAGGCAGCGAAGCGACGCCCACGCCCACGCCGCGCGTGCGTCGCACTGACACACCGGCCCCCACGCCGACCAAAGCGCCGGCCTCTGCGTCCACCCCGCGTCCGACAACCTCCGCCGGTGGGACGCCAGAACGGACTCCTGACACGGGATTTGGCGAGGTCGCCCTGGTAGCCGCAGCCGTGCTGCTCGTTGGCGTGTTTTTTACTGCGCGCAGGCTCCGCAAAGCGTAATGATTGACGTTGGGTGAAGGGGACATCCCCTCTCACCAGGATATTCGGCAGTGTGATTGATAATGCAACAACAGGGCGCGAAGTTGTCACAGCTTCGCGCCCTTTGCGTTGAATTGCGGGAGGAGCGATGAAAGTCCACCATCACTTACCAGGCCTGGCGCTCATCCTTCTGGGGATAGCCATAGGCGCTGCTGCCTGCGCGCCGACTGCGCCGTTCCTGTCGGCGCCCACCGCCACACCGACCGCCACCGTCACCCCTACGCCGGTTCCACCGACCGCTACGCCGACGCCGACGCTCACTCCCACGCCAACAGCAACCCCCATCCCTACGCCTGACGCGACGATGGCGCACACGGTCGCGCGTGCGGGGCTGGCGGCTGTCCGGGCGCGCATCGGCGACGCCGCGTTGCTCTGCCTGCGCTACGAAGATACCGACGCCGACGGCGCGCCCGAATGGCTGGCGGTGTTCCACCAAAATACCGATCCGTCGCGCCTGAGCGCCTTCGTTCTCGACGATGATGTATATTATCCGCTGGAGCCGGCATTCCCCAAGGCCGGCGTGCCCGACGTCGGCCTGGGACAGTACGCCACGTGCGAGGTCGAGGTGCGCGACGTCAACGCCGACGGCAAGCCGGAGATCGCTATCTTCGGCCACGCGGACAAGAACGAGACCCTGCTGCATCTTTACGTCTGGGATGGCGACAGTTATCGCCGTTTGGGATTTTTCTCCGGCGATGCCGGCGTCCGCTTCGTTGACGCCGACGGCGACCTCGAAGAAGAAATATGGGAAGGTTATCGCGAGCAAAGCGCGCCAAGTCTGGCCTGGTACGTGATCCATACCTGGGAAGAACAGACCTACGGGTGGACATCTGACCGCTACGACTGGTATTTTCTGGATCGCCCGCACACGTATCCTGCCCACAAGCCGGAGTACGCTGTGATCGCGTTCTACCTGGCGTTGAACGACCGCGATTTGCCAGGCGCGTATAACTTGCTGCTGCCCCAGGATAACCGCGTGTACGAGACGTGGGCGAATGGCTTTGCGACGACGGCGCGGGTCAGTGTGGGGAGCGTCCACACGATACCGGGATCGGAGACGGAGACCGGCGCGCGCGTCGCGGCGATGGTCACATCCTGGGATAACGAGGGGGGCGTGATTGTGGGGCGTCTCTGGAACACGGAATGGCGCACGGCGCGCACTGCCGAGGGTTGGCGGCTCGTCAGTGCCACGGCGGATATGTTGGAGGAGTGGACGGCGACATACTGGCCCTGAGTTCTCTACCTATGGTATACTTTACCTTGACGAAGGTTTCCTAACCTTCGTCAGGGTGGAACACTAGAAAGGATCAATGAATAGCGTGGTCGTCCTGGGACGTTTTCTGCACGGACTGATTTTTTTCACGTTGAGTCTGACGGTCTTCTTCCTTCAGTACCGCAGCCGTCGAATTCTGTTAGCGCGTCGCTTGTATTGGTTGGGATTGTTCGCTCTGTGCGAAGCTATCGTCGCCTGGAATGACTTGTTTGCCGACCTGACGCCGCCAGTGCGCCTGCTGTCTGCGCCTGTCAGTCCTGTGCTGTTGGGGATTGGCTACATTTTCTTGATCGCCCTCGGCATCCAGACTTTTTTGCCGGAAGAAACCGCGCGCGCGCACGGACGCCGTTGGTTGATAGGGCTGAACGGGGTATGGATCGTCGTGTATGCCGGCGCTTTCCTGGCGCTGCCCACGCAACGCGCTCTGGTCATCCAGGTGACAACGATCTTGATCCATTATCTGCTTGGCTTTCCCGGCGGCCTGCTCGCTGCGGTCGGCTTGCGCCGTCAAAGTCATCAAACGCTCGATGCGGCGTTGCGGAAGCGCGTCCGGCCTTATTTGCGGCTGGTCGAGATCGCAGCGGGCACATTTGGCATCCTGCACCTGCTGTATTTGCCGCTGCAGGCGCGCGGAATTTTGCCCTCGCTGACCGAATGGTTGTGGGTGGTGGTGGGCGCAGGGTTGACGCTGGGCATCAACCGCGCGTTGAACACCTTGCAACTGGAGATCGAACGCTGGATCGAAGGGGTGGAACGCCTGCAAGCGCTGGCCGTTGACCGCGAGCGCATTGGCCGCGACCTCCACGACGGGATCATCCAATCTATTTACGCTGCCGGTCTGCTGTTGGAGAGTGTGCAGCCCATCATCCCCTCCGACCCGATGCGCGCGCAGGCGCAGTTGGGCCGGGTGATGGACAACCTGAACGAGACGATCCAGGACATCCGGCGTTACATCTTTGACTTGCGCAGCGATATGCCGGACGAGGATCTGCAATCGGGCATCAAGCGCCTGTTGCGCGATTTTCACATCAACACGTTGCTGGAGACCGAATTCGAGGTCAGTGGTGTGCTGGTCGAGATTCTGTCTATGGAGCGGCGGCGGCATATCTTTCAGATTGTCCGCGAGACGCTGGCTAACACGGCCCGTCACGCCCGCGCGCGTTGGGTGAAGATACAGTTGGAATACGATGAGGAGGCGCTGGATTTAACGATCTCCGACGACGGTATCGGGATGGAAACGCTCCAGGTGAGTAAGGGCTATGGCCTGCGCAACATCCGCGAGCGCGTGCGCTTGTTGGACGGCACGCTGCGTATTGAAAGCGCGCCGAATGAAGGCGTCACCTTTCATTTGACGGTTCCATATTAGACGCGCAAAACGTCATGCGTAAAATTACGTTTTGCGTTTCATAAAGGAGGAAATATGACTCTGCGTATTTTGATTGTAGACGATCACGAAGTCGTGCGGTTGGGATTGCGTACCCTGTTGAGCAATCAGGCGAACTTCATCGTGGTGGATGAGGCCGCTTCGGCGAAAGACGCCGTCGAAAAAGCGGTGCAGCATCGTCCTGACGTGGTGGTGATGGACATTCGGATGCCGGGTGAAAATGGTATCGAGGCCTGCCGTGCGATCAAAACGCATTTGCCCAACACCGAAGTGCTCATGCTCACCTCTTACGCCGAGGACGAGATGCTCTTCGACGCCATCAGCGCGGGCGCGGCCGGCTACGTGCTCAAGCAAGGCGGCGGCGACGAGTTGATCCGCGCCATCCAGCGAGTGGGCCAGGGCGAGGCGTTGCTCGATCCAGCGGTCACGCAGCGCGTGCTGGCGCGCGTCCGCCAGGCTACCCGCCAGGAGCAGGCCGCCGCCTTCAGCGATCTGACCGAGCAAGAATTGCGCGTCCTGGGGCTGGTCTCCGAAGGGCGCACCAACAAAGAGATTGCCAAATCGCTCTTCCTGGGCGAGGGGACGGTGCGCAACTACGTGAGCAGCATCCTCTCCAAGCTGGGGCTGACCAACCGCGCCGAAGCCGCCGCTTACGCCGTCCGCCATAACCTGCACGAATTTCTGGAAGAACTGTCATAGACAGATGCACCTATTTGTGGAAATTCGTGTAGATTCGTGGTTTGTTCGAAACTGGGAGTTGTCATAGAGTGACATTCAATCAGCCAATTACTAAAAAACAACTCGGACTTTTTCTGATTATCGTTGGCCTGGGCGCGGATGTGCTGTTGTTGATCGCCGGGCGTCTGGGCGGGGGCGCGTGGTCGGGCATCGGCCCGGTCGAAGGAGCGCTGCTCGCGGGCGGCGTGGCGCTCGCACTGTGCGGCGTTCCGCTCTTGCGCCTGGGGAACGCGCCCGCCGCTGCCGAAGGCGAACCACGTTACCGGCGGGTGGCGCGGTCAGAGACCGGCCACAGCAAGAATGGGGAGACCGGCCACAGCGTCACGGTTTGGGTTGGGCGCGTCCTGGCGGCATTGGCGCTGCTGGCGTTTCTGGCTTACCTGGGCGTTTACGTCGCCTACGCCGTT
>DAOUAQ010000189.1:0-7354 GCA_034433375.1 Anaerolineae bacterium | reverse complement strand
GTCAAGGGCATCATCGAAATCTACGCGGAGATGGGCCGTCACTGCAAATCCCTGGCCGATCTGCCGGTACTCATCTCCCCGTGGATGGATGGCATCAAGGCAGTGTGGTCGTTCGACGCGGATGTGAATAAATCTCAAGGGATTACCCCGGAGGAGCACGCGCGCGAGTGGGGCGAGATCATGGCTGGCATCAGCGGCGCGGTGGACATCATCGCGTTCCAGGATGGGCACGTGGACTTCCACGAGCTGCCGACCTATCTGGCGATCAACAAGGAGTTGGCCGATCGCTATGGCCTGCGCTGCTGGACCAACAGCGAGACCTTCGACCGCGACATGCCGATCAAATTCCTGCCGATCAAGTGGGAGAAGTTGCTGCTCAAGCTGCAAGCCGCCGCGCAAGTGGGCGTGGAGAAGGCGATCACCTTTGAATTCTCGCACTTTATGAGTCCCAACTCCTGCTACTTGCAGGCCGGGCATCTGTATCGGCGTTATTGCGAGCATTTCGGGATAGAAGAGTGACTCCGCTGAAAACCGCCAAGTCGCCAAGAGCGCCAAGATTAAAGCACATCCATTCGATTTTCTTGGCGAACTTGCCGTCTTGGTGGTAAGAATTTGTATTTAAGGAGGCGTCTGTGGATCAATATAATGTGTATGCAAAACAGTATCGTGCGGCTTTGTTGGAGGAAGTGATCCCGTTTTGGGAACAGCACTCGATTGACCGCGAATACGGCGGCTACTTCACCTGTCTGGAGCGCGACGGCAGCGTGTTCGACACCGACAAGTTCGTCTGGCTGCAGGCGCGGCAGGTGTGGACGTTTGCGATGCTCTACAACCGGCTGGAAAAACGGCCCGGCTGGTTGGAGATCGCGCGTCACGGCGCGGACTTTTTGCGCGCTCACGGGATGGATACCGCCGGCAACTGGTACTTTTCGCTCGACCGCGCTGGAAATCCGCTGGTGCAGCCGTACAACATCTTCTCCGATTGCTTCGCGGCGATGGCGTTCGGGCAACTGGCGCTGGCGACGGGCGACCATGCCGACGCCGACCTGGCGCTGCGCACGTATCGCAACATCCTGCGCCGCCGCGACAACCCCAAAGGCCCATACAACAAACTCGTGCCCGGCGCGCGCGCGCTCAAGGGCTTCGCGCTGCCGATGATCCTCTGCAATCTCACGCTCGAACTGGAAGCGTTGCTCCCGCCTGACGAGGTGACGCGCACGATTGACGCGTGCGTCCACGAGGTGATGGACGTGTTCCTCGACACCGAAACCGGCTTGATTTTCGAGAACGTAGCGCCAGACGGTAGTCACGTGGACAGCTTCGAGGGCCGGTTGCTCAATCCGGGCCACGGGCTGGAGGCGATGTGGTTTATCATTGACATTGCGCGGCGGGAAATGAGGCAGGATTCAGGAGGCAGGAAGCAAGAGGCAGGAAGCAAGGGGCGAGATAGTGGGGCGCAGGCGTTGATTGAGCGGGCAGTGGAGACGATACTGCGGATTCTGGAGTTTGGGTGGGATAAGGAATACGGCGGGATTTTCTACTTTATGGACGCGCAGGGACATCCGCCGCAGCAGTTGGAGTGGGATCAAAAGTTGTGGTGGGTACACTTGGAGGCGCTCGTCGCGCTGGCGATGGCCTACCGCGAGACCCGCCGCGCCGACGTGTGGGCGTGGTACGAGAAGGTTCACGACTACGCCTGGGCGCACTTCCCCGACCCGGAGTACGGCGAATGGTATGGCTACCTCAACCGGCGCGGCGAAGTGTTACTGCCCCTCAAAGGCGGCAAGTGGAAAGGTTGCTTCCACTTGCCGCGCGCGCTTTTTCGCTGTTGGCAAGAGTTTCAAACCTGACAGGTCTTCTGAGACCGGTCAGGTTTGAAACATCTTTCATTTCTCGTGAGGTACCGATGTTGTTATTGCGTGATACGATGATCGAATCCATTCTGGCCGGCGGGCGTGTGTTGCGGGAACATTTCGGCCACGTGACCGGCGTGCGACAAAAGGAGGATCACAGCAGCGTCGTCACCGAGGCGGATTTTGCGTCCGAGGCGGCGATAGTGGCCGTCATTGAGCGTGCTTATCCTACCCACAATTTTATCGCCGAAGAACGCGGTTTTGTGGACAAGGGCGCGGACTTCACCTGGGTCGTTGATCCGCTGGATGGCACGTCGAATTTCGCGGCGGGCCTGCCCTGGTTCGGCGTGCTGGTCGCGTTGCTGGAAGGCGCTGTCCCTGTGCTTGGCGCGATGTATCTGCCCTGCGACGATACGCTCTACGTGGGCGAAGCCGGACGGGGTGTCACACGCAACGGGACGCCGGTGCGCGTCACCGCCGAGACCGATCCGCGTAATGTGCTATGCGCCTACGGGATGGACGCTTCTGCCGACATCACCAAAACCCGCCGCGAGGCCGAGATGCTGATGCGCCTGGTCAACGGTGTGCGCAATGTTCGGACGACCAACAGCTTGCTGGATTTCTGCTACACTGTGGATGGCCGCCTGGGCGCGGTCGTCAACCAAAACACCAAAATCTGGGACATTGCCCCGGCCTGGCTGTTGCTGCGCGAGGCCGGCGGCGTTCTGACGGATACGGCCGGCGCGCCGCTGCACTTTGCCTTCGGTGCGGACTACGCCCGCAGTTACGCCGTCGTTGGCGCGAGTCTGGCGCTGCACCCTCGTATTCTGGAGATCATCAACCTATGACTACATCTCAAGTAGACTGTATTGCGCAAGATTCGCGCGACCTCGGCGTGCGTGAGGGCGGTGTGTTACTCGTCCATAGTTCCTTGCGCGCTCTCAGCTACGTCGAAGGCGGTCCTGAAACCGTCATCCAGGGATTACTCGCGGCGCTTGGCCCGGAAGGTACGCTCTTGATGCCCGCGTTGACCTACGAACACGTCACGCCGGAGCACCCTATCTTCGATGTGCGCCACACGCCTTCCAACGTCGGTGCGATCCCTGAATACTTTCGCCTGCGCCCTGGGACGCGCCGCAGCCTGCATCCCACGCACTCTGTCTGCGCCGTCGGCCCCCGGACAGGTGAACTGTTGGACGATCATCCGCTGGACAACACGCCTTGCGGCTCGCACTCGCCGTTCCGCAAACTGCGCGATGTAGGCGGGCAACTGCTGATGCTCGGTTGCGGCCTGCATCCCAATACTTCGTTCCACGCGATGGAGGAACTGGTCGAACCACCCTATTTGTTCGGCGATCCGCTCACCTACACATTGATTGACGGCGACGGTCGCAGTCAACAGAAAACCTACCGCACGCACGCCTTCATCGGCTACGAGCAACGCTACGACCGCCTCGCCGATGTGCTCGGTGAGCCGGCGCTCCATCGTGGGCGCGTCCTCGCCGCCGATGTCTATTTGATCGACGTTCCGGCTATGTGGAATGCGGCGCTTTCTGCCTTGCGCCGAGATGCACTGTATTTTGTTGATGTGGGCGACTGATTGGTGTCAGATTGCTTTTGCAATCCTTCTGTCTTGCATTACAATCATGGATATAAGCACCAGCCGAGAGGCACACCTATGAGCACAGATCAAAGTTCATTGTCGCAAGCGCGATCTTACCAAGAGATGGGTGAGTTCTGGGACACTCATGATGTGACCGAGTTTTGGGACGCTACAGAACCGGCAGAATTTGAGGTGGATCTGCAAATCCCTGAACATATCCGGCGCTTGATCGCCAGCGCCGTGGCGGAGGTTGACCCGCGTCAGATTGCCATTTACCGCCGGCTTACCCCTGCGCATCGTATCCGGCAACTGGCACATCTGTCTGATTGGTTGCGCCAGACTAATTTATGTCGCCAACATAGGCGCACCAATAGCTAATGAGCGACCAAGTAGGGCCCCCTCCTTGCTTTTTCACGGCGTCGTCTGGTGGATTTGGGGCCACCCCTGGGCGAAGTTTATGTCCATGCCCCTGAAGATCTCATCCTCTATAAATTGCTGTACTTCCGATCGGGCCAACAATCCAAGCACATTCGTGATATAACCAGCATGTTGCTATCTTTGGATGATACGTTGGATCGCGCTTACATTGACGCTTGGCTGCAACGTCTTGGCTTGACTGTAGTGTGGGAAGAAATACAACGGCAGATGCAAATCCACTAACCCTCTCGTTCCCTCATTTGCTGCTTCTTACATTCGCTCATTCTCATCTCTTGGAGGTCTATCAATGACGCAAAAAGTCCGTATGGCCCTGATTGGCTGCGGCGGCATGGCGCGCCATCACCTGCGCAACATCCTGCTGCAAAGCGACACCACGGAGATCGTGGCGCTCTGTGAACCGTCGGTGGAGGCGCTGGCAGCGACGACGGAGATTTTCACGCTCAATGACCTGCCCGTTCCGCCCAACGAGCCGGAGTTGGACAGATTGCTGGCAACGTATGATCTCGACGTCGCCTTCATCATCACGCCGCACGCCTACCACCACGACCAGGCCACAGCGTGCCTGGAAGCCGGGGTGGACGTGTTGCTCGAAAAGCCGATGGTGATGAACGCCGATGAAGCGCGCAGCCTCATCGAGACGCGCGACCGCACCGGGAAGTTGCTCGTGGTGGCGTTCAACGGCAGCCTCTCGCCGGAAATCCGCGCGGCGGTGAAGTTGCTGCGCTCCGGCGAGTGCGGGAAGCTGCTCAGCATCAGCGGGACGATCTGGCAGCGTTGGGGGCCGGGGACGGCGGGTAAGTGGCGGCAGGTCCCGGAGATTGCCGGCGGCGGTTTTATGTTCGACACGGGCGCGCACCTGCTCAACACCGTGGCGGATCTGGCGGGTGAGGAATTCGTCGAGGTGGCGGCGTGGACCGACAATTACGGGCGACCCGTGGAGACGCTCGCCGTCGTCATCGGGCGGTTGGCATCCGGCGCGCTCGTCACGCTGCACGGCTGCGGGGAGACGGTGCGCTCGTGTTCATCGGACATCCGCGTCTTCTGCACCGACGCGATTCTGCGCACCGGCGCGTGGGGCGCGTTCCTCGAAGTGCAACGCCAGGGCGAGGATGCGCTGACGCCTGTAGAAGTGCCGCCATCGCTCGGCGCGTGGGAGCAATTCCTCGCCGTGCGCAACGGCGACTTCCCCAATCCAAGCCCGCCGGAAGTGGGGCTACGCATGGCGCGCCTCTACGACGCGATCAAGGCGTCGGCGGCGCAAAACGGCGTGCCTGTGAAGTGTGAATGAGGCAAGAGGCAAGAAGCAGGAGGCAGGGTAAAATCTTGCTTCCTGCATCTTATATAAAGAGATTGGAGGCCACGAACGTTCGCTGCTCAGGGGCGACCTCCAGGCGGATGGCTGTATACCAATTGTCTTTGGTGATGGGTTTGAGTGTGATCATAATGCTATGGGTTTCCCCGACTCCGCCGACTCATACAGCGCCAGCACGCTCCGCAAGAAATCGCGGCTCATGCTCAGCGGGACGACGGGTGCGGCATTGTCGAGGATGCAGGCTTCCATGGCTTGAACCTCGCATAGATAGGGATCGACGGCGGGGAAGGTGAGCGTCTCTGGGTCGCCGTCGCGTGGGGTGAAGGTGACGCGCGTGTCTTCGCCGTCCGATCCAGGCTTCCACGGGCTGTGAATAGTGAGGATGCCGGCGTCGCCGATGATCTCCGTCCCCCAGCGGAACGGCATACGGAAGCTGGACGCAATCTGCGCCACAGGGCCGCCCGCAAACCGCAACTGACCGAGCAGCGTGACCTCGACGCCGGTTTCGCCGATGGTTTGCTGCGCCCACACTTCGACGGGCGCTGCGCCGAGCATCGCGATGACCATGCTGTTGGGATACACGCCCACGTCCCACAGCGACCCGCCCGACAGTTCCGGTCTCAGGCGGATATTCGTGGATTGCTCCGGCGGCAAGTAGAAGCTGAACCAACTGCTGACAAGCTGCACCTGGCCCACTTTCCCCTCGCGCACCAATGCCTGCACGGTGCGCGTCTGCGGATGGTGCAGATACATGAACGCCTCGAAGGTGGTGACACTGTTAGCCTTCGCTGCCGCCTCGATCTGGTCGAGTTCGGCGAGCGTGGGCACGAGCGGCTTTTCGCACAGGACGTGCTTCCCGGCCTCGGCGGCTTTCACCGTCCACTCGCAGTGCATGGTGTTGGGCAGCGAGATGTAGACGGCGTCGATACCTGGATCGGCGAGCAGCGCCTCGTAGCTGCCATACGCGGTGGGAATGTCCCACTCCCTGGCGTAAGCCTGCGCCTTGTCCAGATTGCGGCTGGCGACGGCGATCAACTCGCTGCGCTCCGATTGACGGATCGGCGGAATCAGCGCACGGTTGATCCGCGCCGTCGATAAAATCCCCCAACGTATTTTCTTGGACATAGTTCTTCTCCTTATCGAGTTGGTGTGGCGGTGTGATGCGTGATTGCTGTCTCACGCTTCACGCATCAGATTAACTGTGATGCCTGCATACAACTGTTCGACGCTCGCGCGTGTGACGACTCCGACGCCTTCATGCATCGCCGAAGCCGTCCCGGCGGCGACGCCCCAGCGGGCTTGTTCGCCGAGGGGCAGGTTGCGTTCGAGCGCGTAGGCCAGGCCCGCGAGCAGCGCGTCGCCCGCGCCGGTGACGTTTTTGACCGGCACGTCGGGTGGGATGGCGATGGCGGTACTCTCGCGCGTCACCAGCAGCAGCCCCGCCGCGCCGAGTGAGAGCGCGACGTGCGTGATGCCTCGTTCCAAGAAGGCGTTCGCGGCATTGCGCGCGGCGTCGGGCGTATCCACGGGATGTCCGGCGAAGGCTGCCGCTTCTTCGGCGTTGGGCTTGACGAGGAACGGGCGCGCTTCGCAGCCCAGGCACAGCGCCGCCCCGCTCGTGTCGAGCAGCACGCGCACGTTATGCGGCTGCAAAATCTGGATGATCTGCGCGTAGAAGTCGTCCGGGACGCCGGGCGGCAGGCTGCCACAGAGCGCCCAGGTGTCGCCGGGCACAGCGCGCTGTCGGACCTTCTCCAGGAATTGGGCGATTTCCTCCGGTTGCACCGTCGGTCCGGCCTCGTTCACCTTGACGTAACGCCCGCTGTCCGCCTCGGCGATGACAACATTGGTGCGTGTCTCGCCGGCGATCGTCACGAAGTCGGTGGGGAGACCAAGCGCAGCCAGCCCCGCCGCCAGGCGTTGCCCCGTCGCGCCACCGACGAAGCCGAGCGCCACGCTTTCCACGCCGAGCGCCAGCAGCACGCGCGAGACGTTGAAGCCTTTGCCGCCCCAGTCCACGCGCGAGGCTGTGGCTCGCGTCACGGCATCGAAGGCGATTTGCGGCACGGTTAGTGTGTGGTCCAGTACGGGGTTGGGGGTTACGGTGATGATCATCAGCTTACCCGGAGGTCAGTTATGCATGGCGAT
>DAOUAQ010000188.1:0-5859 GCA_034433375.1 Anaerolineae bacterium | reverse complement strand
CCGGCGATTTTGCTGGCGGGATAGGGGGCGAGCGGCTGGCCCAACGGGTCGGTCTCGACGAAGGGAATCTGCGCCGTCTTGCCGTAGACCGACGACGTGGAGGCAAAAACGATATGGGGACAACCCGCGAAACGCGCGCCTTCGAGCACGTTCACCGTGCCGCGAATGTTCACGTCGGTGTAGAGCGGCGCGCGCTCGATGGAATAGCGCACGTTCGCCATCGCACCCAGATGCGCCACCGCGTCGAAGCGTCCCTCGGCGAGGATACGTTTCACGGCGTCTTCGTCACGCAGGTCGGCCTCGTACATCGTGAAGGCCGGATACGCTGCCAGCGCCGCCACGTTAGCCCGCTTGCGCGCCGGGCTGTAGTAATCGTTGATGTTGTCCATCCCGGCGACGGTATCGCCACGTTGCAACAGCGCCTCCGCCAGGTTACTGCCGATAAATCCAGCCGCGCCGGTCACGAGGATACGCATAGGTGGCTCCTTTGAGGGAATGGGTAATCAGTAATCGGTAACAGGTAATGAGGCCATTCGCTGATTCGCTGATTCGCTCATTCGCCGATTCGCTCATTCGCTGATTCTTGATTCGCTACTCCCCCGGAAAATGGATGTCTTTCACGTTAAGTTGGAGGTTCACGCGGTCGTTCCACGCATTGGATTCCAAAAGATAGGCCAGGTCAATGCGAGGCGGCAGACGGCCGATCCACTCTCCCTGGCGGAAGGCAATGGCGTCCCACACTACGCCGCGATCGTCGGCCAAACGTAGCTTGAGGTGGCGACCATCCGCGCCCACCCCGCGATAATCAATCACGCGCACATCCCGGCTGACGAGAACCGGCTCGGCGTTGCCGTACCCGAATGGTTCCAGTCGTTGCAGGGCGTGGTAAACATCCCAGGAAAGATTGCCCAACGGCACCTCGACATCAACTTGGAGGATGGGGGCGAGCGTCATCCCGGTGAACTGCTCGCGGGCCAGCGTCAGCAGGCGTGTCTCCAAATCAGGCAGCCGATCGGTCGCAATGGTGAAGCCGGCCGCCGCAGAATGTCCGCCGTGGTGCAGCAGCAAATCGCCCACCGCATCCAGCGCCTCGGTGATGTGAAATTCGGGGATGGAGCGCGCCGATCCTTTGCTCCACTCGTCCTCAATCGAGACGACGATCGCCGGCCGGTAGAACTCGTCCAGCAGCCGGCTGGCCGCCAGCCCCACGACCCCGTGCGGGAAATCGGGCGATGCTGCGAACAACAGCGGCGGCACCTCGCCCCGCGCCGTAACCAGCGCGCGGGCGCGCTCCTGCACGCACAAGGTCAGGTTGCGACGCTCTTCATTCAGGTCATTCAACTCCTGGGCCAACGGCAGCGCGCACTTCATATCCGAGGCCAGCAGAAGGTGCAGCGAAGTCATCGCCTCGCGGATGCGCCCGGCAGCGTTGAGGCGCGGCGCGAGCACAAAACCGATGGATTTGGTGGTGACGGTTCCCGGCGCGACCCCGGAAAGTTCCATCAACGCGCTTACCCCCGGACGGCGCGCTTCGTTGATGCTGACCAGGCCCTTCAACACCAGCATGTGATTTTCGCCTAGCAACGGCACCATGTCCGCGACCGTGCCCAAAGCAACCAGATCCAGCAATTCAGTCTCGTCGAGAGAAAACTGCGTGGTGGAAAGGGGCACTTGCTTATTCGCGCGCAGCAGCCCTTGGGCAAGTTTGTAAGCGACGCCTACACCCGCCAGGTCTTTGAACGGGTAGGCGCAATCTGCGCGCCGGGGGTTGATGACCGCATCCGCCTGAGGCAGCGCCGGCCCAATGTGATGGTGATCGGTCACAATCGCCGTCATGCCAAGCTGCCGCGCGATTGCCACCTCATCGAGAGAACGAATCCCACAGTCCACGGTGATGAGAACGCGCGCGCCACACCGCGCCAGCTCAGTGATGGCCTCGACGTTCAGACCATATCCCTCGTCTACCCGGTTGGGGATGTGGACTTTGACCTGCGCACCCAGGGATTCCAGCGTTTGCACCAGGATCGCCGAAGCGGTGACGCCATCCACGTCATAATCGCCGTAGATGACGATTGGGTCGCACCGCGCAATGGCCTTGCGGAGCACAGTCACGGCGACGTCAACGTCTTTCATGCGGAAGGGGTTGTCGGCTTCAAATGTCCCCTCGAGGAACGCCGCAGCATCCTGCAAGGTAGCGATCCCGCGATTGTAAAGCACTTGCGCAACCAGAGGAGGGATAGAGGGCAAACGTTCAAAAAACACCGGGGGCGCCGGTGGTGCAATCTGCCAACGTTTGCAAGCTAAAATCCCCATACACGCTCCTGGAAAACCATCCACTGAAACGTTCCAACGTAGAATTTCGCTAGTATACCATAGCGTAAAAACCACGTCAAAAGCGGCCCCCTCACGTGAGGGAGCCGCTTTTTGAAGGTTGAGGATGATTAGCTAATCCAGCCCTGGCCCTTGCAGAAATCGGTGACGACGGGGACCGTGACCCACTTCCCCTGGTAAGATTGAATCGCCAGGTAGATGATGTAGACCAAGACCGCGACGCCGACAAAACAGCCGATGATGATGAAGGACAACACTGAGGAGACAATATAGCCGACCACACTCACCACCAACGCCTGAATCGCGTTGTACTTAATGAAGGGACGGGTCTTCTTGTCCTCAAGCAACAGAACGATAATGGGGACGATTGGCGCCAAAATCCAGCTCAACAACGCCCATAATTTATCATCATCCGTGATATCCATAGGTACTTGCGGATCCATCTGAACCATAGCTCGACTCCTTTTTTGTTTGAAATTTATGGTAATACAAATCCTTCGACTTCGTGTATTATTGTAGGGGGAATTTAGAGAAAAGTCAAGGGGACTTTATGACCATAGAAGAAAAGAAGTGATCGGCGGTGGTCTCATCACAGAGTTAGACGCCCAGGCGTGAGCATTAACTTTCCTTGCATTTTGCAATAAAGAAGGTTATAATAAGATTAGATTATTTCAAATCTATCTTATCAGAAAGACAAAACGATGCTTGACATACAAACGCAAGGCGCACATATCCTGGTTGTTGACGACAGTATAGAAATTCTGGGATTCTTGAAAGAAGCCGTATTGGAACCGGCAGGATACACCGTGACAGGAGCTCTGGATGGTGAAGAGGGCCTGACGCTCGCCATTGAGACCCACCCCGACCTGATGCTCCTGGATTATGATATGCCGCGCATGAACGGCATCGAAGTACTGCAAGCGCTCAAGGAACGGGAAATTGATATGCCCGTGATTCTTGTCACCTCGCATGGATCGGAATCCGTGGCGATCAACGTGTTCCGCCTCGGCGTCCGGGATTACGTCCCCAAACCCTTCGCCGTGAGCGATCTCCTGGCCTCCGTTGAGCGTGTCCTGATGCTGACGCGCCTGCAACAAGAACGTGATGCGCTGCTCAACACATTGGAGCGCACGAACGGCGAATTAACCCACCGGCTGCGGCAACTCGACACCCTTTACCGCGTCAGCAAGTCCGTGACGACGTTGCAGGAGCGCGACAAACTGTTGGAGCGCATCGTTGATGCCGCGCTGTATCTCACCGGCGCGCGGGATGGGTTGCTCATTCTGATGGATCCCGATACCGGCGATCTCACTACTCAGGTCTTGCGCGAACATTGGGACAAAGAGTACATCTCCCCAACAGAACCGCTCAACATCCAGACTCATTCCTTCGGGTTGCTGATGAACGTGCCCTTACAATGGGGCGGCAAGATCGTCGGCTCACTCACGGTGAGTAACAAGCGCAATCGTGAACTGCTCAATCAAGAGGACCGGCGACTGTTGCGTATGTTGGGCGATTACGCGGCCATCGCCATCGAAAACTTCCGTTTGCTGTCGGAGATTGAGGCACAGCGCGAGCACGAAAAGCGGGAATTACGCGATCTTTTCGAGCATTACGTCTCACCCTCTGTCGTGAATCGTATCATCCAAAATCCATGCAACATCCAACCCGGCGGGCAATGGCAAACCGTCTCGGTGCTGTTTGCGGACCTGCGGGAGTTTATGGCCTTCAGCGCCGGCGCTTCGCCGGAAGCCCTTATTGACGTCCTCAACCGGCACCTGACCCAGGCGGCAGGCGTCATCCTTGCTGAGGAAGGCACACTGGATAAGTTTATGGGTGACGAAGTGATGGCGTTTTTCAACGCGCCTCTGCCGCAGGAAGACCATGCCCTGCGCGCTGTGCGCGCAGCCTGGCGCATCCAGCAGAGCATCCGCGAGACGCACGCGCTAATCCCCGTCCACCAACGCTTGCGCTTCGGCATTGGCATTGCAACCGGGGAAGCTGTGGTCGGCAACGTCGGCACACCCGACCTGGTCAACTACACCGTCGTCGGCCAAACAGCAAACAAGGCGCACATACTTCAGGAACTTGCCCCCGCCGGAAAAATCCTGATCTGCCATCGCACCTACCAGTTGGTAAAAGACATGTTCCACGCGCAGGAATTGCCACCCATCCAGATTAAAGGTCTGCAACACCCCGAACCGATTTACGAAGTGCGCGCGATGTTGTAGTGATGTGTAGAACGTCATGCGTAAAACGTAATGCGACGCTTTACACTTTACGTTTTGTGCAAAGATAAGGAGATACATACCTATGCCTGTCTTTTTCGATGTCGAGACTCAGAATTCTTTCCAGGAAGTGGGCGGACGCTACCCTGAGCGCCTGCGTATTTCCGTCGCGGTGACGTACAACACCGCCGATCAAGCCTTCCACCGTTACACGGAGGCTGATATTCCCGCACTGGTCAGCGAATTGCAGGCAGCAGACCTCATCGTTGGCTTCAACTTGTACGGCTTCGATTACCCTGTCGTCATGCGTTACACCAACGTAGACCTCACCAAGCTGCCCACCGTGGATATGATGGCGGAATTGCAGAAGCAGTTGGGGTTCCGCGTTGGGCTGGATGCGGTGGCATCGGCGACGTTGGGCACCGGCAAGAGCGCCGATGGCCTGCAAGCGGTGCAGTGGTGGAAGGAAGGCCGCCTCGAAGAAATCTTTACCTACTGCGAAAAAGACGTTGATGTCACCCGGCGCGTGTACGAATTCGGACGGCAAAATCATTTCGTCAACTATTATGACCGGCAATATCGCCGCCAGCGTGTTCCGGCGACCTGGTAAATACCCGATGCTCGAAGCTCGAAGCTCGATGCTCGAAGCTGGAAGCTGGAAGCTGGAAGCTGGAAGCTGGAAGCTAGATATTACCACACTACAATTCCAGTATCAAGCATCAAGCATCAAGCATCCAGTATCGAGCATCCAGTATCAAGCATCCAAGAACAAGAAGCCTATGAACAAACCTAACATTCTCTTCATCTTCAGCGACCAGCAGCGGTGGGACACCTGCGGCTGTTACGGACAACCGCTGGACATCACACCCAACCTGGATCGCATGGCGCGCGAGGGCGTGCGGTTCGCGCAGGCGTTCACGTGCCAGCCGGTCTGCGGGCCGGCGCGCGCCAGCCTGCAAACGGGCAAGTATCCGACAGAAGTAGGCTGCCACACCAATCATCGTATGCTGCCCCTGGACGAGAAAACCATCGCCCACCACTTTTCGGAGCACGGCTACAAGGTCGGCTACATCGGCAAGTGGCATCTGGCCTCCACCGGCCCGCTGCTTGGCCCGGACGATTTTCGCGTGCAGCCTGTCCCACCGGAGCGGCGCGGTGGCTACAAGGACTACTGGCTGGCCTCCGACGTGCTGGAATTCACCTCGCACAGCTACGACGGCCATATGTTCGATGGCGCTATGCAACGGCGCGACTTCCCCGAAGGGCGCTATCGCGTAGACGCGCACACCGATTGGGTGCT
>DAOUAQ010000187.1:0-9927 GCA_034433375.1 Anaerolineae bacterium | reverse complement strand
ACGTCGGCGGCGTAGGAGAGGCGCACGTTGGTATCCATCCCAAAGGCGATGCCCGGCACGAGCGCCAGGTGTTCCTGCTCCAACAGCCGCGCGCAGAAGGTGATCGAATCCAGGCCCGTGGCGCTGATGTTCGGAAAGAGGTAGAACGCTCCTTGTGGTTTGGGACACACCAAACCTGGAATCGCGCTGACGCCCGCGTACATCAAATCGCGGCGGCGTTCGAAGGCGACGCGCATCACTTCGATGCTTTCTTGCGATTCCTCCAACGCGGCGATGCCGCCATATTGCGCGAAAGTATTTGGCCCGGAGGTGGTGTGCGATTGGATGTCGATGGCGGCCTCGATCACGTGTTTGGGTCCGGCGGCGTAACCCAGCCGCCAGCCCGTGGCGGCGTAGGCCTTGCTGAACCCGTTGCACGTTAACGTCAGGTCGAAAATCTCCTCGCTCAGGCTGCCGATGCTCAAGTGGCGCAGCCCATCGTAGAGCAGCTTCTCGTAAATCTCGTCGGAGACGACGGCGATGCCGTGCGCGACGATGACCTCCGCGAGCGCCGCGATTTCCTCCGGTGTGTAGACTGAGCCGGTCGGGTTCGACGGCGAGTTGAGGAGCAGCATCCGTGTCCGCGGGGTGATGGCGGCGGCGAGTTGCTCCGGCGTAATCCTGAACTCGGTCGCCTCGGACGTGGGCAGCAAGACTGGCGTCGCGCCTGCCAATTTCACGATCTCGGTATAGCTGACCCAGTAGGGGACGGGGATCAGCGCCTCGTCACCGGGGCCGAGGATCGCCAGCATCACGTTGTACAACGCCTGTTTTCCGCCTGTGCTGATCATTACCTGATTTGGAGTGTAGGGTAGGTTGTTCTCGCGGTTGAGCTTCTCGGCGACGAGCGAGCGCAGCCGGGGCAGGCCGGCGGTTTGCGAGTATTTCGTCTGCCCGGCATCCAGCGCCGCTTTGGCTGCCTCGCGGACATTGGCCGGCGTGACGAAATCCGGCTCACCCACGCCGAAGTTGCACACGTCGATGCCCTGCGCGGTTAATGCTTTGGCCTTCGCGTCGATGGCGAACGTCATCGAAGGGGCGATCAGTTTGGTCCTATCAGATAATGGGATCATGGTGTGCTCCTTGTTGAACAGAACTCGGGAAATATTACCATGCTTGCGGTGGTTGGCAAGGTTTCCCTATCCACAATCTCGCATGAGAGGGAGATGGTTGAACAATGACCGATTCATTGCTGTTGGAGATATGGGAAATGCGCGTGCCGTTGATGGCGGCGGGCTATCACCGCTCTCTCGCTGCCCTGGTCGATGCGCTGCGGCGGATAGCCACGATCTACCCCGCGCCGGAACGGGTTTTCTACGCGCTGCAGATGACGCCCTTTGATGCGGTGCGCGTGGTGATTGTGGGGCAGGACCCGTACCACGGCCCCGGTCAGGCGGATGGGATGGCGTTCTCCGTGCCGGAGGGCGTCGAAGCGCCGCCGTCGCTGCGCAATATCTTCAAGGAAGTGCAGCGCGACGTCTATAACGGGGAGCCGCGCGCCTTCTCCACCGATTTGACGCGCTGGGCGAAACAGGGCGTGCTGCTGCTGAACGCCTCACTCACCGTGGAAGCGCACAAGGCCGCTTCGCACAAAGCCCTGGGCTGGCACGCGCTCACCGATCGAATCATCGCGCAGTTGAGCGCGAGCCGTGAGCATCTGGTCTTTCTACTGTGGGGCAACCACGCGCAATCCAAGAAGCCACTCATCGACGCCGCACGCCACCTGATCCTGGAAGCCCCGCATCCCTCGCCGCTCTCCGCGCATCGCGGCTTCTTCGGCTGCGGTCACTTCTCGCAGACGAACGCCTACCTCGTCGCGCACGGTTCTGCGCCCATTGTTTGGTGAGGCAAGGGGCAGGAAGCAGGATGCAAGGGGCAGGATGCAGGATGCAAGGGGCAGGAGGCAGGATGCAAGGGGCAGGATGCAGGATGCAAGGGGCAGCATGAGGGTTTGCCGTATGCGCGATTGTCTTATATACTCACGGATGTGACAACGCCAGACCGTTCAGATTCTTGATTCATGATTCATGATTCATGATTCTTTTAAGGAGGTTCCGATGAAATACAAACTTTTGGGCAGCACCGGGGTGAGAGTATCCGAGTTGTGCTTCGGCACGATGTCCTTTGGCAATCCCGCCGACGAAGCGACGTCCGCGGCGATGTTCAACCGTTGCCGTGAGGTGGGCATCAACTTCTTCGACTGCGCCAACGTCTACCAGCGAGGGGGCGCCGAACAAATTCTGGGCAAACTGATTGCTGGTTGCCGCGACGAGGTCGTCATCACCAGCAAGGCGCACTTCCCGATGGGCGACGACGTGAACGCGCGCGGCTCTTCCCGCAAGCACCTGATGACCTCCGTGGAAGCCAGCCTCAAGCGCCTCGACACGGACTACATCGATGTGTACTTCATGCACCACTTCGACGCCGACACGCCTATCGAAGAGACGCTCCGCGCGCTGGATGATATGGTCGAGCAGGGCAAAATCCTCTATCCGGCGGCGAGCAACTACGCCGCGTGGCAGATCGCCAAGGCGCTCGGCGTCTCGGCGCGGCACGGCTGGTCGCCGTTTGCCTGCTTGCAGCCGATGTATAACCTGGTCAAGCGCCAGGCTGAGGTCGAAGTCCTGCCGCTGGCGCTCTCCGAGGGGCTGGGCGTGATCCCCTACAGCCCGCTTGGCGGCGGCTTGCTCACCGGCAAATACGGGGTGGGGCGCAGGCCGGAATCCGGGCGGCTTATGGAGAACACGATGTACATGGCGCGCTACGGCGACGAATGGGTCTACCAGGTGGCGGAGGACTTCACCGCCTTCGCGCAGGAACGCGGCTACAACCCGGTGGCGTTGGCCGTCGCCTGGGTGGGCAGCCACCCCGCCGTCACCGCCCCGATCATCGGCGCGCGCAACGTGACGCAGCTCGAAGATTCGCTGGCCGCTGTGGAGATCGCCATGACGCCCGAACTGCGCGCGGAAATCTCGGCGCTCTCTCCGGAGCCGCCGCCGGCCACCGACCGCAGTGAGGAACAGAAGGGCGTCTTTTTCGCACCGCAGTTGGCGGGGAAGAAGTAGTTTTTTGTCAACGGATTTAGCGGATTAAGCAGATTTTCTTTCTCTTAATCTGCTAAATCTGCTGATTATTTTTGGGGAGACGCCAGTGCTAACGCACTCCACACAGCACGAAAATGCTTGCGCCGGATCACAATCCGGCGCTGTGGGGACGGCGGATTGTGATCCGCCGGAAGCGTTGAAGCAGACCCATTTTCGAGGGAGGTAAGCTATGGCAGAGACGACGACGTTGAGAGGGTTGAAGCGGTTCTTCACGTTCCCGTTCGCGGGGCCGGATTGGCAGAAGCGGTTTATCATCGGCGCGGCGCTGATTCTGGTGAGTTTTTTCATCCCCATTCTTCCCCTGATTCTCGTGGGCGGCTACGTTATGCAGGTGATGCGGCGGGGGATCGAGGGCCAGGATTTGACGCTCCCGGCATGGGAGGATTGGGGCAAGCTGGGCGTGGATGGCCTGCGCTACGGCGTGGTCGGTCTGGCGTTTATGCTGCCCGGGTTCCTCGTCTATTTTGGCGGGATGGGCATCTATATGCTCTCTTCACTGCTTCTCCCAATGTCTATGCAGATGATGGAACACGGGCGGGGTGGTTTTGCCGTCATCCCGTTGTTCTTCGTGGTGGGTATGATCATCCTGTTCGTCTCGATTTTCTTGGGGATGATTTTGACGTTCCTGGGCGCGATCCCGCTGCCGGCGGCGTTGGCGCACTTTGTGGCCAAGGATCAGGTCGGCGCGGCGTTCCGCTTCCGTGAGTGGTGGCCGTTGCTGTGGCGCAACAAAATGGGTTACTTCATCGCGTGGGTGCTCTGCGGCGGGCTGCTGGGGATTTTGTACTACGGCATCATGATGTTGTACGTGACGCTGGTGCTGTGTATACTCATCCCCGTGCTGACCGCGCCGTTGTTGTTCTACCTGGCGCTGGTGTGTGCGGCGGTGTTTGGGGAGACGTATCGTGAGAGTGTTGGGTCAGTAGACTTGCCAGTTGCGTAGAGTAATATATACTATTAGTATATATACATAACGGAAGGAGGCGCTTATGGAAACGGGAAGACTGTTTATGAACGGCGGCAGTCAGGCGGTGCGCTTGCCAAGAGCGTTTCGCTTCGAAGGCCGGCAGGTCTTTGTGAAGAAAATGGGAAACGGCGTGCTATTGCTTCCCTATAATGCGCCATGGCAGACCTTGTTTGACAGCCTGGATCTCTTTTCCGATGATTTCATGCAAACTCGTGATCAACCCGAGCAACAGGCGCGTGAGGCGCTTTTCGAATGAAGTATATGCTCGATACCAACATCTGCATATACTTGATCAACCACAATCCTCTGCATGTGCGGGAGCATTTTTTGGCGCAAACACTCGATGACATCGGCGTGTCTTCGATCACGGTGGCAGAATTACAGTATGGCATACAAAAGAGCCGGTATCCCGAGGAGAATCGTCATGCTCTTGAATTGTTCTTGCTGCCGCTCTTGATTGCCGATTTCGATGCGCAAGCGGCTGTGGCTCATGGTGATCTGCGTGCTGCCTTGGAAAAGGCCGGTACGCCTATCGGAGCATTGGATGCTCTGATTGCGGCCCATGCACTAAGTTTGGACGTCACATTGGTTACGAATAACACCCGAGAGTTTTCCAGGGTTCCGGGTCTACAGATTGCAAATTGGGCCGCTGAATAACCTTGCGCATCACCACCGCCTTCCTCCACTGGATCGACGCTCACAACGTCTTCGATCCGCGCACCTACCTTAACTTCGTCATCGAAGATACCGTCGTGGGCGCAGTGCATCGCCAACGGTTGCCGCTGTTGCAGGCGCATCCCGGTATTTTTCACGTTGACGATGCGCGCGTAACGCTCGATCTGCGCCTGGACACGCCGACCGCGCGGACGGACGCCGTCGCCGGTGTGCTCGCTGAGTGGCGCGCCGCCGGCCTTTTCCCCGGCTGGCGTGACGAGTTGTATCGCGTGTCTGCGGGGTTCGATGCGCCGCCGCTGATGGCGCTCGAACGCGCCGCCGCCTCGACCTTCGGCATCCTGCGGTACGGCGCGCATCTCAACGGCGTCGTCCGCAAGAACGGACATCTGCATCTCTGGATCGCCCGGCGCTCGCTCAACAAGCCGGAGCATCCGGGCAAGTTGGATCACCTCGTCGCGGGTGGGATTCCCGCCGGATTGAGCGCGTGGGACGTGGTCATCAAGGAGTGCCACGAGGAGGCGAACGTCCCGCCGGAACTGGCGCAGCGCGCGCGCCCGGTGAGCCTCATCAGCTATATGATCGACGCGAATTGCCGCCGCCACCGCGACCTGATCTTCATCTACGACCTGGAATTGCCGGAGACGTTCGTCCCGCAGAACACCGACGGCGAAGTGGCGGAGTTCTACTTGTGGCCGATTGAGCAGGTGATGGAGGTGATGACGACCACCGAGGACTTCAAGATGAACAACAACCTGGTCATCATCGACTTTTTGCTGCGTCACGGCTACGTCGGCCCGGACGATCCGCACTACGCTGTCATCGCGCAGCGGTTGCGCAGTCCGGTGATGTGGTAAAATCGAGCTTGAGCGTGAAACTCATTAGATCTAGTTTTGCTTGGTCTGGATCGCCCAGACTGGAACGGGGATCTGACGATCCCCTCGAAGCACATTGTGGGATCTGACGATCCCCTCGAAGCACATTGTGATCTACTGAAACTGACTATTCGACGATCAGACTAAAGACTACGAGACTGTCGCTATACGAGGAGTCACCTATGGAACCCTTGTTATTCACTTTCGAAGAGATTGCCGGTTTTGCGACACATCCTGATAAACCGGTGCGCCGCTGGGCGCAAGACCGCTTACTGACTCTCTTTCCTGAACGAGCGCCGGAAGTGTTGACGGCGCAGTTGGCCGATGAAGACTTCTATCTGGCCCTGCGCGCGGCAGAGGTGATTGGCAAAAGCGGCGACGCAGCGCGGTATGGCCCGGTTGTGCTGGAATATATGCAGCACGTCCCTCCCGCTCATTTTGCGGCCCTGGCCGAGGCGGCTGCGCAGCTTGGGCTTGCTGAGGCTTTGCCGTTGATCGTGGCGCACAGTCGCCGGCAGGATATACCTTTTAGCTCGCCAGGCTGGTTTTTGCGCCTGACTCACGCGCTAGGGCGTTACGGTCACGCGCCGGAAGCGCGCCAGCGGCTCTGGGAACTGCTCTCCGAAGTACGCGCGCACCCGGCTGAGGCCGGGATGGTGATCGCCGCGCTGCTTGACGCGGTACGTCCGGACGAAGTGCCGCGTCTGGTCAAGGGCTACCGTGCTCTGCCTTTCGATCGGCATACGGTGCAATCCTTCGGCGACCCGGCCGGGGCCAATCGCACCATTCACGAAACCGGCTACGTGCTCTCGCAAGGATTCGACGCGGTCGTGGATAGGATCTATGGGTGGCTTGGGCGTAGATTGCCGGTTAGCCCGGATACGTATAACAGATTGCGGTCGGCTTTTGCCAAGCCGCGTATCAACATCTTTGCCCTGCTGCTCGGCGAAGCGCAGCGCTTGATGCACAAACGCGGCGATAACGTCGCGGCGTGGCGCGCGGCGTGGGAAGCCGGCGAGGCGTTGGTGGGCTACCGGCTGCAAGTCGTCTACACGCTGGCGCTTTTGGAGGCTTTTGCGGTTGAGCGCGCGGTCGGCGGCGAGCAGCGTCAGGCTGAAGCGGCGATGGGCCTGGCGCTGCTGGCGCAACTAGGCGTGGATCGAGACGATCAAGGGCGCCTGGAAACCACGACCGATGAGCTGATTATGCTGTTGGGGATTCTGACCGAGAACCGTGAGCATATTTTGCCCACCGTGGTAGACCGATTGGTCGAAATGGGACCGGCGGTGTTGCCTGGACTGGTCTCTTTGCTCTCGCCGGCTCACTACGGGTGGGGGGCGACGCGCGCGTTGCAGATTGTGACGCGGCTGGCGCGGCGGCATCCGGGCAGTTGCGATGCGCTGATTCCCTTCATCATCGAGATGATCTTCGAGGGACAAGGCGATTTTGCGTGCGAAGCTGCCGCCGAAGCGTTGGCGGTCATTGGGCCGGTAGCCGTCGCGCCGATCACTCAGCATCTCGATGACGGTGATAGCACCCGTTACATCTACCTGGCCGGGACGCTTAGCGAAATCCCGACCGACGCCTCGGCGCAGGCATTGCTGAAGTACGTTCCACTGGGCGAAGAACCTGAT
The DNA here is from genome assembly GCA_034433375.1 of Anaerolineae bacterium. GTDB lineage: Bacteria > Chloroflexota > Anaerolineae > B4-G1 > SLSP01 > DSWT01. The sequence goes on along the minus strand of DAOUAQ010000187.1, from coordinate 2,636 downwards.
GAAATGGAAATCGTCAACCTGGCGGACACCGGCAGCCTCATCGCCCTCGAGCTGCTGTACCGGCTGGCCAAGCGATACCCCGATAATCCGATTCTGGCCGGGAGTCTCTTGCTCTTGTGCGCCTTGCACGGCGTGGACAAGCCTGAACTATCGCAGTGGCGCGAGTTTGTCGAGGCTGAGGATGCACGTATGGACGCGCTCATCACCAGTCCTGACAGACCATTGTCCACTCTGGCGAAAACCAGGGAAATTTTGGAGGGCATGGGGCTAGACATGGCCGACGAGGACATCAGAGCGATGTTCGATGTGGCGCCGGAACCCGAGCCTGAGACGCGCAAACGGGTACAGCATCTCGAACCGCTGCCACAGTCGTCCCGCAAATCGCCGCAAGTGAGCCGCGAGGAACGCAAACGGCGGAAGGAACAGCGCAAGCGGACGCAGCGGGGGTGATGTGGTAAAATTGTACTTGACTATTCCTCACTCAGGCGGTATATCTATAAGATAATTCGGGTTCACGTAATAGCATACAAACGGATTCAGGAACCTCAAGTTCTTAACGCAATCAAGACTGTGCGGGTTAAAATACATTGGAAGCCCGGCAGCGCCTTGCGTCATTTGCAGAAACGTAAACTTCGAGGACACTTGCCAACTACAGCAACGTTAGCAGATTACGAAGCCGTAATTCTCGCCGTTTTGCATGATAGGTCTGCTCAAGTGTATCGTTATTGGTATAATCAGGTTGCTTATGTACCCGTTGTGGGTTCAGTCGAAAACAGGGAATGGCTGATTATGTTTGCCTATGAAGGCGTGTTGGAAAGCGCATTTGTTGTCGAGCGGCCTGAGCAATACTGGTGTAAACCCGGATTCGAGTGTCTTGGATTGTTAGGCGAGGTAGACCATGAACTATGCTGAATTGGTTACAGCCTATGAAACGGATGTGCGATTTCCCGAGGTCAGCGGCATGGAACATCTGGATATGTTGATGACACGCAGCGAGATTGCGAGTATTGAACCGCACTTGCCGGCTGCATTGCGCGAGCGTGTGCTTGAGGCCGATAAACAGCTCATGAGCCGGGCGCGCCAGTTCTATGACGCGATTCGGGCGATTGCTGATCTAGCCAGTTGGCGCCGGAGTGAATTCACACCGATTACGCATTGGTGGTGGTATCTGGATGTGCTCGCGCATTTGCCGTTGTCGTTTGAGGTTGCAACACTCCGGACGGGATTCCAGTTGATCCACGACGCGGATGATGAAAAACGCTATGCCGCAGATGGCGGACAGTCTCTGGATGTCTAATGAACGATAGTTTATCCCAAAATTCTATATGAAAGCGAGGTATACAGTATGAAACAGCCCACATTAGGTATCATTATCGGCAACCGGGGATTCTTCCCCACACAACTCTGCGAAGAGGGACGCGCGAAGATTTTGCGGATTTTCGAAGAAGAAGGCATCAAGCCGATCGTCCTTTCGCCGGAGGATTCGCCTTACGGTTCGTTGGAGACGAACGAAGCGGCCCGCAAGTGCGCCGACCTGTTCCGCGCCAACCGCGCTGACATCATCGGCGTCGTCATCACGCTGCCCAACTTCGGCGAGGAAGGGCCGATTGCCAACGCGCTGCGCTGGGCCGAGTTGGACGTGCCGGTGCTCGTTCAGGCCACGCCCGACGACGCGAACTTCATGACCATTGCCCACCGCCGCGACTCGTTCTGCGGCAAGATGTCCACTTGCAACAACCTCAAGCAGATGGGGATCAAGTACACGCTCACCGCGCTGCACACGGTTGACCTGGATACCGACAGCTTCCGCCAGGACTTGCGCAATTTCGTGGCGACCTGCCGCGTCGTCAGGGGACTGAAGCACGCGCGGGTCGGCATGATCGGCGCGCGCCCGGCGGCCTTCAACACCGTCCGCTTCAGCGAGAAGCTCCTGGAGCGCGCGGGCATCAGCGTGGACACGATCGATCTCTCCGAGGTCTTCGGGCGCATCGAGCGGCTCAAGGACGATGATCCCGCCCTGGTCGCCAAGCTGGACGCGCTGAAGGCGTACCTCAAGATCAAGGGCGTCCCCAACCAGGCGCTGGTCAAGATGGCGAAGTTCGGGACGGTCGTGGATCAGTGGATGGAGGCCGAGGGCCTCATCGCCAGCGCGGTGCAGTGCTGGACGGCGATGGAGGAGTACTACGGCGTCGTGCCCTGCGCGATGATGAGCATGATGAGCAACAACCTCATGCCCTCCGCGTGCGAGACCGACATCACCGGCGTGGTCGGCATGATGGCGATGGCGTATGCGTCCGGCAAACCGAGCGCGCTGGCCGACTGGAACAACAACTACGGCGACGATCCGAACAAGGGCGTGCTCTTCCACTGCTCCAACCTGCCCAAGGACTTCTTCGAGGAGACGCCCGATATGGACTACCAGGAGATCATCGCCGGGACGGTGGGCAAGGACAACACCTTCGGCACCGTCGTGGGTCGCGTCAAGGCCGCGCCCTTCACCTACACCCGCGTCGCCACCAACGACTGGGAAGGCAAGATTCAGGTCTATCTGGGCGAGGGCGCGCTCACCAAAGACCCGCTCAAGACCTTCGGCGGCTACGGCGTCTTCGAGATTCCCAACCTGCAAGGCTTGCTGC
>DAOUAQ010000186.1:0-5172 GCA_034433375.1 Anaerolineae bacterium | reverse complement strand
CCTGATCGGCCTCGGCGCGCTCATTCTTGTCGCGTCGATTGTCATCACGTCGGTCTTTGAACTGGGCGGATTCTGGCTCCCCGCCTGGGCTTTGGCCTGGGCGCAATGATGCGCGAAACGCTGGGCAGGAACTATGTCCGGATGTCTTGCAGTAGCTTCGCTTTTTGTTGCATATAGTACTCGAAATTCGCCCAACTCACGTCCGGCGGGACGGTGTGATCTACTGTGGGAATGAAGCCGCCTTCTGCAATGAGCGGGATGAACTCGCGCAGGTGGGCGTCAATGGCGCCCTTCCCCTGCGTGAGTACGCGCTTATCCACGCCACCCCACAGCCGCAGCGCGCGCCCGAACTTCTGGCGCAGCCGCACCGGGTCTTGATCGGCGGCGCGCTCCAACGGCCATAAGATGTCCACGCCGGCCTCCATCAGCATCGGAACGAGCGCCTCCGGATTGCCGTCGGTGTCTACGGCGACGTAGCGCACGCCGTGCGATTTGTAGAATTCGACGACACGCTTGAGGCGCGGCAGGATAAACTGGCGGTAGAGGCGCGGGCTGAGCAGCGGCCCGGTTTTCATCGCCATATCCTCGCTCAGGCAGATGTACTCCACGGTCGTTTTCTCCAGGATGGGACGCGCGCCCTCGATGAGGAAGTCGGCGTGATGTTCCATTATGTCGTGAACCAGCTCCGGCTGATCGAAGAAGGCGTAAGATAGACCCTCCGTGCCCATCATCTCACGTGCGAACCAGTAGAAGCCCTCGGTGGCGGTGTTCGTCCCGAAGATGAGCGGATGTTGGCGCTGCCGCCAGCCTGCCACACGGATCACGTCCCAGTTCGGCTCGTACCGCTGCGGCGACGTCGGATCGAGGCGTTTCTTGAGCGTGCGCCAGTCCTCCAGCGACTTGACCGGAAAATCGAGGTAGGTATCCATTGACATCCGGTTGCCGCCGACTGTGCCCTCCTTGAGCGCGCGGCGTACACGTCCCAACTCGTCGCGGAAGACGACGGTGCGCTCATCCTCCGCATAGGTTTCGACCTCGAAGGGCGGGATCAAGTGTTTGTGGAAGGGGATGAACTCTTTGGGGTCCATACCGAGCGCCGCTTCGCCCGGAAACCATTGCCAGTGAAACTCCGCATTGTCCAGCCCTTCCGCCTCCCACCGCTCGCGCGTCTGCGGCCAGACGCCCAACTCCCAGTTGGGGACGCGATCCACCGGTTGGTATTCCATCACCGCGAGAAATCGTTCCAGAGGATTCATGTTGTGCTCCTGACATAGTCGTTAGTCGCGTAGTTTTGTAGTCACTTGTGTTGGAAGGGTAATGGATTTCTGGAATTTTGTCAATTTGCCCCGATTTTCCTCTTGACAGGCTTTAGATTCTAGTTATAATTTAGTTGGCTAAATATTAGCCGTCTAAGTAATTTTGCGAAGGGAGTTTTTATGTCGCACGAAGAGGGAGCGGAATCACTTGACTTTTTATTGGCGCAGGTCTCCAAGCTGCATCGTGGCAGGATGTTCACGCTGTTCGAGGAACTGGGACTGTATCACGGGCAGCCGCCTTTGCTCTTCGCGCTGTGGGATCAAGACGGTCAAACCCACACCGAATTGGCCGGAAGACTGCACATTCAGGCGGCGACGATGACCAAAATGGTCCAGCGGATGGAAAAAGCCGGCTTTTTGGAGCGTCGGGCCGATCCCACTGATCAACGTGTCTCGCGTGTGTATCTCACCGATGTCGGGCGCACTATTCGGGAAGACGTCAATCAGGTCTTTCGCCGGCTTGAGGACGAAACCTTCGCCGATTTCACCCTCGAAGAGCGCGTGCTGCTGCGCCGGTTCTTCCTGCACATGCGCGAGAACCTGCTGCGCGCCGGCGGCGACAAACACGAATGGTAGGGATGCGGAAACGAAAATAGTTAGATGGCAAAGTAAAACGTAAGACATAAAGTGTAAGGGGAAAGGTTGAATTTATGAAATCAATGAAAGCGTTAATGAAATTTCTCAAGCCCTATTGGTTGTGGGCGACGCTGGCTCCGCTGCTGATGGTGCTGGAAGTGGTGATGGACTTGATGCAGCCGCGCATGATCCAGCGCATCGTGGATGTGGGCCTGGCGCAGCTTGATATGCAAGTCGTCATCACGACGGGGTTGTGGATGATTGGCTTCGCGTTGCTAGGCGCGGTGGGCGGCATCGGCTGCACGATCTTCTCCGTGCTGGCCGCGATGGGCTTTGGCACCGATCTGCGCGACGCGCTTTTCCGCAAGGTGCAGTCGCTCTCGTTCGGCAACCTGGATGACCTGGAAACCGGGCAGCTTGTGACTCGTCTGACCAACGACGTGGTGCAGATTCAAGAGATGGTCTCGATGATGCTGCGGATCATGGTGCGCGCGCCGCTGCTATTGATCGGCAGTCTGGTGATGGTGGTCCTTACCAGCCCGCGCCTGGCGATCCTGGTGCTCGTGTTGGGGCCGTTGGTGGGGGTGTTGTTGGCCTGGGTCATCAAAAAGGCCTATCCCCTGTTCGGCATGGTTCAGCAAAAGCTTGACGATCTGAACACAGTGATGCAGGAGAACCTCGCCGGCGTGCGTGTGGTCAAGGCTTTTGTGCAGGGCGCGCACGAGATGATGCGCTTTGGCCGCGTCAACGACGCGCTGATGGAGCAGACGGTGCTCGCGGCGCGGACGGTGGCGGTGACGTGGCCGTTTATGATGCTGCTGGTCAATCTCGGCGTGATCGGCGCGCTGTGGTTCGGCGGGGCTTTGGTCAACACCGGCGGTATGCAGATCGGGCAGCTCATCGCTTTCGTCAACTATTTGATGCGCACTTTGATGTCGTTGATGTTCGTCAGTATGTTGGTGATGCGCCTGGCGCGGGCGTCAGCGTCGGCGGATCGTATCCAGGAAGTGATGGATGCGGCGCCGGAGGTGCAGACGAAGTCCAATGCGCTGACGGATTTCGCGCCACGGGGCCGGGTGGCCTTCGAGGGTGTGACCTTCAGCTATGACAGCGATGGGCGCGACCTGGTGCTCGGCGGTGGGAAATCGAACAACGGCGGTCCTCCCGGCATCTCCTTCGTGGCCGAGCCGGGGCAGACGGTGGCGATTCTCGGCGCGACGGGGTCGGGCAAGTCCAGCCTCATCCACCTCATCCCCCGCTTCTACGATGTGAGCGGCGGGCGCGTGACCATTGACGGCGTGGATGTCCGCGACCTGGACGAGGCGACGCTGCGCTGTCATATCGGCATCGCCCTGCAAGAGTCGGTGCTCTTTAGCGGCACCATCCGCGACAATATCCGCTACGGGCGACCGGAGGCCACCGATGAAGAGGTGATCGCGGCGGCGAAAGCGGCGCAGGCCCACGACTTTATTATGGAGTTCTCCGATGGGTACGATACGGTGGTCGGACAGCGCGGCGTCAATCTCTCCGGCGGGCAGAAACAGCGCATTGCCATCGCCCGCGCCCTGCTGGTGAAGCCGGCGGTGCTCATCCTCGACGACAGCACCAGTTCGGTGGACGTGGAGACCGAGATCAAGATTCAGGATGCGCTGGAAGGTATCATGAAGGATCGCACGAGCTTCGTTATCGCGCAGCGCATCAGCACGGTGCTCAACGCCGATAAAATCCTGGTGCTGGATGACGGGCGCGTCGTCGCCGAAGGGACGCACCGCGAACTGCTGGCGACCAGTCCCGTCTACCGTGAAATCTACGATTCCCAACTGGGAAACGGCAGCGTAGTGGCGACTCCAGTCGCCTGAAACGCCTTAAAAAGGAGCTGAGCAAGTATGTCTGAACAACGATCGCATCGAACGCAAACTTCTGTCCCACAACCGCGCGGCGGCCCAGGGGGACCGGGTGGACCAGGCCCAGGCGGGCCGGGCGGACATTTTATGCGTCCCAAGGAACGTGCTAAGAATATCCGAGGCACCGTGAATCGTTTGTGGGATTATCTCAAGCGCCAAAAATGGGCTTTGGTCGCCATCTTTGCGCTGGTGTTGATTTCTTCTGGCCTGGGTCTGTTGGGGCCGTACCTGATGGGTATTGCCATTGACCGCTACATCCTGAAAGGCGACCTGCCCGGCCTGGGACGCATGGCGCTGCTGATGCTCGGTGTGTATTTTGCCACATCGGCTGTCTCGTGGATACAGGTGTATATCATGGCTTCTACAGCGCAGCGTACTGTGCGCGATATCCGCAATGACCTGTTCACCAAGCTGCAAACGCTGTCGCTGCGCTTCTTCGATCAGCGTCCGCACGGTGAATTGATGAGCCGTCTGACGAACGATGTGGAGAACATCAGCCATGTGCTCAATGAGGGCGTCGCCCAGTTGATTTCCAGCGTTATCAGCCTCATTGGCGTGGCGGGGATTATGCTGGTCATCAACGTGCGGCTGGCGATTGTGAGTATGATCACCATGCCGCTGATGATGTTCTTGAGCAATGCGATTGCCAAATACACCCGCCAGGGTTTCCGTGAGCAGCAGCAGTACCTCGGCGACCTGAACGGCATCATTGAGGAGACCGTCACCGGGCAACATGTGGTCAAGGCTTATGTGCGAGAGCAGGCTGTCATCGCGCAATTTGGCGCTACCAATGTCAAGCTGCGCCAGGCGGCCTCGCGCGCGCAGATCCTCGCCGGGGTCCTCGGTCCAGTCAGCAACTTCGTCAACAACACGGGATTAGCCATCGTCGCCGGGGCCGGCGGCTGGATGGCGGTGCAGGGGATGGCGACCGTGGGCACGATTGCGGCCTTCATTAACTACGCGCGGCAGTTCTCGATGCCGCTCAACCAGATCGCCAACCTGTACAACACCATCCAATCGGCTATCGCCGGCGCCGAGCGCGTTTTCGAGATTCTCGATGAGACGCCGGAGTTGATTGACGCGCCCGACGCGATCCCGCTGGACGACATTCGCGGCGACGTCGTCTTCACCGACGTGTGCTTTGGTTACAAGCCGGATGTGCCGGTGCTGAAGCACGTCAGTATGCACGCCCGGCGCGGGCAGACCATCGCCCTGGTCGGCCCGACGGGTGCGGGTAAGACCACTATCGTTAACCTGCTCACCCGTCAATGTCATTAAGTTAACGGGCCGACTTGTAGCACATTGAGAACCGCTTGCGGCGCTGGCCTTTGCGGCGGGGCGCCTTGCGCCCGGGGCGGAGCGGTTCGGTAGTGCGC
>DAOUAQ010000185.1:0-9658 GCA_034433375.1 Anaerolineae bacterium | reverse complement strand
GTGGCGGGCACCGTAGGCGCGCTGGTCACGAGCCTGTACTGGGGCTGGGCCGCCGACCGTTACGGCGGTAAACCGCTCACGTTGACGACGTTGGGCGCGCTTGGCGCGCTGCCAGTGATCTGGCTGTTGTTGCCGCCGGGACGCGCCGTCACGCTCGCGCTGGGGCTGGGCCTGGCGTTTGCGTCCGGCGCGATCAGCGTTGGATTGGGCATCGGCAGCTTTCGCTGGTTCCTCAACGACGTCGTGCCGATGGAAGCGCGCACGGCGTATACCTCGCTCTGGTACGCGGGATCGGGGCTGGCGGGCGGGATCGCGCCATTCCTCGCCGGGTGGCTGCTGCGCGCCCTCGCCGGGCTGGATATGGCCGTGGGCGGCCTGCGGATTCACGCCTTCACCGTTCTCTTCGCGTGGGCGCTAGCGATGACAGTTGTTTCCACGCTCATCTACGCCCGTGTCCCCGCCGAAGCCGATCATCGCACGCGCGATTACCTGCGCGCGACCTTCACGCACGACATCCCCCGTATGGTCAAGCGGGCGCTATGGAGTCTCAAGTCTTGACCCCCGCTATGTAAAAATTCGGTGTCGGGGTATACTTTGGGAGGAGAGATAAGCCTCTCCTCCTTGTTTGTTGTCGGAGAACGGAGAATGATGAGGAGGTTTGATGACTAACACATTCCCGCCGCCAGGCTTTATCCCCGCCGCTTCGGCGATCCCCGGCATCGCAGTGTACGCGCCCGCGCCGGAGGAAACCGAGGCTCTTCCAACGGTGTCGGACTTCACGTGCCCGCAGTGCCGGGCGACGACGGCCTACAGCGTCGCCGACGGCGGCTTGCGTTGCGCGCACTGCGGCTATTACGAACCGCCCAAAAGAACAATCGTCGGCAAGGGCGCGCAGGAATTCGAGTTCACCGTGGAAACCCTGGCCATCGCCAGCCAGGCGCACGGTTGGGGCGAGACGCGCCAGGAATTGCGGTGCCAGAACTGCAACGCCCGCGCCACCCTCCCGCCGGGCCGGTTGACGCACACCTGCCCGTTCTGCGGATCGAACCGCGTGTTGCAACAGGACGCGCCACAAGACGCGCTACGCCCACGCTTCCTGATCCCCTTCAAGATCGAGGCTGACACATGCCGCCCCATCGCCGAGAAGTGGCTCGGCAGCAGTTGGATGACGCCGAAATCGCTCAAACAATCGACGGTCGCCGGGTTCACGGGCATCTACCTGCCCTACTGGACCTTCGACACCGTAACGCAGGCCGACTGGAAGGCCGAAGTCGGGCATCAGGAGACGCGCCGCCGCTACAACTCTGCGACCAAATCCTGGGAAAGTTACACGGTCACGGTTTGGCGCTGGGAATCCGGGCGCGTGCGCAAGTTCTTCGACGATTTGCTCGTTGCCGGGACGGCGCGCTTGAGCCGCGTGCTCTTGAACCAACTGCAAAACTACGACACGCACGCCCTGGTCGCCTACGAACCGCAATATCTCGCCGGATTTCTGGCGCAAGCCTTCGACGTTCCGCTGGAAAAGGCGTGGGAAGAAGGCCGTGAGACGATGCGCGCCGCGACGCGCGATGCCTGCCGGGGGCAAGCCAGCACGTCGCAGATTCGCAACTTCAGCATGGCGCTGGATTTCAGCGAAGAAAGCTGGCGTTACGTGCTCGCGCCAGTTTACATGGCCGTTTACCAGTACGACAACCAACCTTACCAGGTGATGATCAACGGGCAGACGGGGAGCATTGCCGGGCAGCGCCCGGTGGACTGGAATAAGGTCTGGCTCGTCGTCGGCGCGGCGGTCGCGCCGGGCGCGCTGTTGACCCTCTTGGGGTTGCTGGCGATTGTGCTCGGCCTGCTGCTGCCGCCGGCGTTGGGCGCGGCGGCGGTGTTGCTCGTGCCAGGCATCATCCTGCTCATCATCGGCGGGATTATTGCCTTTAGCATTGTGGGCAAGGCGAGGAGGATGAGCGATGTCTGAATTGACCGGCTGGGGAACTGAAGCTGTGATCGCCGTCTGCCTGCACTGCGACTGGCGCTACCTTGTCCCGGCGGAAAAGGCGACGCTACGCTGCCCGCACTGTTTCGCGGCAGACCTGGACCCCGTCACCGAAGGCGTGGAACAGTTGCCCTATCTCCGCCCGCCGGAATTGGTGACGCCCTTCACGGTGACGAAGACCGTTGCCGACAAGCGCATCGAGGAGTTCGCCGACGGTATCCCCTTCGCGCCGCGCGACCTGAACCCGGAGGCGCTGCGCGGTCGCGTGCAGCCCTTCTACCTGCCAATGTGGTTGGTGGATGGCGACGTGGCGGCGACGTGGGAGGCGGAGGTCGGCTTTAACTACGGCGTGGTCAGCCACCAGGAACGCTACAGCGACGGCGGCGGTTGGGCCACGCAGCAGGTGCAGGAGACGCGCATCCGTTGGGAGCCGCGCGTGGGCCAGCTCGAACGCCGCTACGACAACATCGTCGCGCCGGCGTTGGAGCAACACGCCGCTATGGAAAAGGCGCTGGGCGTCTACGCGCTCGACAACACACAACCTTACGCCGCCAACGCTCTCGAACGCGCGCTCGTGCGCCTGCCGGATCGCGCGCCGGAGGCCGCCTGGGCCGATGCGGCGCCGGCGTTCCAGGCGGCGGCGGGCGAGGAGTGCCGTCAGGCTGCCAGCGCGGATCACATCCGCCAGTTTCGCTGGTCGCCAGCCTACACAAGCCAGCACTGGACGCTGCTGCTCTTGCCGCTCTATGCCACCTACTACCTCGACGACGAGAACCAACCTCGCCCGGTGCTGATCAACGGCCAATCGGGGCGCGTCTACGGCGTGCGCCGGGCTTCAATGCAGCGGGCGCAGCGTACTGCGTTGATCATTGTCGCGGTGGCTGCGGTCCTCTTTTTCTTAAGCCTGGTCGCGGGCGTGGCAGGGCTGGCCGTGCCGCCGCTTCTCGTCGTCGCAGGGATTGGCGGCGTGCTGGCGTTGTGCGTTGGCCTGGGCGCGATCATCCCCATCGTGCGCGCCTGGCAGTTTAACCGCAAACCGGTGGAAACGCTCTGAGTTTTGTCAGCTGATTAAGCAGATTGAGCAGATTTTCTTTTTGGCAATATCAGAAATCTGCTTCATCTGCTTAATCTGCTGATATGAAAAATGGATGAGGTGACATCATGCTCGATTTTCTGCAACAAGGCGGATGGCTGTTGATCCCGGCGCTGGCGACGGGCATCGTGAACTGGATCGCGGTCGCGCGGGCGCAGAAGCGCGTGGAGCACGTCGTCAAGCCGGGGACGTTGATCCTCGTCATCGTCGCGGCGCTATTGTTGATGCGCGGCGCAGACAACACGCGACTGGCGCTGTTCTTCGTGCTGGGATTGTGCTTCTCCTTGGCGGGGGACGTGTTCCTGATGCTGTCCGGCGAGCGATTCTTCATCCCTGGCCTGATTTCGTTCTTCATTGCGCACGTCTTCTACATCATCGGGCTGAATCCCACACTGCCGCCACTCGGTGCGGTGATCGTGCTGATCGTCGTGGCGGCGCTCGGCGTGATGCTTTACACACGCATCGCGGCGTCACTGCAAAAGAAAGGTGAAGAAGCGATGCGCGTGCCGGTGGGCGCTTACGCAACCATCCTCAGCCTGATGCTGTTCTCAGCGTGGGCGACGCTGTTCCGCCCGGCGTGGCCGTCCGCCGCCCGCTTTACCGCGATCGTAGGCGCGACGCTCTTCTTCGCCTCCGACTCGATGCTGGCGTGGAACAAATTCGTCGCGCCGTCGCACGTGCTGCGCGTGGGGGTGATGGTCACCTACCACCTGGCGCAGTTCGCGCTGGCGGCGACGATTGCCCTGGCATAAAATGACTATCAGACGAACGACTACCAGACTTTTGCCGCAGGTGTTGTTATGCCCACACATACCGAAGTAATGGACCTTTTGACCCGCACGGGGAAGTATCTGACGGAAAAACTGCTCCCGTTCTGGATCGAGCGTTCGCCTGACCCGGCGTATGGCGGATTCCTCACTTACTTCGACCGTCACGGCCGTCCGACCGGCGAGACGACGAAGACCTTCCTGATGCAGATTCGGATGCTCTACACGATGTCCAGCGCGCACCGGGCCGGGTATGGCGGTGGACGTTGCGCCGAACTGGCGCGGATGGGCGCGGATTTTATCCTCGATCATTATTGGGACGCGCAGCACGAGGGCTGGTTCTGGATCGCCGACCGGCAGGGCCATCCCACCGTCACCAGCAAGATCGGCTACGGGCATTGTTTCGCTATGTACGCCTTCAGCGAGTATTTCCTGGCGACCGGCGACCCGCGTGGGCTGGATGCCGCGGAACGCACGTATGCCGCCGTCTGCAAACACATGGCCGATACCCGGCATGGCGGCTACTTCGAGATCATGCAGGCGGACTGGCAACCCGAACGCCCCGGCAAGTACGGCGGCGACCGCAAGAGCCTGGACGTCCACATGCACATGATGGAGGCGCTGACGACGTTGTACGAAGCGACCGGCAGCCCAACCTATCGCCGCCGCTTGCTGGAGACCATTGATCTGATCGCCGCCCGTATGCTCGACCCGGAAACGGGCACAGGCTACATCCAATTCACGCCGGATTTCCGCCCCTTGCCGGCGATCCTCTTCGCTGTGGCGTGGGGACGAGACGCTGCGCCGGAGGATGGACAGGCGCGTCCGCTGGATTACACCTCCTACGGCCACAACGTCGAACTGGCCTGGCTGCTCCTGCACGCCGCCGATGTCCTCGGTCTGGAGCGCCAGACTTACGGCGACCTCGTCCGCAAAATTTTCGATCATTGCGTTCACTACGGCATTGATACCGAATTCGGCGGTGTGTTTGTGGAAGGCCCGCGTACCGCCCCGCCGACGATCACCGAAAAGCAGTTCTGGCAGCAGGCTGAAGTGCTCGTGGGGTTGCTGGACGCCTATCGGCTGTTCGGCGACGAAAAATACTGGCGCGCTTTCCGCAACGTCTACGACTTCGTCTTCGCCAAATTCGTCAACCTGGACGCCGGCGGCGAGTGGTACGAGCGTCTCGACCGCGCCGGCAACCCCATTGACGATGCATTGGGTCACGCCTGGAAAATCAGCTACCACACCGTCCGCTCAATGGTGCAGGTGGTTAAGCGTTTGAAGCAATTTGGAAACGAGTAACCAGCTCGACTGTTGTATTTTGACATTTTAGACGGAAAGTGCTAACTTACCACCAAGAACAAATCTACCGTTAAGGTTGGTAAAAACCATGCAATTGCCGATTATGCAACCTGCGCCATTAGTCAGTGAACATGCCGCTGTCTTTGCCGACTTATTTGAGAATCGCAAACAGTATCGGCATTTTCAGAACTATCTCACGGGTCTGATGGTCTTGCCCAACAAAAGCATGGCCAACATCAGCCGGTGCATCTTGGACAGTGCGGACAAGACCAACCTGTCACGCTTTATGGCTACACCGCTGTGGACGGAGAAGCAAGTCAATGCGCGGCGGGTGACCTATTTGAATGAACAAACGAAACTGGTACGGAAGGCCAAAGCGGAATCGGCCCTCATTTTCGACGACACTCTGTGTACCCATGTCGGGAGTCTGTTTGAGTATGTTGATCGGCATTATGATCATACGGACGCCAGTTATCCGCTCGCCCACAATCCGGTGACCAGCCATTATATCAGTGGCGCGGTGCGCTTTCCGGTAGATTTGCGGCTGTATCGGCGCTATGAAGAAGTGACGCACTGGGAGACGTTTGTGCAACAACACTTCCCGGAAGTCACCTTGCCCAAGACCAAGAAGGAGCGCCAAAAACTGCACCGGCAAGTGGACGCCGCGCTCCTGCAAGACCCGGACTTTCTGCAACTGCACAACCAGTTTCAGACCAAGATTGAGTTAGCCATTGAGTTACTCGAAGCGGCCATTGCCCATCGCTTGCGCTTCGGGCTACTGCTGTTTGATGGCTGGTTTCTCTCCGAGGCGTTGGTCCAGGCGGCGGCGCGCCGGCGCAAGAAATGGATCAGCATCCTGAAGAAAAACCGCAATCTCGAAACGAATAGTTTTCAACTGCGCGATGCTGACGGTCAGCCGATTGTTTTTGCAGGCCCGCACGTGTCGGTCGAAGCGTTCGTCAAGCAGATACCGGCCAAGTCTTTCAAGCCGGTCGTCGTCAACGAACAAAATTACTGGACTTTCACCTGCACCGTGCGCATCCCCACCTTGGGCAAAGTCCGGCTGGTGATTAGCTATCAAAACGCCGAGTTGACGGGCACCTATGTCGTTTTGGTGACGAATTGCCTCGATTGGGAGGCCAAACGTATCATCACTACGTACTTGCTCCGCTGGCCGATTGAGACCTTTTATCAGGATGGAAAAGAGCACCTGGGGTTCGACGAATATCTCATGCGTGACGCTGAAGCCATTGGAAAACATTGGTGTCTGGTGTTCGTGGCCTATTCGTTACTTCACCTGGATTGCTTGCCTTCACCACTGGCAAAAGCGCAACTGCCTATCAAATCCATTGGCGAAGCCTGTCGTCAGCAAGCTCGGGCGTTGATCGAAGCGCTGATCACCCAAACACATAAGATGCTCCAGAATGGCAAAGATGTGCAGGCTGTTTTTGATTTCTTATTCTCCAAGCAACTGCCCTGCGCAACTTCCGGCTTGGCCTTATGATTCAAAATACAACACTCGAGACGCTTACCCCACCGCGTCGAACGTCGGTTTCAATGCAGGATATAATCCCCGGTACAGCGGGTACAGGTCGTTGTAGACCTTTACCTGCGCCGGTTGCGGGGACGTGGCGCTCACGACTTTGATCGTCGCCCGGCACGCCTCCGGCACGGTGGCCCACACGCCCGCGCCGACCGCCGCCAGCAGCGCTGCGCCGAACGCGCCGCCCTCGGTCGTGTTCACCGTCACCAGCTCGCTGCCGATGACGTCCGCCAGAATCTGCCGCCAGAGCGGACTCTTCGCCCCGCCGCCGGAGACGCGGATTTGCTTGATTTCGCCCAGGCCCGCGCCTTTCACCAGCTCCATGCTGTCGCGCAGGCCGAAGGCGACGCCCTCGAGCACCGCGCGCGTCAGGTGCGGGAGCGCGTGGCGCAGCGTCAGCCCGATGAAGCCCGCGCGCGCCAGCGGATCGGGATACGGCGTGCGCTCGCCGGTGAGGTACGGCAGGAAGAAGAGGCCCTCCGCACCCGCCGGGACGTTCGCCGCCGGCGCCAGCAGGTCGTCGAAGCCAACGCCGGGCGCGAGCGTGTCGCGGTGCCATTGCAGGCTGCCCGCCGCCGAAAGCATCACGCCCATGAGGTGCCACGCGCCGGGAACGGCGTGACAGAAGGCGTGCAGCAGCCCGTCCTTCTCGATGTAGGGCGCGTCCGTGGAGGCGAACACGACGCCCGACGTGCCGAGCACCAATCCCACGATGCCCGATTCGACTGCGCCGACGCCCACCGCGCCCGCCGCCTGATCGCCGCCGCCGCCTACCACGGGCGTGCCCGCCTTGAGGCCGGTCAGGGCTGCCGCTTCCGCGCTGATCACGCCGGTCACTTCCGGGCCTTCGTGCGTTCGGGGCATCCATTCGCGGGGAATTTCCAGTTTTTCCAGCACCTCCGCCGACCAGTCGCGGGCTTTCACGTCGAACAGAATCGTGCCCGCGCTGTCGGCTTTGTCGGCGGCGTAATCGCCGGTGAGTTTGTAGCGGACGTAATCCTTGGGCAGCAGGACGTGCGCGCCTTTGGCGTAAACTCCCGGCTCATTTTCGCGTACCCACAGAATCTTGGGTGCGGTGAAGCCGGTGAGCGCGTCGTTGCCGGTGATCTGGATGAAGCGCGCTTTGCCCACGCGCGCGCGGATTTCGTCGCACTGCGCGCCGGTGCGCTGGTCGTTCCAGAGGATGGCCGGGCGCAGCGCGTCGCCGTTTTTGTCGAGCAGCGTGAGGCCGTGCATCTGCCCGGTGAGGCCGATGGCGGTCACGTCGTCGCCAGTCGCGCCGGCCTGCGCCAACGCCTGGCGAATGCTTGCCACGATGCCATTCCACCAATCGTGCGGGTCTTGCTCGGACCACAGCGGTTTGGGTGTGGAGAGCGGCAGGGCGGTCGTGGCGGTCGTGATGACGGCGCCGGTTGCGTCCATGAGCAGGGCCTTCGCGCCCGTGGTGGAAATGTCGATGCCGAGAAACAGATTTTTGGTCATGATGCCTCCTTGTTTTGAACTATGATTCACATTTTATCCGGCAATCGGATTCGGATTCTGTGCGGATATGCGGTCACTATCGCGCCGGAGAGCAAGGCGTCTTCGTGCTGTCTTAAGATGCGCAGACAGACTGTGGCTTGTTGCCGCGCGGCAATGTTGACGAGGCGCATAATGCCTGAATGAGGAATGCGATAGACAATCGCCAATTCGCCGAAATCTTTGTCGAGGGTGACAAGAATTCGGCTTTCACGATGAGCGTAGGCCAGAATTTCGTCGTCGCCGGGATCTTCTTCCCAATCGCCGGCCCATACGACATCGTATCCCGCCGACTTTAGGGATGTGTATGCCCCGCCCCATACACACGTATCGAGAAGGATTTTCACACAGCGGCTCCGGCCAGTACCGGTTCGACGTATTCGTGGCTGACAAGACGATGCGCATAAACCAGACAGGCTTGAACATCTTCCGGTTGCAGCCAGGCATAGCCTTGAAGAATCACTTCGGGCGTATCGCCGGCTGCTAACATGCCCAAGACGTGCTCGACCGCCAATCTGCGTCCACGGATAATCGGTTTACCGCCGTAAATCTTTGGGTTTATCGTAATACGTTGTAGCAATTGTTCTTCATTCATAGCTTTATTTTAGCCCATATTTTCATTTTTTGCATCGCCATTTCAGGTATCGCAGGCAATCCGCTTGCAATTCCAGTCAGGTTTTCTCTGTTTGACCTGTGCTAAACAAAGGCTGCTGCCGGAATTTTGAAGCGCATGCTCAACGCCCTGATTTGACGCAGGTTCAAGGCACGCTTACCGTTGAGGATTTCAGAGACAACGCCTTGACTGCCCAACTCCGAGAAATCTTTTTGTTTCAGGCCATGTTCCTCCATTAAGAATTTCAGAACGGAAACGGGATCAGGCGGCGGTTCAGGGATTGTCTCGGTTTCGTAAGTTTCAATCAAAACGCCCAAAACATCCATCAGGTTTGCCAAAGGATGCGTTTCGTCGTCTCGCACCATATCAATCAGATTATCCAATAACCGGATGAGTTGATCACATTCAGCTTCATTTGTAGGGACGAAGAGATACCGTGCTGCTTGTTCCAGAGATTGAATTGTCTGCGCTTGTAACATCGTTATTGCCTCCACTTACCTTTGTCATACTCCGCGTGGGTGAGAATCTCTCGGATAAACACTTTCTTGCGATTGAAATGAATAGCCGCGATCAACCTGTATTTGTTGCCGCTGATATTGAAAACAACGAGATTATTGACGTAATCCGCGCTGGCAAAATGGCGCTTCAGTTCGTTGAATGAGTTGTAATCCGTATGCGCCATGATCCGATACCAACTCTCAAGAGAAGATTGGCTATCTGGGTGTTGCGCGACGAACTCTTGAATGCGTTTTCGGGTGATGACGTGCATGTTTCGATTGTATCTCAAAAAGCGATAATTGCAAGTGGAGTATTGAGCTACGGATTTATCAGC
>DAOUAQ010000184.1:0-21854 GCA_034433375.1 Anaerolineae bacterium | reverse complement strand
CGGCACACAGGGCTGTGGTATCGGTTGCCATGCTATCCTCCTTGAGCTATATTTTGGATGGAGGACATAATACTCGATTGTAGTCGCTGGGCCTTAACTTAATGACATTGATGAACAATTAGGCATAATGTTGTTTGCGCTGTTGATGGGAGCATTAACCGCACTGCAGCATGAGAACTGGATCTGGGCCGGTCTCTGGCTGGCGCTATTGCTTGTCAAACCGAATGTCACGTTTATTCCAGTAGCGACGATGACACTGTGGCTTCTTCGGCGGGGGAAATGGCAGCCGGTGGTCGTTATGTGCATTCTTACGATTGGGTTGCTCGTTGCTTCCACAATAGCCACCCCAGGTTGGTACCTGGCCTTGCTTAAGCCTGATTTCGGCCAGGGCTTGACCGACGTGCTAGATGGACCCGCGCAAGTGGTCGGCAGCCGGATCAACACCACATTGAGCGACTGGTTGAAGATGTTTCAAATAGGCAACAAAGCCAGTTCTCTCATCTATGTATCCTTGTCTGTGATTGGCGCAGCCATCCTTGCGCTGGTGATATGGCGTTCCCAATCGCTGACTCACGTTACAGTCACATCCCTGCTCGCCGGTTTTGCACTTACCCCTTACACGCTGCAATACGATAATCCACCATTAACCCTGGTGTTGTTTTGGGCAACGGCGCTATATTCACGTTCGGCATCAGCGAAAGCTGTGGGGGTAGCCCTCACTTTGTTCATTGCCAGTGTTCCGTTTTGGGAACGCCCCATATCCGACGGTTATTGGATCGTCATCGGATTAATCGCACTGACGCTTTGGAGTTGGTGGACTGCCAATAAACCGCGCCCTTGTCCGGTTAACGACTAACCCATCAGCGCCCACAACGCCCCCGTCACCCGTCCCCACTCCTCCAGCGTAAGCGTCTCGGCGCGGCGTGTCGCGTCTATGCCGACGTCCGCCAGGGCCGCAACCACGGCTTCCGCCGGTAGTTGCAAACTCGCCGCAAGCGTGTTGCGCAACTGCTTGCGCCGCTGCGCAAATCCGGCGCGCACCACGCGGAAAAATTCGCCCACATCTGTTACCGGAACGGGCGGCGTCTCGTGCAGGTCGAGGCGCACCACGGCGGATTCCACTTCCGGCGGCGGGAAAAACGCCCCCCGCTTCAGCCGCATCCCGATGCGCGGCTGCCCGTAGAACTGCACGCTCACCGCCAACACGCTCATGTCGTCGGGGACGGCGACCATGCGCGTCGCCACCTCGCGTTGCACCGTCACCACCATCCGCGCAGGCCGCACCGTCGCTTCGAGCATGTGGCGCAATACCGCCGCCGTGATGTAGTACGGCAGGTTGGCGACAACGTGGTAGTGCGGCAGCCGCGTCCCCCACAAGGCCATCAGCGGCGCGGGCGGAACGTCCAACAAAGCTGCCGGATCAAGGTCGAGAATGTCGCCGTGGACGATGGCAACGTTATCCAACGAGGCTAATTCCTGGTGCAGGATGGCGACCAGATGCGGATCCGTTTCCACGGCGATGACGCGCCCGGCGCGGGCGGCCAGAGCTGCTGTCAGCGTGCCCAGGCCGGCGCCAACCTCGATTACCGTGTCAGCATCGGTCAACTCGGCCAGCGCAGCAATGCCGGCCGGCGCGGTCGGCTCAACGAGGAAATTCTGTCCCAGGGATTTGCGAGGCGTAAGACCGTAGTGGCGCAGCAGCGCGCGGGGATCGTCCATCATGGGCCGAAATAACTGATGACGCTTGGAACCGGCGTGAGCAGATACACATCCACCCAGCGATACCACAGTTGCAGGTTGGAATCGTCGAAACCCAGGTCAATGCGCCGCCCGCGAATGGCTCCGCCGGTATCACCCGCGTAGCCAACGCCGTAGCCGGGCACGTATACCTGTGTTCTCAGGGGAATCACGTTAGGGTCAACCGCGACGATCCCGTGGCGCATCTGCATACCGGTGGCTGTGCGGCCATAGTAGGGTGATGAGGGAGAGACGCCGGCCGTCCCCGCGCTGTACGACGACGCCAACATACGGATGACGCGCCAATACTCCACCGTACCGCTTTCCGTCGCCAGTTGGCGCACGATGATCTTCGTGCCGTACCCCATCACCCGGTTCGTAGGAGCGAGCACCACGCTCTCGCCTTCCACCCACCGCTCGACCACCTGACCATCCTCGTAGCGCAGGCGGATGCGGCGCTCCAGCACACCCGGCGCGCCTTCTTGCAGCAAGCCCTGCGTGTCAATTTCAGAGTTGGGATCGGCCTGCCACACGGAATCGAAAGGAATCGGACTTTGCTCGACGACTACACTTTCGGTAACGCGGTAGACGCGGATTTCTCCGCCATCGCCCAAAGGTGCATCCAACGAGGGCGTGGCGTAATCCTGCCCGTTGAGCGTCACGCCCAAATCGGCCAGCACCTCGCCAACCCGGCTGCGATGGGTTCGCGTGCGCAACACGTGCCCATCCACGCGGACGGATACGGGAAGTGAACGCTCCGTGCGGATGTGCATCCCGTTTTGCAGCGGGGTGGCCGGATCGGGGTAAACGCGATCCGCGCGGTACAGTTGGATGCCGGCCTGATACAGCGCCGCCCCAACTGTAGCGGCATTGGAGTATAAGGCTGTGCGCACCCCGCCATCCTCCAACACAATCTGCACCGCGCGCTCAATGACGATGCGGAAACGGGTGGCCGGTGGATCGGTTACAGAGGCCGGGCGGATCTGGACGCTATCGTGGCTGTCCAGCGCGATGCCTGCCAGCGCCAGCAGGTCGGCGGCGCTCTCCTGATGCACGTAGAGGAGCCGCTCGCGCCCATCCACCACGATGACGACCGGCTTCGCGCGCTCAATCCGCACTTCCAGCCCGGCGTGTAAGGTGGTTTCCAACGCAGGGACAAGCCGGTCTTCGGGACGCAAACTGAGGTTCAGGTCGGCCAACAGCAGCGCAACGTTCGGCTGATGTGTATGCACCGTACGACTCGCGCCGTCAACGGTCAGTGTGACCGGCGTCAAGGTGGCCCGGTATCCCGCCGTCAAGGCCACCACGGCCAGGACTGCCAGGATAAAGGCGGCCAGCTTATGGAACCAGTTCACGCCATAACTTCCCATCGGTCATCCATAGTAACTAAAAGGACGATGCGCGAGAGGGACTGAAGAGCAGGCACCCCTGCGGCACCCAGAAATGCCTCCTTACCGTTGCTTCCTCCCGGACCTGGCGGGGTTCGAAGGTTTCCGCCGCGCAGGACCCAATCTTCAGCCCCCATCGAGCATCGTCCTCACGAGTAAATTTTCGTTTGAGTTAAACCAGCATGAGCGCGCTACAGGCAATATGGTAACGGAAAGCAGTAGTTTGTCAAGCCGGAGATTGATTGCCGGATGGTTTTTGTACTTGTCAACTCAAGCAAAAAGCATATAATGGAGTCGCTATCGTAGGGGAGGTAAGTCGTATGCCGCTATATGAATATCAATGTCAAGAGTGTGGATTGCGCTTTGAGCGTCGCCAGCACTTTACTGACAAGCCGGTGACTGTGTGTCCGGAGTGTGAGGGGCCGGTGGTGCGCCTGATTCATCCCGCCGGTATTATTTTCAAGGGATCGGGGTTCTACGTCACCGACAACCGCTCGAAATCGCCCACCGCAGTCGCCGGGAATCGCAAGACGGAAGAAAAATCCACGGAAGAGAAAAGCACGGCCAAGGCTGAAACGACAACCTCTTCCGGCGGCGACAACGCCAAAGCATAATCCCAACATTTTCCACAGTAAAGGGCTTAGCATCTATGCTAAGCCCTTTTACGTTTACGCATTACGTTTTACGCTTACGCCTCATTGCCCTGAATGAACCAGGCGCGCTACCGTCGCGCCATCGCCGCCTTCGCTCTCGGCGGCGGATTCGTAGGATGTCACCAGCGGATGCGTGGAGATGAAGTTGCGGATTTCCCGCCGCAGTTTGCCGGTGCCCTTGCCATGGATGATCCGCACCCAGGGTAACGCCGCCATGGCTGCGTCGTCCAGGTAACGGTCGAGGCGTTCCAGGGCTTCTTCCACCGTCTGCCCGCGCACATCAATCTGAATGCCAGGCGACGGCCCGCGCGGCGGCGTCTTCACCTTCTCAGCGACCACTGCCGCCGGTTGCGCGCGGCGGAGCAGTTCGAGCGCATCGGCGCTCACGCGGGTGCGCAGTGGGCCGGCCTGCACGACATATTCCGCGCCTTCCACCGCCATCACCACGCCCTGCACCCCCAACGAGGTCAACAGCACCGTGTCGCCTTCGCGGATGGGGCCAGATGGGGCGGCAGTTTCCGGGGCGTGCATTAAGTCCGCCAGCAACGGCTCTGCCGTGGGCAGCGTGAACTCCAACTCGTCGAGTTCCTCGGCGACTTCGTCCAGAACTGGCTGCGCCTCGCGCCACGATGCTGTGAGCATACGCTGGCGCAATACGCGAATTTCGTCGCGCAATGCGGCGACCTCGGCGCGCGCTTCCTGTTCCGCTTTACGCAGAATTTCGCGGCGCTCCTCTTCGATGTTGACGAGGCGCTTGCGCAAATCTCCGGCGAGCGACTCGGATTGTTTGTGGGCGAGACGCGCCTCATCGCGCGCCTGGGCCGTCTGCATACGCAGATTGTGCAAATCCTCAAGCATATCGTCCGCGCGCAGTTCCTCGCCGGAAACCATCTTGCGCGCTTCCTTCACGATGCCCTCCGGCAGTCCCAGACGCCGGGCAATCGCAAAAGCGTTCGACCGTCCAGGGAGACCGATAATCAGCCGGTAGGTCGGCGCGAGTGTTTCCACGTTGAACTCCATCGAAGCGTTGCGCACGCCGGGCGTGCTGTGCGCGTAGAGTTTTAGCTCCGGGTAGTGCGTTGCCACAAAGGCGGTGCAGCGCCGCTTGCGGAAGGTGTCCAGCAGCGCGCGCGCCAACGCGGAGCCTTCGGCGGGATCGGTGCCGGCGCCCAGTTCGTCCAGCAGCACCAGCGCGTGGTGATCTACTTGCTCCAGGAACGAGATAATGTTGGTAAGGTGCGACGAGAAAGTCGAGAGGCTCTGCTCGATGGATTGTTCGTCGCCGATGTCGGCAACGACCGTCTCGAAACACGAAAGTCTCGCGCCCTGGTCGGTCGGCAAGTGCATCCCTGCCTGAGCCATCAACGTGAGCAGGCCCACGGTCTTCAGGGAAACCGTCTTGCCGCCGGTGTTCGGGCCGGTGATGACCAGAACGTGCGTGTCGTCGTCCAGTTCGACGTTGACCGGCACCACGGTTGCGGGATTGAGCAGCGGATGGCGCGCGCCGGGCAAGCGGACGACGGTGCCGGGGTGAACGTTCCCGTCTTTAGGCGCGGGCAACTGGTCGGCAATCGGCAACAGTTCCGGCTCAGTCGCGTCCGTTTCCGCCGCATAGCGCGCCTTGGCGAACGTGAGATCAATTTCGGAGAGCGCGTCCACCGTCGCCGCGATCTCGTCGGCGTCGTGAGCGACGTGTTCTGTCAGCGCCCGCAACAAGCGGTAGATTTCTTCCTCTTCGGCCAGGGCAAGTTCGCGCAGGGTGTTGTTTAGTTCGACGATGGCGGTCGGCTCCATAAAGAGCGTCGCGCCGCTCGACGAGCGGTCGTGAACGATGCCCTGGACGTGCCCTTTGAAGTCAGCTTGCACGGGGATGACGAAGCGACCCTCGCGGCGCGTGACCAGGGTTTCCTGGAGATAAGGGGCCACATCTGCCGAGGTGATGATGCGCCGCAGCCGGTCCTGGATGCGATCCTGGGCGATCCGCAGGTCGCGCCTGATCTTCGCCAGCTCTGGCGAGGCGTTGTCGCGGACTTCACCGCGATCATCGAGCACGCGCACAATCGCATCCGCCAAAGCGGGAAGGGGGTGAATCCGCCAGGCTATGTCGGCGAGGCCGGGGAACTGTGTCTCCACCTGCGTCAGCGTGCGCTTCACCCGCGCTGCGCTGACCAGGGTATCGCGCACCTGAAGCAGATCAGCCGACTGCAAGGTCACGCCATGCCGCGCGCGTTCGGCGAAGGGGCGAATGTCGCGCACGCCGCCCAACGCGAAGTCGGGGCGCACATCCAACATCGCGCGCGCTTCACGGGTCAGCGTCAGGCGTTCCCGCGCCTCACGGAAATCGGAGGTCGGCAACAGGGCCAGCGCCAGCGCCGCGCCGCCGGAAAAGTCGGTGTATTGGGCAAGGCGTTTCAAGATTTCAGGATATTCAAGTGTGACCCAATGACGATTCATCAAAACACCTCTAATAGAGATACCTCCACCTTCGCAAGGCTGGCGCTGAAGCTATTGGCTGACTCTTATAAAGGCGTCAATACCGGCGGCAGTGTGCGGAAAAAAGGCGCAAAAAGCCAACGGTAGATACCTAATAGCTGTCTTGAGAGCGGACGCAATGGCGAGGTCATAAAGTCCCTCCGTATGTTGGCCCAGCTATTGTAATTCGTCCACTGCTCGCGCACCATCACACCGACGGCGTTTTGAAACAACGCCACAATGACCGCAGCGATGATGACGCCCAACAGGAATCCCATCACGAAGTCCAGGAAACCGAGTTTTGGCAGTTTGGTTACCGGAAACGAGGCGTGAACCACAACGTAACCGATCACGAAGAAGAGGATGAACAACCCGATAAACATCATCCCTTCAGTCGCTGAAGTGTTAGGCCCGGCCACCGCCTTGATGCGATAGGCTGCCTCTTTGTACAGAAGTGCGCTAAGCATCGTTGCCGACCACAAGACGACCAGCGCAAACAACGCCTTCGCCATCCGTTGGTAGGTCAAGAAACTAACGGCGCCTACGGCGAAAAAAATGATGAGCAAATCGATAGGTCCCATAAGCCCTCCCTGAAATTGTTCAAGGTTGAAAGTTAAAAGCCTGGCCGATGCCATCATTATACCACGCAAGCGTTAACGAGGAACAAAGACGCCGCGCATCAAGACCTCAGAGCGCGGCGCTGAATATGCTGGCTGAGTACATTCTAAGGCGCGGTTGTCATCTCGATACGCAACGCTGGCTCTGTGTCCACGCTGTCGAGGGCGAATTCCCTTTGACAGGTCAGGCATTTGGCGATGTCCTTGCGCGCAATCACCAAAAGTCCGCCACAGGCAGGGCACGGCGCCGGCAATGGACGCTTCCAGGAGGTGAATTCGCACGCCGGCCACGTGGAACAGCCGTAGAAGATGCGATCCTTCTTCGTGCGCTTCTCGACGATCTCACCCGTCTCACAACTGGGACATTTGACGCCGATCTTTTCCAGCCACGGTTCGGTGTAACGGCACGTGGGGAAGTGCGAGCAGCCGATAAACTTCCCGAAACGTCCATGCCGCACGAGCAACTGCCCTTTGTGACACTCCGGGCACTCGCGCCCCACGTATTCGACCTGCTCCACGGCCGGCGCGGTCTCTTCGGCCTTCGCCAACGCCTGCATAAAGGGACCGTAGAATTCTCGCATCAATGCGACCCAGTTCTGCGTGCCCTCGGCCACGTTATCCAGCTCTGATTCCATCTGCGCGGTGAAATCCACGTTGATGAGATCGGGGAAACTCTCCACCAGCATATCGTTGACGACGAAGCCGGTCTCCGTCGGCGAATAGCGCCGCGTTTCACGCCGCACGTAACCGCGTTGCTCAATGGTGGAGAGGATCGTGGCATAGGTCGAAGGACGGCCAATGCCGTATTCCTCCAGCACCTTGATGAGCGTCGCGTCGGTGTAGCGTGGGGGCGGTTGGGTGAAGTGTTGCTCCGGCCACAGACGAATCAGGTCCAATACTTCATCCACGGTGAGCGGCGGAATCTGCTGCACTTTTTCCTGCTCGCCGTTTTCCGCGTTGGTTTCTTCGTAGACGACCAGGAAACCCGGAAAGCGCAACGTCGAGCCGGAGGCGCGGAACAGATAGGGCTTGTCGCTTTCCGTCCCGGCCAGGATCTCGACGCTGATGGTGTCGTACAGCGCCGCTTCCATCTGGCTGGCGACAAAGCGCCGCCAGATCAAGTCGTATAGCCGGTACTGTTCAGCACTCAGATGGGACTTCAGCTTGTCCGGCGTGCGCAACACACTGGTCGGGCGGATCGCTTCGTGGGCCTCCTGAGCGCCTTTGGCGCGCGTCTTATACACGGGCGGCTCGGCGGGCAGGAACTCGGCTCCGTATTGCTCGGTGATAAAGCGCCGCGCCTCCTCCTGCGCCAGTTGGGAGACGTTGGTGCTGTCGGTGCGCATGTAGGTGATCAGGCCCACCAGCTCGCCGTCGCCCACGTCAATGCCCTCGTAAAGCTGCTGCGCGATCTGCATGGTCTTGCGCGCGATAAAACCGAGTTTGCGCGAGGCTTCCTGCTGGAGCGTGCTGGTGGTATAGGGCGCGGCCGGTTTGCGCGTGCGCTGGCCTTCCTTGATTTTGGAGACGACGTAGAGGGCGTGCTCAAGCGCCTCAAGCAACGGCGTGACGTCGTCCTCGCAGTGCAGCGCGACTTCTTCGCCGCGAATCCGTACCAGCCGCGCCTTGAAGGTCGGGCGCTTCTTGCGGCCTTCGTGGTGCTGCTGCGCCAACTCTGCGTCGAGCGTCCAATACTCCTCCGCCACAAAGTTTTCGATCTCGCGTTCGCGCTCCACGATCAAACGCAGCGCCACCGACTGGACGCGCCCCGCCGAAAGCCGTCCGCGCACTTTGCGCCAGAGCAGCGGGCTGAGGTTGTAGCCCACCAGCCGATCCAACACACGCCGCGCCTGTTGCGCGTCAACCAAATCCATATTGATGTCGCGGGGATGAGCAAATGCCTCATCCACGGCGTCTTTGGTGATCTCGTGAAAAACCACGCGCTGCGCCTGCCCCGCCTGCAAACCCAGGACCTCGCTCAGATGCCAGGCGATAGCTTCGCCTTCCCGGTCAGGGTCGGTCGCCAGGTACACCGATCCCGACTTTTGCACGATTTTGCTCAGTTCTTTGACGACCGTGCGCTTTTCGTTGGGGATGCGGTACTTCGGCGCGAAGTCGTTGTCCACATCCACGGAGAGCTGCGAGCGCAGCAGATCGCGGATATGCCCCACCGACGCTTTGACAGTGTAGCCCTTCCCCAGAAAACGCCCCACCGTGCGCGCCTTCGTCGGCGATTCCACGATGACGAGTTTGCCGGTAGGCTTCGGCGGTTCGGGCCTGGCCGGCGGCGTCAGGTCAGCGTGCAGAGGCGTCCGCCCCATATAGAACATTTTGGTGCCGCACACCGGGCACTGGCCCTGTACCGCCGGCTGCGCCTTAGCAGTAAAGACGGGAGTTGGCTGATCCATCTCCCGTTTGACCTTGCACTTCATACAGTAGGCTTCAATTTTCAGCTTATCCGACATACCCTATTCCATTGAATTCTGTATCCATCACTACGGCGCAGAATCATAAAGGAAAGTTGCCCCCTGTCAAGCACAGCTTACAGGTAGTTGTCGCGTCCCGCAGCGTGCAAACGATCAATCGCCTCCTTCACCCGTTCGGCCTGATCCCGCCGCACGATCAACACCGCATCCGGCGTGTCTACCACGATCAAGTCCTGCACCCCAATGGTGACGACCAACCGCTCGCCCTGGGCAAACACCATCGTGTCCGCGCCGTCAATGGCGATGACGTCGCCGAGCAGGACGTTGCCGGCCGCGTCGTGCGGATGCAGGTCCATCACCGACGCCCACGCGCCGATGTCAGACCAATCCAGATCCGCCGGGATGACGGCGACTCTTGCGGCTTTCTCCATAATGCCGTAGTCAATCATCTCCTTGCGCAAGGCCGGCCACAGACGCGCGAGCGTCTCGGCGTAAGCCGGTGTTCCCCAGACGCCGCGCAACTCGTCTAACGTCGCGCTCAAATCGGGCATCCACAGGCGCATCTCTTCCAGGATGCGCGCGGCGCGCCAGATGAACATCCCGCTGTTCCAGGAATAGATGCCTGCTTTGACGAACGCCGTGGCCGTCGGCGCGTCGGGTTTTTCGGTGAAGCGTTCTACCTGGTAATAATCGAAACCGCCCACCTGTCCGAGCAGCGCGCCCCGGTGGATGTAGCCATAGCCGGTGGCGGGATACGCCGGCGCAATGCCCAACGTGACCAGGTAATCCTGTTCAGCTACGTGCTGCGCCGCGCGCAAGACGGCGCGAAATGTATCGGCGCGCCGGATGAGGTGATCGGCGGTGACAACGGCCAGCACGGCATCGGGGTCGCGCTGCTGCACCGCCAGCGCCGAGAGGCCGATGCAGGGCGCCGTTCCCCGTCCCAACGGCTCCACGATGAAGTTCTCACGCGGTAGTTCGGGATATTGCGCCGCCAGTGGCTCCACCTGCTCTGCCGCCGTGACGACGAGGATATGCTCCGCCGGCAGCAAGGGCAGCAAACGGTCCACGGAGAGCTGGAACATCGTGCGCTCGCCGAACAATTTCAACATTTGCTTGGGATGTCCGCTGCGGCTCAGGGGCCACAAGCGCGTCCCCCCGCCGCCGGCCATAATCACCGCGTATAACGATTCGGTCATGATGCCTCCTTGTCGCCAGTGTTGACAACGTATGCTTCCTCTGACTCGCGCGCCAGAACGTACTGCAACGGCGCGACCTGGCGCGTCATGCCTTTTAGTTCCATCATCACCAGCGTGCTGCTGATGACCTCGACCGGCAGGGTTGTTTCCCGCGACAATTCGTCGAGGTGGCGCGGCTCGGCGGTGAGATGATTGATAATCGCGGCCTCGGTCGCGTTTGTCGGGAGGATTTCGCGCGCCATCTGCTTCTCCGACAATTGGTCCAGGTGCAACGTCTCTAATATATCGCCGACTTCGGTGACGATGCTCGCGCCGTCGCGCAGCAGGCGATTGCAGCCGGCCGAGGCAGAACTGAGGATGCTGCCGGGCACGGCGAAGACTTCCCGGCTCTGGTCGAGGGCGAAGTCTGCCGTAATCAGCGCGCCGCTCTTAACATCCGCTTCCACGACGACGACGCCGAGGCTCAAGCCGCTGATGATCCGGTTGCGCGCCGGGAAGTTCGAGGCTTCTGGCTGCGTGCCGAGAGGGTAGTCGCTGATCAACGCGCCGTTTGCGGCGATGGCGTCCGCCAGTTTGCGGTGTTCGGCGGGATAGATGCAGTCCACCCCGGAACCTAAAACGGCGAGCGTGCGTCCTCCGGCATCGAGCGCGGCTTTGTGCGCGACGCTGTCAACGCCGCGCGCCAAACCGCTGACCACCGTCACCTGGTTCTGCGCCAGGTCGGAAGCAAGCACACGGGCGACCTCGCGCCCGTACACCGTCGCTTTGCGCGTGCCCACCAGCGCCACGGCCCATTCGTCAGCCGGGGTGATGTCGCCGCGCACGAAGAGCACCGGCGGCGCATCGGAGATTTGGCGCAGCAGGTCGGGATAATCGGAGCTGTCCCAGGTCAACACATGCACGCCCGCGCGCTCGACGCGGCTGAGCACTTCATCCAGATTCACCTGTTGGCGCACCTTGAGGAAATTTTCGAGGGAGCGACGATCCAGCTTCATCTCGCGCAACACCTGTTCCGAAGCGCCCCAGGCAGACTGGATGTTGCCAAACATGTCCAACAACATGCGCAGGCGTACCGGCCCGATGCCTCGCACCAGGTTAAAGCCTAGCCAATACCGCAGATCGTCCATCAACTTCATCCACTCACAAACAGAATTCTGCGAAGGTTATAACCTGTTTTTTCATCTGCGCAAGGTCAGCTATTGAAAAAAACAAGGGATAAAGAATAAGGAGCAACGTTTGGTTGACTCCTGGTTCTCTATCCCTTGCTCCACGATGGCTTATGCTTTGTCGAGCAGGCCGGGCAGCACGTGAATAAGCACCCGTCCAGCTTCCACATCCAGATGGATCACGACATCTTCGATCACCGGGATCAGAATCTCACCCTGGACGCCGTGAACGACAAAGACATCGTTGGCGCCTGGCGCGGTAAAGACATCCACGATGTTGCCCAACACGTCACCGGTATCGGTCTCGACCCGCATACCAATGACCTGGAAATGATAGTACTCTTCTTCGTCCAAAGGGACGGCATCCGCGATGGCAATCTCCACCAGCGACCCGCGCAGCGCTTCGGCCTCGTCGCGGGTGGCGCAGCCTTCCAGGGTTAGCAGCATGGCATCTTGGTGGAAACGCACGCCCGACAAGGTGTAGGGACGGTGCTCTTTGCCAACGTAGAGGGTGCGCCGGCGGGCAATACGTTCCGGATAGTCGGTGAGAATCTCGGCCCGCAGTTCTCCACGCACGCCATGCGGACGCAGGATGCGCCCGATAGCTAAATAACGAGGCTCAGGTTGCTTTTCAGCCATCCCTGAGCCCCTTCAGTGCCGAACACACGACGGCCTTAACGGCCATAGCTACACAATCTCCAGCGTGACCTTCTTACCCATCTTCGCGCCCAGCACGCGCGCCAGTGAGCGCATGGCATTGATGGTTCGTCCTTCACGGCCGATCATTCTCCCCATATCTTCTGGGGACACCCGCAATTCCAGAACGATTGAGGTTTCGCCCTCAATCTCGGAAAGACTGACTGCTCCCGGCTCGTCCGCCAGAGCTTTCGTGATATATTCCACCAAATCCTTGACTGCAGACATCGTTACGCCTCCTTGAGTATGTGAAAGACATTTAAGGATAGGATACAAAAGGAACGAGCGACCGAGGCGAAATCCTGCAGCTTATGGCATCACTGGTTGCCGTTGGCCTCAGTCACAGGTTCTTTCTCTTGGGCCATGAGATTCGTTTTTGGGCTTGCGGTCTGCGCCACAGCCTTAGCCTCTTCAACCAAAGCTGCGACAGATTCACCAGCTTTCAGACGTTCAAAACGCGCCAACGTTCCCACCTTCTTCAACAACCGCACCACGGAATCGCTCGGTTGCGCTCCCACAGAGAGCCAGTGAAGGGCGCGCTCTTCTTTAACCTGAATCGTTTCAGGTTCGGTACGTGGGTTATAAAACCCAATCGTTTCTACGGATTTCCCATCGCGCGGGGCCGTAGACTCAGCAACAACAACGCGGTAACTGGGCTGCTTTTTACCGCCAACACGACGTAATCTGATCCTAAGCATACTCCTCCTGTCCTCTTAACAAGAAAAAATGATTCATCAATAAAAAAGTTTGGTATGTCAGCGGATACCCTTAGCCTTGAAAAAGCCGGGGTAACCCGCGCGCTTTGCCGTCTCCCAAACGCTTCATCATCTTCTGCATTTGACGATGCTGGTTCAGGAGTTGGTTGATTTGTTGAACGTCCGTCCCACTACCGGCGGCGACACGCCGTTTACGACTGGCGTTGAGAATCCGCGGGTTGCGGCGTTCCTCCGGCGTCATGGAAAGGATAATCGCTTCGACGTACTTGAGATTCTTCTCTGCCTCAAGTTTTTCGAGATCAACGCCTTTGAGCGCCTTGCCCAAACCGGGGATCATCCCCAACAACTCGTTGAGCGGTCCCATTTTGCGCACCTGGCGTAACTGATCCAGGAAATCTTCGAGATCGAACTCGCCCTTGCGCAGTTTCTTCTCCATCTCGACGGCCTGGGCTTCATCAAAAGCCGTCTCGGCGCGCTCGATCAAGGAGAGCACATCACCCATCCCCAGGATGCGACTGGCAAGCCGCTCAGGGTGGAAGGGTTCCAGCGCCCCGGTCTTCTCACCGGTTCCCAGAAATTTAATGGGTACGCCGGTCACTTCGCGCATACTGATCGCTGCACCGCCGCGCGCGTCGCCGTCCACTTTGGTGAGGATCAGTCCCGTCAGCCCCACGCGCTCGTGGAAGCCCTGCGCGATGTTGACAGCTTCCTGACCGGTCATTGAATCTGCCACGAGCAGAATCTCAATCGGATGGACGCGCTCACGAATGGCGACCAGTTCCGTCATCATCGTTTCATCAATCTGCAAACGGCCGGCGGTATCCAGCAAAATGATGTCGGAGCCACGGTTACGCGCTTCCTCGAGACTGCGCGCGCAAATATCGGGTGGTTTGGCGGTTCGGTCGCTGTACACGGGGACGTTGATCTGGCGTCCCAGGACCTCCAATTGAGTGATCGCGGCGGGGCGATAGGTATCGGCAGCCACCATCAGCGGGAAGTGCCCTTTGGAACGCAGATGTAGGGCCAGCTTGGCGATCATCGTCGTCTTGCCGGAGCCTTGCAGGCCGACCAGCATGATGATGTATGGCGCGCGGCCCTTCAGTTCCAGCCGTCCAGGCTCGCCGAGGGTCACGACGAGTTCCTGATGCACGATCTTGATGACTTGCTGCGCGGGATTGAGCGCGCGCGAGACTTCTTCGCCTATTGCCTTTTCCCGGACGCGATCAATGAAGTCCTTAACGACTTTGTAGTTGACGTCCGCTTCTAAAAGTGCCAGCCGGATTTCTCTGAGTACAGCTTTGACGTCTTCCTCGCGCAAAATGCCGCGCTTCCCTAAACGATCAAAGACGCCCTGTAGTTTCGCACTTAAAGATTCAAACATAACCATCCAGCCTCACACAATCGGGTACATTCTAACGGATATTGTAAATTCGTCAAGCATTGTCGGCCTTGCAAAACGCTGCAAGCACGGCATAATATCACACAGGATGAAAAAGCGAGTGATAACGCCCAAGCAAAAGGGCAGAAAACAGAGGTAAGGATGGCAAAAAAACGTACTCCCGTCCCTTTGATTCGTTCTCTGGTCATCATTGACCGGGGGCGAAAAAGGCATAAGAGCCGTACCGGCTTTAGTTTGATCTTGCGGATCGTTGGATTGTTGGTTTTGATTGCGATCCTGGCTGTAGGGGTAGTGATTGGCATGGGGGTGGGCAGCGCTGCCGCCGCCTACAATACGATCACCGCCAATCTGCCAACCCCGGACGATGTCGCCCAAGCCAGTGTGCAGACTTTCGAGACTACCAAAATCTACGACCGCACCGGTAAAAATTTGCTCTATGAAGTGATTGACCCCAATGCAGGGGACCGGAACTGGGTATCGCTGTCGTCAATACCCGATTATGTGGTGTGTGGGACGGTCGCCGCCGAGGACAAAACTTTCTGGACCAACCCCGGTTTTAATATGCGCGGGTTGTTGCGCGCGTTTTACTCCAACCTGCAAGGTGAGGATATTCAGGGTGGTTCTTCGATCACGCAACAGGTGGTCAAAAACTCGGTGATTCCGATTGAGGAACGCTACGAAAAAAGCTACACGCGCAAAATCAAAGAAGTCCTCATTTCGATGGAACTGACGCGCCTGTACAGCAAAGAGGAAATTCTGGAATGGTACATTAACACGAACTTGTATGCGAATCTCGCTTATGGGATTGATGCAGCAGCGCGGGTCTACTTCGGAAAATCTGTCGGCGAGTTGACGCTATCGGAGGCGGCGACTCTGATCGCCATTCCGCAATACCCGCTGCTCAATCCTTTCGATGCGCCGAAAGAGGCGCTGGAGCGCAAAATCATCATCCTGCAACGTATGGTTGAGGAAGGCTGTGTCACCCGCACCGAGGCCAAACTGGCCGAGGCCGAGCCGTGGAAGCTGGCGCAATCCAATAAGCGTTTTGACATCCGGGCGCCGCACTTCTCAATGTACGTGCGCCGCCAACTGGAAAATATGTTCCCGCCCGAACTGGTGGCCGGCGGCGGCTTGCGCGTCTACACCACGCTCGATTTGAACTTGAACAATCAGTCGCAGTGTACGGTGCAGACGTACCTGCGTATCCTCAAAGGCGAAGACCCCGCGGTCGTCATCCCGGAAGCCGTCGCGGCGGGTTGTGAGGCTGCGCAGTACATTCCCGATGTGCCGGCCAGCCGCATCGGGAAGGACTTCAACATCAAGAACTCCGCCGTCGTTATCATTCGCCCCACGACGGGCGAGATTCTGGCGATGGTGGGCAGCGCCGACTACTGGAACGATGAGATTGATGGCAAGTTTAACGTCGCGGCAGACGGGCTGCGGCAACCGGGGTCTTCGTTCAAGCCTTTCACGTATGTCACCTTCCTGGCTCAGGGACACAATGCCGCCTATATGTTCCTGGATGTGCGGCAAGCGTTTGACCAGGGGGCCGGGATGGCGCCTTACGTCCCGGAGAACTACACCCGCACCTACAACGGCCCCGTCAGTATGCGCAGCGCCTTGGCCCGCTCGCTCAACATTCCGGCGGTGGAAGCGATGTCTATTGCCGGCATTGACAATGTGTTACGCACCGCGCACCGCATGGGGATCACCACACTCGACAAGAGCTTGCAGCACTACGGCTTGAGTCTTACCCTGGGCGGTGGAGAGGTCAAGTTGATTGATATGACGTATGCCTTCACCATATTCGCTAACAACGGCCTGATGTTCGGTCAGCCGGTTCCCACATCGGAACAGCGGCCCAACTTCCGCGAGTTGAATCCCGTCGCTATCTTGCGCGTCGAAGATCGCAATGGCAAAGTCCTCTACGAGTATAGCCAACCGGAATCGCGCCAGGTTCTTGATCCACGGCTCGCCTACCTGACGACCAATATCCTTTCTGACCGCCAAGCGCGTATTGCTACTTTTGGCACACCTAACGCGCTGGAATTGGCAAATCAGCGCCCGGCAGGCGGGAAAACCGGCACCACCAACAACTTCACCGATAATTGGGCCGTGGGATTCACGCCGCAGATCGCCATTGGCGTCTGGCAAGGCAATAAAGACGCGGAAGACTTCATGATTAACACTGACGGTATTCGCGGCGCGGCCTATATCTGGCACGCGATGATCGAGTACGCGCTCAAAGATGAACCCATCGTCCCCTTCACGCGCCCTGAGGGGTTGATAGAAGTGACCGTCTGCTCAGTCTCGGGCTTAAAGCCGAACGGACACTGTCCCACCCGCAACGAGATTATGATCCCCGGCACAGAGCCGACCGAAACGGACAACATCCATCAGGTCTTCCTGGTGAACCGCGATACGGGGAAACTGGCGACCATCTACACGCCGCCAGAGTTGATGGAGGAGCGCGTTTATATGGTTTTGCCGCCGGAGGCCCAGGACTGGATCAACAGCCTGCCGGAAGAGAAGCGCGTGAACATTCCGCCGACAGAGTATGACACCATTTACGGGCCGAACCAGGCGCAGGCTGAAGTAGCGGTTATCTCTCCCACGGCCTATTCTTACGTTAGAGGCGTTGTGCCCATCACCGGCAACGCGCGCGGTGGGAACTTTGCCTTTTTCCGGCTGGTCTTCGGCAAGGGACTGAATCCCACCGAGTGGATGCAGATCGGGCCAGATCACGGCAACCAGGTGGATAACAATATCCTGGAATTCTTCGACACCACCGGGCTTGCGGATGGACTGTATACCCTGCAACTCCAGGTCATCGGGCAAGATCAGGGCGTGCGGCAGGCGACGCTGCAATTCACGGTGGATAACACTCCGCCTAAAGTTGATCTGACTTATCCCGTTGCAGGCTCAGAGTATACCTACGGTGTGGATGAGTGGGTCAACATCAACGCCGAGGTGAACGACAACTACGCCGTCGCCCGCGTGGATTTCTTCAAGGGCGACGAGGCGGAGCCTTTCAAGTTCCGCACGATTGCGCCGTTCAACGTGAACTGGACTTTGGGCGGGCCGGGTGAGTACCAGTTCCGCGTCATCGTCTACGACGCCGCCGGGAATAAGACCGAAACGAAGCCGGTCAAGATCAAGGTCGTAGCGAGGCAGACACCGTAGTATGCGCACTTCTCGATAAGAGAATCGGCGGGGCTGCAAGCCCCGCCGATTTTTTATCGATGTGATAACAGGTCTACCCCTTACGACGGCGATTCATTACCCACTTCTGCACTTCAGCCGCAATCGCGGGCAAGAAGATCAGCGGCAGCATCGGAATCCATTCGTCCAACTGGATGGGCGTCGTATTGAAGATCTCGCCGATCGCCGGGATGGGCAAGTAGACCACCGCCATCAGCGACAGCAGCGAGAAGCCCACCGCGTACTGCATATACTTGTTGGAGAACACGCCGAGCTTGAACAGCGGGTAACGTTCCGAGCGCGAGGTGTAAGCGCGGAACAGTTCGGAGGCGACCAGCGTGACGAACGCCATCGTTTCCGCGGTCAGCAGCACGAAGTCGTCAAAAGCCGCTGTACCCACCATAAAGCCGTTTTCGAGTGCGTGTTTCGGCCCGTATACCTTCCATCCCAAAAGATAGACAGTCAAAACCGCTGTGGTTATGGCCACCATCTGCACGGCGACACCAATCCACATCTCTCGGTTGATGACTGGCTCTTCCGGCGGGCGCGGCGGACGCACCATAATGTCGGGGTCGCCCTTCTCCAGACCGAGGGCCAGCGCGGGCGCGCCATCGCTCAACAGGTTGAGCCACAGCAGTTGGATCGCCGTGAGGGGCGGCGCCCAGCCCAGCGCGGTGGAGATAAATAGGATGGTGATTTCGGCCACGTTACAGGAGAGCAGGAAGAAGACGAACTTGCGGATGTTGGAGTAGATAACGCGACCTTGCTCGATGGCGCTGACGATGGAGACGTAGTTGTCGTCGGTGAGCACCATATCGGCCGTTTGCTTGGTGACGTCGGTGCCGGTGATGCCCATCGCCACGCCGATGTCGGCCTGCTTGAGCGCCGGCGCGTCGTTGACGCCGTCGCCCGTCATCGCGACGACGTTGTTGCGCTTGCGTAACGCTGAAACGATGCGCATCTTGTGGTTCGGCGACACGCGCGCGAACACATCCACGTTGTCAATCCGGTCGGCCAATTGATCGTCGCTCATCGCTTCCAATTCCGCGCCAGAGATAATCATGCGGCCTTCGCGCAGGATGCCGATTTCCGAAGCAATCGCCGCGGCCGTATCTGGATAATCGCCCGTCACCATGATGGTGCGCAGACCGGCGCCTTGCGCTTTCTGCACCGCCGGGAGTACTTCCGGACGCGCCGGGTCGATCATCCCTTGCAGGCCGACGAAGATCAGGTCGCGCTCGATTTCTTTGTGCTGAAGTTCACCGGTCGCTTCGGTCAACGGACGGTAAGCCACCGCGAGCACACGCAACGCTTGGGTAGCCTGCGCCTTGTTGGCCTCCAGGACTTCTTGGCGTTTGGCGTCGGTCAATGGGATAGTCCCCTCGGAAGTAAGGATATGCGTACAACAATTCAATACCAGGTCCGGCGCGCCCTTGGTGATCGCCACGTAGTTGTTCTTGCCGCCGCCGGGCAGCGGGCTGATGTTTTGCTTGCCCGCCGGCTCAAGGTCATGGATCGTTGTCATGCGTTTGCGGTCGGCATCGAAGGGGATCTCGTTCACGCGCGGGAAGATGACTTCCAGCTTTTCACGCCAGAAACCCGCCTTTGCGCCGGAGACGACCATCGCGCCTTCGGTAGGATCGCCGATCATCCGGTATTTCGTATCAGTGTGCGGTTCGAGGATCGCATCATTGCACAACACGCCGCCCCACAAGTTCGCCTGCAAGACCGGATAATCCTCAAGGCGCAATACCTCCGCGCCGTCCAACATAAACTTGCCGTCAGGCGCGTAACCGCGTCCCGTGACTTCGTAGGTGTGTCCATCGGACCAAATGCGGGTCGCTGTCATCTGGTTTTGCGTGAGCGTGCCGGTCTTATCGGAGCAGATCACCGTCGCCGCGCCCAACGTCTCGACGGCCGGCAGGCGACGGATCAGCGCGTGGCGTTTGACCATTTCCTGCATCCCCAACGCCAGACAGATGGTGACGACGGCAGGTAGCCCTTCAGGGACGGCGGCAATCGCCAGGCTCACGGAAAGCATGAAGAACTCTTTGCTGTGGTCGATCCACTGCTGCAAATCCCAGCCAACGGTCTGCCCCAAGATAACAGGGCGCAAGAGACCCATGAGAAAAACGACGCCACAGACCGCGAGGCTGGCGATACCGAGCATCTTGCCGACATCGTCCAGCTTGCGCTGTAAGGGCGTGTCTTCGTCTTCCACCGACTGAATCAGTTCGGCGATGTGCCCAATCGTGGTCTTCATCCCCGTGGTGACGACGATGCCCATCCCGCGCCCATACGTGATGGTCGTGCTCATGAAACCCATGTTGTGCTGGTCGCCCAATCCGGCATCGGCGCTTATCACGTGATCGGCGTTCTTGTTCACCGGCACCGATTCTCCGGTCAACGAAGCCTCCTCCGCCTTCAGGTTCATGCTCTGCACCAGACGCAAGTCCGCCGGAATAATGGTCCCCGCTTCCAGCAACACGATGTCGCCGGGCACCAGTTCGCGCGAGGGTACCCTCACGCGCGTGCCATCGCGGATGACGTGCGCTTCTGGGGCGGCCATTTTCTTCAGCGCGGCGAGGGCCTGTTCGGCCTTGCTGTCCTGAATGATGCTGATGGCCGTATTGAGGATCACAATCGCCACGATGGCGCCGGCCTCAATATAATCCCCCAGGAGCGCCGAGATGACGGCGGCGACAATGAGGATCATAACGATGAATTCACTAAGACTTTCCCAAAGACGTTCCAGGAACGTCGGCGGCTTCTTTTCTGCCAGTTCGTTGTATCCGTAGGTTTCTAACTGCTTTTTAACGGCGCTGGCTGTCAAACCATTTCGGACATCTGAACCGAGTTTCTGAACTACCGCATCAATATCGAGAGCATACCATTTCTCTTCTATTTCGCTCATGTAACCTCCTCCATTATGAATGATGTGCAACGTAAGATGAGTGTGATGATGCCTTGTGGACGTACTTATCCGCCAGAAATCACCATTAGAAAGCAATTTTAGCATACTCTTTCAGATGAGCAAGAGGTCTGCCACGGCAAGCCCCAGTTGTCAAAGAATGTGGTCGCTACGCATTTGTCCGCCGCTCCAACACAAGTATAATGTCCACAAACCAATAAGCGATGAGGCTCGCGGGGCGTTAGCTCATTATTGCCAGGATTGATAGCCTCGACTCACATAAAAGGGCGTGCAGTAGAGGCTGTTTTGTGAGAAGGAGCCTATGACAAAGCACTCGTTGTACTATGAGTTGCGCGACGCGCTCAACGTGTCGGGCTGCGCAATCTGCCGTCTGGCGCACAAGGCCGTGGCGCGCTATCTCAACGGATTGGTCTACGAGAACGCCAACGATTATCGCGTCCGCGCGGAGGCCAAGGCGGCGCGGGGCTTCTGCAACCTGCACGCCTGGCAGCTCCGCGAGCATCACGGCGCGGCGCTTGATGTCGCCATCCTCAGTAACGATGTGCTGACAGAGTGGGAACGCGCGCTGGACCACTTCGCCGCACAGAGAGCCCCGACGCCGTTGGATCGCTTGCGCGCCATTTTTGGCCTGCCCACCACGCAAGCCGACGCCAACGCGCTCGCCGAAAGTCTGACGCCGCAGCGCCCCTGTCTGGCGTGTAGCGTCCGCGCAGAGACGGAACATGCGTACATCCATGAATTGCTGGCGCACCTGACCGACCCCGAACTGCAAGCTGGTTACGTCGCGGCCGGCGGGTTGTGCCTGCCGCACTTTCGCCAAACCCTGCCTCACGTGGCAACGCCGGCGCACACTGAACTGATCGTCGCGCTACAACGCCAGGCGTTAGCCCCGTTGCTGACCGAACTGCGCGAGTTCATTCGCAAGCACGATTACCGCTTCGAGGCGGAACAGACCGCTTCCGAGGGTGAGTCGTGGCTGAAGGCGCTAGCATTGATCTCCGGGCCGCCAAAGATGCGGTAAATGGTCACACACTGCTCCCCGGCGCGCAGCGTGTGGATGCCGATGGCACGGCAGCAGGTAGCCTGTTGCTTGTTTTTCTGGCTTGACATTTCGTGAGTTCGTGGTTAAATAAAAGCGTTAAAGGCTGTGATTGGGAAGAGTACGTATCAAAGCGAGGTTGCAGAGAGCCGGAGTTAGGTGTGAGTCCGGTACCAGCGCCGATACCGAATGGACCCAGGAGCCGCCCGCCGA
>DAOUAQ010000183.1:0-21371 GCA_034433375.1 Anaerolineae bacterium | reverse complement strand
GAAGATAATTTGTGAAAACGGGTAAATCTCTTGAAATTATTCATCAATTATTCGATTTCCTTGGCGAACTTGGCGTCTTGGCGGTCAAGAAGGACTTTTTGCAGTAGACTCATACATACGTTTTTTTCATAATTTCGTTTGGCAACGCCTGGAGAATTTCTCCCAGAATTTGTACACGTTTTTAACATATTCGGTATAGAATAACTCATGAATATAATATGTATCAAGCCCGAGCATCATTCTGGTTGGGATATATCCATTTCGGCGTAAAATTGCATCTAGGACGACGCTTGGTCTTTCAATAGTCATGCAATTAAATCTATATTTTTCAAAAAGTGGTTCTGTAAGAACTTGGTCCTCAGCGCCTTCTACATCAACAGATAAATAGTCAATTATATCTGGAGCTGACTGCTCGAGCAGTATGGAGGTTAATCTCTTTGCCCCTATCTCTATGATATTGCTCTCGCTTGTTCTGGATTGCAGGTCACTATCAATAATGCTCCCCTCAACACCATTTATTCTAAATTTAACAACACCTTCAACTGAATTCACACAT
This sequence comes from Anaerolineae bacterium, assembly GCA_034433375.1. Lineage (GTDB taxonomy): Bacteria > Chloroflexota > Anaerolineae > B4-G1 > SLSP01 > DSWT01. Next base: position 20,815 of record DAOUAQ010000183.1, on the reverse strand, counting down.
GCATGTACACATTTTGCGCTACGTGTGCGCTTTAAGCGCGCATAAAACTCAGGGTTCGCTTCTATGCAAATCCCTTGCCATTTGTATCTTTTCTCAAGAATGTAAGTATTACTCAACATAACACCATCGGCAGCGCCAACATCCACAAAGAACCCTCTTTCTTTTTCGTTGAATACTTCACCGAAAACCCAGAAATCTTGTCCAATTTGCGACATCGTGCGCCGATTAAGATAGTAAACTGCGTAATAGAGAACACTCAACTTATGGTATATGAATGTTGGAACAACTTTCTTAGCCAGTTGTAATAAATTCATAGAAAACCTCTCAGTTATGATATTCTCTCTTGAGAAGGGACGGTTGAATTTGAAAACCAAAATCATTGTTTTCAGTGTTAATCCATTCTCTCAAGGGGGTGTGCCAGAACTTTTGATAAAATACAATGCCCGTTGAAAGCAAAGCGGCGCTGTAGCTAAACGAACTTTTGGACATTACCAAGATGTCGGCTGTCACCATAGCATGAAATGTGGCGAATGCGGATTCATTGATGTGCAAACACATCTCCCGACGCGCATATTCACTGAAATTCTCAACGGCACCCTGAGAATAAACATGAATCAACGGGTCAATACCTAAACCCCGCAAAACGGTCTGGATCTTTTCCAACACAGTGAGGTTATACGAATCGGCCGTATATCTCAGAGGATGAGTTTTTGGGGTCACATCACCGCGTCGAATATGGATTGCTACATTGCAACGTGTTGGATCGTTGAAGTGCGGCACGTTTTTAGGCACGTGGTGATATTTTTGGCTGAATCGTTCTTTTAACAGTATGTACTGATCTGGGAAAGCGTCGGCATAAGGATGGCAATGGGGAACAAGATAGAGCGTTCCGGCACGACCGAGCAACCGACCAATCGAAGCCAGTTGTACCCGTTTTGTTTCGGGCGGAAGCGCCTCCACCGGCATTTCACCGTAACCTAACCCCATAAACGTTTCCCATTGCGAAGCCCAATGTAAAGGATTATCGGCATGTTCAATGGCTGTAAAAGGTGTATGCACATACGTAAACCCCTGCATCTGCGCAAAAAGCATGGTTGAAAATACGGCTTGAATTTGCGCCCCGGCGCCGTCGTTCTTACCGACTGTCGTGATATACATTTCTCGACGCCGCGCCCGCGCTTTTTGCGCCGGAAAAAGCAACGGCGCCAGATACGTAAACACTGGGTCTGGGCGCGCCACCGGGTTTTTGATCAGACGATCAAGCAGCCGGTTATAGTGCTGGCTCCCCCACCGTTTGAGGTGGCGCGTCAATGGGTTTTTGAGAAACCGCATCATGACCGTGCTCCGAACTGCGTCTGCGCTTCGGCAAAACACGCATTGAGCGCAGCCAGGTGTGCTGTCGCGGCGAACTGTTGCCGCGCGGATTGTTGGGCGCGTGCGCCCAACTGCGCCCGACACGCCGCATCGGTTAAGAGTTGCGTGATCGCCGCCGCCAAACCAAGGATATCTCCTGGTCTGACCAGTAGCCCATTTTCACCGTGGTGTAGCCACTCATGGATGCCTCCAACATCATAGGCAACGACGGGCTTTCCCCACGCCATAATCTCCGGGCCAACGCGGCCAAACGGTTCCGGCCATAGGGCCGGCATGACCAGCAGGCTGGCCTGTTGGTAAATGGGTTGTAACTCGGCTGCCGTGAGCCAGCCGGTCAACCGCACCCGTGAAGACAGCCCTGCCGTCGCAATCTGTTGCTGGCAGGTTGGGGCATTTGGCCCGTCGCCGATCATTAGAAGCTGCCATTCACCTGGAACACGCGTCAGAGCTTGCAGAAGATGTGCCATCCCTTTCTCCGGCACCATTCTACCTACAAACAGCAGCAAAGGCGGGTTCAATGGCGGCAAGGTGTGTGGATTGTTTTCTGGAGTGTTGAGAAAAAATGGAGGCAAAACGCGCAGTTTGTGCGCCGGCACTCCATTGCGGATGAGCAGGTCTCTCATATACACGCTGCCTACCAAAACTTGCTGGAGGGTGTGATGTAGCGTGTGTAGCGTGTCCTGGACCCGCTTTAAGCCGGCAAGATGGTGAAGTGGATTGTGCCCCCAGCAACATTGCTCTACCTGGGCATATAGCAGACAACGCCAGCCAGCGGCGCGCGGACACACGCGTTGTGAGCGCCGCCAGTACTGAGCATCGCCTGGACAAACAGCGTGTGGGCTATGCACATACATCAGCGCCGGTGTATGCGCGACTGCCGCTGCAATTATGGCCGGATGGTAGACTGCGTGGATAAAAACTACATCCGGTTTTTCGCGCGCAAGCAAGCGCGTGATCTTTTCGCACGCGGATTTGATATTGCCGCCAGCTTCCCGGTACGGGATATACTCTGCTGCGCTATCCAGGGCTGCCTCTCTCGCGGCTTGATGGTAGATCAGCCGGTTTTCATGGCCCGCGTGTTGTAGGAGTGCAATGACGTCGGATACATACCCTTCCACTCCCCCACACAGGGCATTATGTTCGTTCACGTGCAGAATTTTCACCCAAGCCTCCTACCCATCAAGCCGTTGCCGGCGCATCACCCACCGCGCGGCCCGCCGCAGCGCGGCGGCCCACGTTTTGCCCAGGACCGCTTCCCCACCAATAGACCAGATCCCCAGATTGAACAGCCAACGTGGATTATACCAGACGCCGCGCGTGAGAGCGCTAAGGGTTTGGCGCCGCGCAGCGGCGTTGTGCGCAGCAAAGGCGCTGGCCATAAAATGCCGAGAACGCGCCAACCGCGCGGCGCGCCGGTGGAGACTCCGGGGCATCTCTCGATAAGGCGATACCGTCAGGAGAGAGGCCAAGACTTCCAAATACTCCAAATCAAACTTGGGCGCGTGCGCGATGCTCTTGCAGGCATCCCACACCCGTAAGTTTGCCAGGGTCACGTCGGGCAAGCGGGTCATCGGATAGTACCGGCCGATACGCAACCAGTATTCCCAATCCATCACGTAGTGCAATTTTTCGTTGAGCAGCCCGACCGTGTCCAATACTTCCCGGCGGAAAAAGACCGTCGGCTGCGGGATGTAATCGTGGAGCAATAGAGTGCGCAGGTCAAAATCCTCCGTTCCGTAGAAGTGCAAGAAATGACCGGCCTCGTCTATGACGCGACATTCGCTATACACTGCCATTGTCTGAGGGTGCGCCAGAAAATATGTGACCGCCGTGCTGATAGCGCCTGGCTGGTAGGTGTCGTCGGCGTTGAGCCAGCCGATGATTTCCCCCTGCGCACGGCGAAAGCCCTTGTTGAGGGCGTCGGATTGCCCTTTATCCGGCTCACTGGTCCACACAAGCTGCGGATAGCGCGCCAGAATCTCCAGCGTACCGTCAGTCGAGCCGCCATCTATGACGATGTGCTCAATAGCCGGATAATCTTGTATTTGGATGCTTTCCAATGTCGCGCCAATGTAGGCTGCCGAGTTATATGAGGGAGTCACGACTGAAACTAAAGGATTGTCTTTCAAATTCCTCTCCGTCCGAAGAGCCATGCGCGTGCGCGCTGCGCCCAACGTTTACCGATTCCGGTTTGTGCCATCAGGAGCCACAACTGGCGATCCACTACCGACGCCTTTCCACTCCGCAAGCCGCGCCAGGCATACAACAGCCCCTGCCGGCTAGACGATTGTTGATACGCCAACTCCGTCAAGGCCAGATACCCCATTTTATAGGCCAGTGCGCGCTGAACCGGCGTGATGTTCGTCAACGCGGCTAGAATGGTATCTAAACGCTGCGCCCCCGCGTGCAGGTCAAGATTTTCGACACCCCCCAGGTCGCCGCGCGGTTGTTCCGCACAGGCGATTTCGTAATAGGTGTGTTTCATTTCCAACAGCAGCGGATGTGTTCGTAATGCAGTTAGCAATGCTTGCTCCCCTTCTGAAACATCCCCCGCGCGATAGAGTTCAGCCGCATACGCTAGGTCAACGCGGGCAAAGGCTTCCGCGCGTAGCGCCAAAACGTCTGCGCCGAGGTTGTCCTGGGCGTAAAACCGTTCCAGGATACGCCGATTGCTTTCCCATACCGCTGTCAAGCGGCGCGAGCGGCTGCCCGGCGTTTGCCGGTAGGTGGATAAGACTTTATCCAGATAGTAATAGGCATACCCAGCGCCGGCAATCCGCAGACACAGGTCCCAATCTTCCTGCGCCGCCAACGTTGGGTCAAACATCCCCACATGCGCGAAGACCTCGCGGCGAATGATACTGGCTGAAGGATGCAAAGCATTCTGATAAAGCAGTTGTGCTGTTTTAAGTATCCCTTCTGATCCCAGTCGCCGTGGCGCACCCTGATATTCCCCATTGACATTGATATTCTGCAACGCACAGCAGATGACGCCAATCTGACTGTTGACGATGGCCGCCGTTGCCAACATTTCCGCTTCGAACTCCGGCATCCAGAGGTCATCCGCATCCAGGAAAGCCACCCAGGCGCCCTGCGATGCTTGAAAGCCCCGATTGCGCGCCGCCGCCACCCCTTGATTGGGTTGCCGGATGTAATACACCGTTGCGGAAAACTCCCGGACAATGTCCGGCGTGGCGTCGGTGGAACCATCGTCCACGACGATGATTTCGTGGGCGGCTCGTGTTTGCGCCAACACGCTTGCCAACGTTTGCCGGATGTGCGCGGCCGCATTATAGGCGGGAATGATGATGCTTAACACCGGCGTCATTTTTCCGGCGCTCCTTCATACAAGCGTTTCCGTTCCCAAGTGATGCCTGTTTTCACCACACGGGCGGGATTGCCGGCCACAATCACCCCCGGCTCGCACGAGCGCGTCACCACCGCGCCCGCTGCAACCACTGAATGGGCGCCGATTTCCACCCCCTTGAGGATCAGCGCGCGCGCAGCCACCCAGACGTGATCGTGCAAGATAACGTCCTGGGCAAAGTTGAGGCGCTGCCCGGTAGCGGCATCTAACAGTGAGTGTGAATCGCCGGTGCGAATCTCGATCTCGGTTGCCAGCATACAATCCTGCCCAATCAACACCCGCGAGCCGGGTTCGGTGACGGCAATGTGGGCGGATTCGATGGTGGTTTCTGCACCGATACTGAGAACGCCCCGCGTGTCCTCCATCCAGAAAGCGCCGCCGCGCGTGAAGCTGCAGCGCTCGCCGATTTCGATCTGATGCCCGTTGCCCCGGATGTAGATCAGTAGTCCCTGGATAAAGGTGTCTTGCCCTATACGAATGTGATTGCCGTCTCCCACAATATCCACAACCACATCGCGCAAAATGCACGGCGCCAATTGTAGCACGTTGTTGCGCCCGATGATGTTACGCCGGAGGCCGCGCGATGGGAGGACAGCGCGCAACGCCCAGCGGACTTTATTTCGCCAGACGCGCAAACTCGGTAATTTGTTCACGGGTGAACCCCTCAAGATAGGGAATGACGGCGCTCTGCGCTGCCGGTCTTAACTGTTGGAGCCAGGCTCGCACAGCGACACTCGTAACGCCGCGATTGCGCAACCAGGTCAGATCGCGGCGCACACCTGCCCACCAGAGGGGCGGTACCGCGGCAAAATCCCCTACGCCATATCGTTGGAACATTTTAGCAATGGCATAGTGCGCCAAAACTTGTCGTAGCGAGTGGGGGCAGGGGACGCCGGCGGGCCAGTGGGATAAGATGGCGTTAAAATAGGTCTGGACATCAATACCTGTTAAGGTCAAGGCGAAGGCGATCAGCCCTTCCATTACCTGGGAAGCCGTTCTGGCGATCAATGTTGGATCAAGCGCCACGGTCTGGGCCAGGTCAGCTTGCCCTTGCTCTACGGCGCCGGCGGCGTAGGCCAGCGCCGCCGTGGAAAGATAACCGGCCGCGTAGGCTTTCTCTTTCAGCGCAAGGACGGCTTCCGGCAAGTCCGCCGCCGCAAAGACCTTGTCCAGAAACCGCTGCACCCCTACCCGCATCGCTTGCGCATCGCGGATGGAGTTTTGCCCATGCATTCGGTAGACGCTGACCACGGCCGGCGTCCAGGCCATCGGGCAGCCGGCCAGCGCCAGCCGCGCGTAGAGATCGCGATCTTCAGCGCGATTCATGGTGACATCAAACCCACCAACTTGCTCCAGCCAAGACTTGCGGATCAACACCGCGTTGATATACCCCGGACTGCGAAACAAACACGAGGCCAGGTCAGGCGTTGGCTCGGGCGCGCGCCAGGGATAATAGAAATTGATAATCTGCCCCTCACTATTGACCGTTACACTGCCACCTGCCAGCAAGCCACATTCTGGAAGCTTCTCCAACGCCGTGGTCAGCGTCGCCAAATGATGTGGAAGGTAAAGGTCATCGGCATCCAGAAAGGCAATCACTTCGCCGCGCGCTCGTTCGATGCCGTGGTTGCGCGCCGCGGAGCGTTCCTGGTTCTTCTGATAGAGGTAACGGATGCGCGCATCGTCAAAGCTGGCTACGACTGCGCGGGTGTTATCGGTTGAGCCATCATCCACAATCAACAATTCGAAATTTGACCATGTTTGCCCCAACACAGAACGTATGGCCTGTCCAATAAAATGGCCCTGATTATAGGTACTAATAATAACACTGGCGTGAGGGGTACTCATCGAGTAGTCTCCATACTCACTTTAGGGCCAATCCAATACGAAGCCGGAACGTAAATCACCGGGAACGCGCAACCGTAATCCCCGGTAGAATTTGCCATCATAGGTACACGGCAGCGGCACATCCCAGGTACACATCTCCTGTTCTGCTATATTGACTGCCAATTGACTATCCGTCATGCGGGTATCATACTGCGCTTCTGCGACTGGATGCAGCGCCTGCGTGGCGTTGTATGGTCTGATGAGCAGTGGGCTGTCAAAAGGATATTTGTACATCAGTGGATTATGAAATGGGTAAATATATAAGAATACCCAAAAGACTACTGCTAAATTCAGCATCTTGCCTGACGGCATTTCTTGAGATTTTAATCCTTCAAGACCCCAGACGATGATGCCAGCGCCCAAAATCCACAGCAGGGAACCGAGAAAACGGGGGTCCGGCGCAGAGAAAAACCAGAAAAGTATAGCAGCGGCAGCGGGGATGCAGAAAAGCAATCCGGCTGTTTTTTTGAGTTCCCGGCGTTGCACTAGAGCGGACAGAAGCCCAAACACGCATAGCTCCAATGGCTTGATAAGATCACTGTTTTCTGTCATCCTTTTGACCCACGGAACAAACCATGCCCAACCCTTTAAAGCCTGACGCCATTCTGCCCCTGGCTGCCGCGCCCACCCGCGAATGGCATCCAACTCTTGAACAGCGATTGCTGCGGGAGTGCGCCAGGAAACAGGCAAAGACAAGGTGGGCTGCGGATAAGCCAAGTAACCACTTAACAACACGCCACGAATACACCACGGCAACAAAAAGGCAGCCATCGTTCCTGCCAATAACAGTAAAACGCGGCGCTTGAGCATTATTCGATAGCTGGTATGCGCCAACCATGCGCCCACCACGATCGTGATTGTCAAGAATCCAAAGACAACATAGCTCAGTTTAATAGTGATGCCAACAATTCCTAACACTACCATATAGAACAGCCGATATACTGTCTGGCGAGAAGAGACCGGCTGCTCATTCAAAAATTGTAATGATTCGGCACCCAACACAATGTTGAGCACATAGACCGGAGCATCTGGTGTTAAACCGGGAATGTAACCGCTAAAGAAAATGAAGTTTAATAACGGGGCCAGCAACAAACTATAAAACAGATCTTCTGGCGGCACTTTACCCCGTCCCCTGATCAGAGTTATCATACTCAGGACAATCCGCCAGCCCAAAACCAACACCAACAATCCAGTGGCCAGATGATGGGATTTCTGGAACCATGGCCCAACATTGAGTAATGCCCCATAGAGAAAGAACGATTGGTTGTTTCCCAGATTGCTGTAGAGGTTGGCCAGCCCCGGGACCAACGGATAGGTAGAAAACCATTTCACCGCTGTTATATGGTATCGTAAAGTGTCATAAGTTCTAATTGGGCCAATGGCTTGATTGGCCAACCAAAATCCGAACAGCAACAGAAGGCACAACTGCAGAAGCGTGAAAGCTCTGCTGGGCTTCACCAACTCCCAAAGCTCGCGGCGCTGGCCCAACCAGCCGCTTAATCCTAACACGCTTAACAATAATAAGGCATAAGCATTGATTTTAAAGGCCAGATGCCAGATTTGTAATATCCCGATCGCCAGCGCCCATCCTAGCCAGAAAGCATGAAGCAGACTACCAAGGTGTTCTAGTTTTAACTTAAAAAGTCGCCGCACCCCCAGCCCCAAACCGCTGAAAACGATAAATAAAACTATCCAACAACCCAAAATGAAGCCCTGCGTCTTCAATAACTCACCCATAGCGCGCATCAGCCTTTGAGGTGCGGCAATTTTATGCCGCGCCGTCCTGCCAGATCCCGCAACAACGTTAGGCAAAGTCCCCGGTTGAGCAACCATTGCGGTTTTTGACGCACCGCGGCCCGAAACCAATCTGCCGCTGTCGTGAGCGCGCCTGCTTGATAGGCATAGAAGCCGGCCTCTACATAGGCCTTCGCCAACGGGGTCGCAGCCCGTTGTTGTATCTCTGGCGGCAACTGCTCATAATCGGCCGCCAGGTAATGTTGCGCAAATTGCTGCGGCCCGGCGGCAAACTCCTCGCTGGCGTGGATGGACCATTTTGCTCCCAAGACATACAGACCTGCCGCTACTGCATCTCCATGATGACGCTGGCTGATCCGGTAACGTTCTTGTACCATTGCATAGGGAATATAAGTGGTTTTGGAGGCGGTGTGCAACCGGTATTTCGCCAGCGGCGGCAGCGGGAGAGCGTAGGCCGGGTACTTTTTCCCGATCCGCAGCCACAAGTCATAATCCATACAATAGTGCAGGTCTGTATCCAACAAGCCCACTTCATTCAAAACACTGCTGCGCATAAAAACTGTGGGCTGTGAGATATAGTCTCCCTCGTTCAGGAGTCGGGATACGTCAAAGGGAGCGGCCTCCCGCACGTCCAGGGTTGCCCCGTCGCCGTCAATGATTTCTGTCCCGCCATAGACCCAGACGGCATCGGGGTGGGCGGCCAGGGCTTCCACTGCTGTACGCACCGTCCTCGGAAAATAGAGGTCATCGGCGTTCAACCAGGCGACAATCTCCCCCCGCGCGCGCCGGAAGCCCTTGTTGATCGCATCCGATTGGCCTTTGTCTGGCTCTGAAATCCAGGTCAACCGGTCGGCGTATCGCTGCAAAATCTCCAGCGTCCCGTCGGTAGAGCCGCCGTCTATGACAAGATGCTCAAGGTGCGGATAGTCTTGCGCGCGGATGCTCTCAATCGTCTCCGCCAGATAGCGCGCGGAGTTGTAGCAGGGGGTGACAATGCTCACCAAAGGGTGTGTATTCATCGTTTATGCTCTTGCCGCGTCGCCAGGATCTCTTGGTACCACGCCAGATATTGGTCAACGCATCGCCCAAGGTCAAAATGCTGCGCTACGGCTTGGACGGCTTGGGCGCTCATCTGTTGCCGCAGCGTTCGGTTATCGAGAATATCGGCGATGTAGCGCGCCATGGTTGTGCTATCGCCTAACGGCGTGAGAAAACCGGTACGGCCATGCTCGACGATTTCGGGGATTCCGCCCACGTTGGTTGCCACAACCGGGGTCCCGCAGGCGAATGCTTCGACAATAGTGTTCCCGAATGTCTCTGCTCTGGCCGCGTGAACATAGACATCGGCCGCCTGGTAATAACAAGCTACAACCTGTTCGTCGCGTTGAAAGGATACAAAACGCATCTCCGTCTTATTGATCCATTCGGAAGGCGCTTCTTCTCCCAAAGCAATGAATAATACCGGCTGTTTATTCTGTCTGTTCGCCATTTCGACTAATGCCTGGCGCATGGTGCGATAATCCTTCCAGGGATTTTGCTTGATGCTGGCCGCCGTGAAAAGCAAAATTGCTCTGTCCCCCGGCAATCCTAGGGTTTGCCGGGCGTGTTGCCGGTCACCCGGTTGAAAAATTGTCCGGTCTACACCGTTGGGGATGACGCGCGCCTCCACAATCGCCGGAGCCAGGATAGAGCACAAAGCCCTATCCAACAGCCAACGGCTGGGCGCCGATACATAGAGCCGCCCGCGCCGGTACAACCGCCGCTTGCGCCGCCAGTTATAAGCTGAGCCGTCGCGTTGCAAGGGCAAGTAATGGCTCAAGTAAGGACATGCCCCACATCCCGTCTGCCAGCGTTCACAATCCAGAGAGTGGGCGCAATGCCCGCTCAATAGCCAGGCGTCGCGCAACGTCATCACGACTGGTACCTGCCGGTGCAAGTGCGGCAGTTGCCGCAGATCGAAATAGTTGCCGTGCAGATTGTGGAGGTGCAGCAAGTCCGGGCGCTCCGGTGGCAAGCGCAAGAGTTGCCGGCTGCCAGGGAAATTGAAATCCTCATGCCCCAACTCGCGCGCGATCTCCGCCGGGCCGCCGGCCAGAGTGTGCAAGAGATAACGCAGGCGCCTGATGCCGGGCAATCCTTCCAGCGGTCTTGACCAGCCATACAAACGCCAGCACAACCGCGCCCAGGGAACCGGTGGGGCAAGGCGGGGGATCTCGAAGATGTCAGGGTCATCCAGATATTTGCGCCCTACGGCCAACCACGAGGCGTGACCCTGCGCGCGGTAGTCCCGGAACAGGTTCAGGGCCGACTTTTCCGCGCCGCCGCCGACGTCGCTGGCGTTGACCTGCAGGACGCGCAAGGGGTTACTTAAGCTCATGCTCTCGCCTTAATCCCATCCGACGCAGGTGGCTGCCCAGCCGATAATACCCCAGGCGTTCCAGAGACCGGTAGCGCAACCAGTCCCCTAGAGCAGGGTTGATCCTGAGCAAGCGCGCCCACAAGCGCAGGCGCGCTACCGGGCGCACGCCGGTACGCAGCCTTTGCGCGAGCATCGTTGTCTCTGCCTGGCGCAAGGCCGGCAGTTCCAGATCGGTGGCGTGCCGCGCGGCAAACCGCTCCCAGAGATCGAGATACAGCGCGATCAACTGCGCTTTGTTGAGCGGCGGCCCTTCCACAAACGGCTCGCCGCCCACAAAGAGCGCGCGCAATTGACTCACCTGCGCGAGCGTGATCGTAGAAAAGTCTAGTTCTTCGCGGATAATATGCCACGAATTGTCATCGTGCTTTCTGAGTTGAAGTTCACGCCGACTTGTTGTTACGCCTGACCCTAAACGGATAATATAAAGCTGCTCTGGTAAATTGGTACCAGGTGTATACTTTAGCAAGCGTGAAAAAAAATTATAGTCCTCTGAAGGTTCTGTTTCTGGCACATAATGCAAACTATGTTTTTTCAACACTTCTGATCGGAGCATAACCGTTGCATGAATAAATGGACTGCCTAATAGCAATAACCATCGCAAATGCAAATCAGATCCCGGCATTTGCACTTCGCCTATAGGATTGCCATCAATATCCATAGTTTGACTAGCCGTCCCGACCACTCCAATTTCAGGATGTTCATTCAGAAAATCCACCTGCCGTTCCAGCCGCTCTGGCAAGGCAATGTCATCGGCATCCATCCGGGCGATATAGTGGCCGCGCGCTAAAGCCAATCCCTTGTTCAGCGAAGCCGCCAATCCCAGATTATGCGCATTGCGCGCCAGACGGATGCGCGAATCGGTATAGCTACTTACAATGTCCCAGGTTTCATCTGTTGAGCCATCATCAACGATAATGAACTCGAAATCGGTAAAGGTTTGGGTTAAAATACCGTCTATCGCGGGGCACAGATAACGCGCGCCGTTGTAGACGGACATTAAAACAGTCACTTCGGGGTTATCTGCTAAAGGCAACGTCATCTCTACTGTATTCGCCGGCTACGTTCTTTTCCGGGAACGGGTCTGATACATCAATAGGACGCCAGATACGATCACGATGATTAGCAGGGTAGGCACAATGAGAGCCGCCAGCATATTGCTCGCGGATGTATCAGGCGCGGGTAAGTGACTATACGGTGCGGTGACAGCGTCGGTCTGTTCAAGCGCTGGTATTGCGGTAGCTTCTGGCGTCTCCGTAACCGCTGGTTCCGCCGCAGCGGGGACGACCGGCAAAACAACTGGCGCGGCCGGCAAAGGCAGTTTTTTGCTCGTATGCAACAGCGCGCGCTGTGGGTCGGAAAAATCCGCACAGATGGCGTGGATTTGGTTGCCCAATACCAGGATCGCCTGTGGGTTTTCGGTTTCAACATCGTGAATAATCTCTGGCGCGCTCCAGACGCCATTTTGCCAGTGCAAATAAGTCAGAAAGGTGCCAGGCTTGCCAAAACCAGTCAAGCCGGCCACCATGTGCAATGTGTGTTCTGTGTCCACCATCGTGCTGAAATCGCCCATAGCCCATATGCCCACCGGAGTTGCTCGCACTACATCCGTCCAGGTTTCACCACCATCCTCGGAATACCGGTGCCAGCGGCCACCGCGGTCAGCCGTGCCGGCCCAAGTAAGATGCACTCGACCTCCATCGACAGCAATCGTGGCGGCGTCCACATTTGCGTCATCTATCAGAAAGGGGGTGGACCAGGTCTGCCCGCCATCCGTCGAACGCGCATAACGAATACCTAAGGTGGGCCATCCGCCGGGGTTACGCAGATATGTCCACACCACATGCAATCGGTCCTGCGCGTCAGTTGCGATACGGGGTGAAGAAGCAAGGGCGCTTTGCACTTCTGGCGGCAAAGGTTCCTGAAAACCTACTGTGGTTGCCGTGGGGACAGTCCAGGTCTCGCCATAGTCAAATGATGCCAGATGGTATACTTTGTCATCAGCCAAATTGACAACAACAACATGGATCCCGTCGTCCGCATCGACGGCAATATCGGCCGCTTTGCTGCTCCCGGTGGTTAAGTAACCATCTATTGTAGTCAACCGGATCGGTGTGGACCAGGCACGCACTGAGGCAGCTTCGGCTGCCTCAGCATGGCTGTAGTAAATATAGCCGAGTTCGGCGAAAGCACTAGGATTCTTGCCCGCCCATACTACGTGCAACGTTCCTTGATCGTCCAGTGTCGCCCGGGGCGCGAAGACTTGGGTGTTTCCCATCCCTGGCGTCGCCAGCACATCTACCGGTTGGCTCCAGGCAGTTCCATCCCACACCATATAGTTGATGGCTGCTCTCTCGTCGGGGGGCTCAATATCTGTAAACGAAGTTGCCCCAAGTAAGTGGATTTTTCCTAGAGAATCGACAGCCAATGTGAATTCCGCACCGGCCGGGATATAACCAGCACTGACAGGATCTGTAATTCGTATTGGCTGACTCCAGTCCAGTGTTTGTCCATTGGCCAGACTCGCTATACTGAATAGCATCACTGTCAATAGTAAGCACAGCCTAGCCAAACGACGTAAGTTCCCCCACTCTTTAACCAGCAAAGTATTCCTCGGTGAAGAAGACACTCGACACATATATCACTACACTATTTTGCCCCATACGTTTGTTCTCTATTTTGCATCGGTCAACCTTTGCAAATTCCTCAATAAAAAGGAAGCACCACGCCACATTGTTGTCGTGATATGATTTGAAGGAATCACCATATCCCACTGCCGAGTAACGCGTTGAAGCAAAGAAGATCTTTTAATACCAGGTTGCCATTCTTTTAGTTGAGTTTCCACCATCGCCAAAAAATCTTTAGCTCGATGATCCCAAGTATTTTCTGATAATGCTCGCCTACGTGCTGCGATTTGATAGCTGGTGGTCTCGGCAGGATGATCAACATAATACATAATAGCGGACACCCACTCCCCTATAGTGTCAAACGCTAATACCTCAGAAGCATCAAAATAATGCCGAACTGTTTCCGGTGCATTGCTGATTTGAAAACAACCAGCCATAGCTAAATCAAACAACCGATTATTGACGTCCAACCGTTTATGTACTCCGGCCTTTTGCCCATCATTGAAAATATTGACACAGACAGTAGCTGTATTGTAAATTATATTAAGAAGATCACCCCAAGCCACACATTGGTAGGGAAAACCATACTGTTCCCAGCCTATCCCCAATAGCAGTATTTTGCGGTTATGTGCTACATTCATTAGTGCTTCGAAATATTTCCGCCGTTCCGGCGCGCTCCAAACACTCCCTACGAAAACCACGTCATACACTTTTGGCAATCCTAGGGGCCTCATAACCGTTGGATCTGAAGCTAATGCTAAATGGTAATACTTGATATTGAGCGCTTCATATAGTTTGGGTGTAAATTCTGAAAAATCGTTGCCATAAGCAAATAGAATATACTCTCCCCATCGTTCAAGAAAATTATGTCGAAACCACTCTGTGGCCGGAGGAGCATACAGGATCACCGGTTTTTTGAAGGCATTTATTGCGCGTGCGCTCCAACTATCCTGTCCACTTCCAAGTGGTACTACAAGCACATCGGCGGCCAAATCTGGGGCATTCTTACTCAATGTTACCTTTACCCCAGCGCGTTCCAACGCATCAAAGAAACTTTGGTACATTCCGCCAAACCAAGCATTTAAATTAATATCTTTAAGACTAAAGAACAGAAAGTCAATATGCAACATATTAACCCCTCAAAAATATACGAGTCTTTTCTCCAACACCCATAATGCGAGAAATGAGTTCGGACATGCTTGGGAGCTACTTTGCAGATTCGACTGACCAGTGGGGTACTTCGTAGATTATAGCAGCGTGATTAGCCAGACGACGTTTAACTAAAGGACCTCCCTCAACGACCTCAAAACGCCCTCCCTCTCTTTGTAAATCAAGAGTTGCACCAGAATAATCAGCAATCCATAGATCCGCAATCCAATATTGGCCTGGATACAGCCTTAAGTCCTTAATCTCAGCAATTATATCCCACTCTCCTGGCCTTACTTGTATGTTTATATTTGCATCACGCGTCATACAATGATATATCCCAATTCCTCGACCGGATCTAATGATGAAAGATGCTTGTAGGTCATCTAGAGTACATTTAGAATTAATCCTTGCGCGAATAACAAGTGACTCTCCCACAAAGAATCGACTTCTTATTCTCCCTGACTGATCCTCAAGTGTAAGTGCGCAAAATGAAATTTTCCCTTTAGTAGTAGCAGAAGTGTCACCTCGAAAAACTATGTGTCCATTCGATTGTTCGAACAAATTTATGTGTTCTGAAATAACCTTGTCAACATCGCCTATAGATTTAACAGTGCCAGAATCAAGTAGGATAGCACGTTCGCATAATTGACTCACTGCTCCCATATTATGACTTACAAATATCACGGTCCTTCCTTCTTTTGCCACATCCTGCATCTTCCCTAAACACTTCTTCTGGAACGCCACATCCCCCACCGCGAGCACCTCATCCACCAGCAAAATCTCCGGTTCCAGGTGCGCCGCCACCGCAAAGGCCAGCCGCACGTACATCCCGCTGGAGTAGCGCTTCACGGGCGTATCCAGGAAGCGCTCGATCTCCGCGAAGGCCACAATCTCGTCGAACTTGCGGTCAATCTCGACGCGCTTCATCCCCAGGATCGCGCCGTTGAGGTAGATGTTCTCCCGCCCGGTCAGTTCCGGGTGGAAGCCGGTGCCCACTTCCAGCAGGCTGCCGACCCGCCCGTGGATCTGCGCATGACCGTGGGTGGGTTCGGTGATGCGGGAGAGGATTTTGAGGAGCGTGGATTTCCCCGCGCCGTTGCGGCCGATGATGCCCACCACCTCGCCGCGCTGGACTTCGAAGGAAACGTCCTTGAGCGCCCAGAGCGTCTCAGCCTCGGTGGGCGGGCGGGTGATGCGTTGCAGGTAGGCGAAGGGTGAGGCGGCCAGTTGCCGCGCGGCCTGCCAGAAAGTGGCGGGGCGGCGGTCTTCGGTACCGATGCGGTACATTTTACCCAGGTTTTCTACGCGAATGGCGATGTCGGTCATAGTATTTTTTTCTTGTCACGAATTACACGAATTTTTTACTTGTTTTTCGTGTTAATTCGTGTAATTCGTGACAGGAATTTCCTTTGTCACGAATTGCACGAATTTTCACGAATTTTTTATTTGTTTCTTGTGTTAATTGGTGAAATTCGTGACTAAACTCCTACCGTACAACACGTTGATGTTCTAAAGAAGACGCGCCGAAGTTCAGGATGATGGCAAGGCGCAGACCGGTCGCGGTGAGGTAATGATGCGCTTGGGCGCGGTGCGCGTCATGGATTTGGGCGATGGCTTTGAGTTCCAGGATGATTTTGTTATCCACTACTACGTCTGCAATATAGTCGCCGACGGATTGGCCTTTGTACGTGACTGGTAGATGTTTTTGTCGTTCAAAGGCCAAGCCGCGTAACCCTAGCTCATACGCGAGCGAGGCTTCGTAGACCGCTTCAAGGAAGCCCGGTCCGAGAATGCGATGCACTTCCATCGCCGCGCCGACGATCTGGTAGGAAAGGTCTTTGTATAGAATTTCAGCCATTGTTTTTTCTTTTTGTCACGAATTACACGAATTTTTCTTTTTTGTCACGAATTGCACGAATTCCACTAATTTTTTTCGTGTTAATTCGTGAAATTCGTGACTAAATCACATCCACAATCGTGCGCTCGGTGCGACGGAAGAAGAAGGCGCCGGTGATGAGCACCACAATCGCCAGTCCCGCCGGGATGAGCGCCGTTGCATCGGGCGGCGCGCCGGTTCCCAACAAGGCCCACCGGAAGCCTTCAACCACCGTGGTCATCGGATTGAGCCGGTAGAGCGCCTGCCACTGCGCGGGGACCAACGTGGCTGAGTATACCACAGGCGTCAGGTATTTCCAGATGTCAATGGCAAAGCCGAGACCGATGGCGACGTCGTGGAACTTCACCGCCAGCCCAGCCAGCCAGAGGCCGATGCCGAGCGCAGTGATGGCGGCCAGGAGCAGGAAGGCCGGCAGGGTCAGGACTGCCCAGGTGACAGGGACGCGGTAGACCAACATCATCAGCACCAATACCACAAACGAGGCCAGGAAATCCACGAATGATGAGAGCACCGCTGCGAGCGGGATCACCAGGCGCGGGAAGTAGACTTTGGCGATCACGTGCTGCTGGCTTACCAGGCTGTTGGCCGATGTACGTGTGGCGTTGGCAAAGAACTGCCACGGCAACAGCGCCACGTAGGTGAAGATGGGGTAGGGCACGCCCTCGGAGGGCAGCTTCGCCAGGCTGCCGAAGATCACGCTGTAGATGAACATTTGGATCAACGGGGCCAGGATGATCCATAGTGGGCCGAAGGCCATCTGTCGGTAGCGGCCCTTTACCTCACGCCAGAGCAGGAAGTAGAGCAACTCGCGGTATTCCCACACGTCGCGCAGGCCGAGCGCGCCCCAGCCGCGCGTGGGTTTGATTTCGATGATAGGAAGGTCAGAGATCGTTTGTGTCAAGATTTACTCCATGATTGAAGTATCGGCTGTGCATCACCATAAAGGCCCGCAATCTCATCGAACTTAAGGTCAATCTCGGCGCACTTCATCCCCAGGATCGCGCCGTTGAGGTAGATGTTCTCACGCCCGGTGAGTTCGGGGTGGAAGCCGGTGCCCACTTCCAGCAGGCTGCCCACCCGCCCGTGGATTTCCGCGCGCCCGGAGGTCGGCTCGGTGATACGCGAGAGAATCTTGAGCTAAGGGGGCGTCTGCGCCCCCGGTCTGCGTCTGCGCAACCCCGTGCTTTTTCCCGCGCCGTTGCGCCCAATCACGCCCACCACCTCGCCGCGCTGGACTTCGAAGGAGACGTCTTTCAAGGCCCAGAGCGTGTCGTCGGATTCTTTTTGCCACGAATTAGCACGAATTTCACGAATTTTGTTTTCTTTCGTGTCAATTCGTGAAATTCGTGGCAAGAGATCTACCAATGCATCCCGCAAGGTATCATGGCGCTGGCGTACGCGGCAGATGTGGTAGAGCTTGCTCAGGTTTTCGACGCGGATGGCGATATTGGACATAACAGTAACCTTTTTTGCCACGAATTACACGAATTCTACGAATTATTTTTTGTTATTTCGTGTTAATTCGTGAAATTCGTGGCTAATACTTTTCTGCCACGACTTATACGAACAGCGTTGGATAACGTCAGTCTTCCGCTGCCCCGGTTTGGAGGGCAAGGCAAATATGCTGGTAAGCGTCTTGCGCAAAAGCGCAGAATTCCATTGCATCCTTCTGGCTAGGTTTGCCATAGGGCAATAAACCCAATTCGCTCGGATACCGTGCTTCGATGTAAACCGCTTCCAGACGGTCGAGCATGTCCTGGTCGAGCATCACCGTCAGCCGCGATTTGGCTACTTCCAGCAAGCGCGTCAAACTGTGGGTCTTGAGCAGCCCCAAGTCATATTCCTCAAGCGCCGCTTTAAGAGCTTTTTCTGTGGCCTGTTGCGCGTGGAACGCCGCCACATGGGTAAGATCAGGATAGTTCAACAGCGCGTGGGCCGCGTTGAGATCGTCTTGCGCCCGGTCTAGCCATTCACGGGTGATCGCTTTCATAGAGCACTCTCCCTTCTTGGACAACACGCCGGGCGAACTGGCTGTTCAGTTCGATGAAGCGAGCATACATAGGGCGGGTATGCACAATTAAATCCACCGGGATGCGTTGCCGGATAGCGCGCAGCGCTTGCGCCACGCTCAGGTAGATTTCCTCTTTCTCCCGATAGGTGTGCGGTAGGTGCTCGGCTTTGGTAACCACGAGTAAGTCTAGGTCCCCCACCTCCGTGGCCAGCCCACTCGCGCCGCTGCCAAAGAGGATCACCTGCGCGGGATCCAGCGGCTTCAGGCAAGCCACGATTGCCGGGATATACTGTTGCACTTCGTCGCGGTTCATTTTAAGAGAACCTTTCCCTCATGTATTATTGTCTCTATAATACCATATTCTGGCGCTCAGGCATCTTTACCCGCGCTTTACTCCCGCGCTAAACGTTGTGCAGTTGAGGTAGTGATCCGGTGAGTTCGGGGTGGAAACCGGTGCCCACTTCGAGCAGGCTGCCTACGCGCCCGTGGATTTCGGCGCGCCCGGAGGTCGGCTCGGTGATGCGCGAGAGGATTTTGAGCAGCGTGGATTTCCCCGCGCCGTTGCGCCCAATCATGCCCACCACCTCGCCGCGCTGGACTTCGAAGGAGACGTCGCGCAAGGCCCAGAAGGCATCGTCGTCGGATTCTTTTTGCCACGAATTGGACGAATTTTCACGAATTTTTCTATCCTTTTTCGTGTTAATTCGTGAAATTCGTGGCAAGAACTCTACGAGCGCCTCGCGCAGTGTATCGTGCCGCCGGCGGGCGCGGCTGATGTGGTAGAGCTTCGAGAGGTTTTCGACGCGGATGGCGATGTCGGACATCAGGCGTTCTCACCCAAATGTAAAAAGTTTATGAAGCGTTGCACCGTCAGTATCTTTACGTCAAAATGCTGGAGGTGTTCCACCAAATCCAGATCGCGTGTCATATCTTCATCACGCGTAACGACGTAATGCGCTTCCCCTTGCAACGCTGTTTCTAAAACAATGTCATCATCCGGGTCTCGACAAAGATTAAGGGCGCCAGAAACAGGCACGAGTTGTACGACAGCAGCAACTGCTTCAACGAAGCGAGTGATATCCTCATCTGTGATATGACGTATTTTCCTGATCCTGGGACGATGTAGAACGTCCTGTAATTCATCCAGGAGTGGCAGTGCGCTAACAATGTGAAACGCTCCCTCCTTACCTGCCTCGATTAAGCGCGCAGGATATCCGCCAGGATTCAGAAATGCCGAAACCCATACGTTCGTATCAATGACTGCGACGATATTCATTCCGCGCCTGTTTGACCTCGGTTCGGGCTGCCTGGATTTCGGCTTCGATCTGTTCCGGCGTATAATCACTGGGCCGTCGATGGACCTCTGCCAGCAGGCTGTTCAATGTCTGCCATCCGGCTTGCCGGCGCTGAGCTTCATCCATAGCCAAGGCTTGCCAACGCTGATAGTCCTCGAAAGATACAAGCACCGCCAAGGGTTGACCCTCCTGCTGTAGAATCAGCGGCTGTCGCAGGTCTGCAACCGCTGTCCCATAGGCGACGCCCGCTTCGGCAATTGATAGTGTTTTCATCGTACACTCACTTTCTGTGATGAGATCAGCCTAATCATACCACACCTGTGGTAGATTTTCCCGCGCCATTGCGGCCAATCACGCCCACCACCTCGCCGCGCTGCACTTCGAAGGAAACGTCGCGCAAGGCCCAAAGGGTGTCGTCGGATTCTTTTTGCCACGAAGTAGACAAATTTTCACGAATTTTTTGTAACTGTTCAGGCATGGTCGCCGACAACGAATTCTTGCACAAATAAACGAATAGATGCTTGCTGTGCGCGAGTTTTTCGTCCCACCGAGGCCGAAATTCGTTCATTCGTTGCCCCATTCGTTGTCGGCAAGCCTACCGCTGAATAGTTACAAAGTTTGTACTTCTATTATAGCATACCCTTCAAGGATAAAGAGGTGGTTGTATTTTCTGCGTTGGCGTCATTCTCATGGTTGCGGTCTCCACTGCATGATGTCCCTATTCTCCAATCGCGCCAGGCCGATGCCCGGCTGTGCGCCGCGCGTCCACTGCGCGACGAGGATTTCATTTTCTCCGTTGCCCCGCAGAATACCTTCCGGCAACCAGAAGCGCTGCTGCGGGCCGCGTCCTTCCCAATAGCGTCCGATCAATTGGCCATTGAGAAATAGATACGCCCGGCTTGGGGTCTGATCCAGGTACAGGAAGAGCGGCATTTCTACATTGTCCGGCAGATTCAACGCGAAGGTGGCGCGATGCCAGATGATATGCGTTGCGCCGTCGTCGGGCGCGAGCGTCCAATCCGCGTAACCGGGGAAGC
>DAOUAQ010000182.1:0-9811 GCA_034433375.1 Anaerolineae bacterium | reverse complement strand
CTCGCCGTGTTGACGATCAACAACACCTTGCCCTTGTAATCCGCCAGCGATTTGGGCAATCCCATCATGGACGTCACCGTAAAATCATAAACTGTCTCAGCCATTTCGATCCTCCATTCAAGTTATGTTTTTATCCAATCTCAATTTAGATTCATTATAAATCATAATATGAAAATGTCAATAGTAAAAATTCGCTCTTGACAATTCTCGTTTTTATTTTATAATCATTATAAATTAGTAATCTATACAAGTAAGGTGAATACAATGTCACTTGATATGCTGATCGAACTGTTACGCCAGAGCGGGCGGAAAATCACACCGCAGCGGCGAGCGATCCTGGAACAACTGGTGCAGGATGACACCCACCCCACTGCAGAAGAAATCTACCAGCGGATAGCCCAAACGATGCCCGATGTCTCCCGCGCCACGGTGTACAACACGTTGCACGAGTTGGTGGCGTTGGGCGTTTTGGCCGAAGTGCAAGATCTGGGCGAGAACCGCCTGCGCTACGATACGCACATGGACATTCACCATCACCTGTTCTGCACGCGCTGTCACGCCCTGGTGGATATCCACCGCGAGTTCGAAAGGCTGCATCTCACCCCTGAGGAAGCCGCCGGCTACCAGATTCTCAAACACCAAGTGACGTTCTACGGCCTCTGCCCGGAGTGCCAGAAACGCGAAACTGACTGAAAAGAGAGGAACTATGTCGATCAGCCCAGAAATCCGCGAGAAACTACTGCGCTACCAACGCGACGAATTGACCGGCCACCACATCTACAAACGGCTGGCACAAACGATCAAATCGCCGGAGAACCGGCGCGTTGTGGAACAGATCGCCGCCGACGAGCTAGGCCACTATCACCAATGGAAAAGCTACACACAGCAAGAGATCAAACCGGAACGCCTGAAAATCTGGCTGTACTACGTGACCAGCCGGCTTTTTGGCTTCACATTCGGCGTCAAACTGCTGGAACGCGGCGAGCACGATGCGCAGGAAGAGTACGAGACGTTGAAAGCTTACATTCCCGAAGCCGAAGCGATTATGCGCACCGAGCACGAGCACGAGGAAACGTTGATCGCGCTCCTCGACGAAGAGAAACTGCGCTACGCCGGCTCCATGGTTCTGGGGTTGAACGATGCGCTTGTCGAATTGACCGGAACGCTGGCCGGGCTGACGCTAGCTTTCCAAAACACACGCCTCATCGCACTGAGCGGCACGATCACGGGGATCGCGGCGGCGCTGTCTATGGGGACCTCCGAATATCTGTCCACCAAATCCGAGGCCACTGACAAGAATCCGCTCAAAGCCTCGCTCTACACCGGCGCGGCCTACATTCTGACAGTTGCGCTGCTGATCCTGCCCTATCTGCTCCTGCAGAACTACATCGTCGCACTCGCCATCACCCTGGCGATAGGGATCGCCATCATCGCCGTGTTCAACTACTACATCGCCATCGCCAAAGACGAGCCGTTCAAACGGCGCTTCCTGGAAATGGCAGGGCTGAGCCTGGGCGTGGCGGCGTTGAGCTTCATCGTCGGTCTGGTCGTCCGTGAAGTGTTCGGCGTCGAAATTTAGAGCTGGATGCACAAATGGACAGAATGTCGCTGCGAAAAATCGCCCTGGTAACTGCGGGCGCGCTCTGTGTGGGATTAGCCGTTCTCGGCATCTTCGTGCCTGTGCTACCCACGACGCCCTTTTTGCTGTTGGCGGCAGCGTGCTTTATCCGCAGCTCTGACCGGCTGTACAACTGGCTGATTCACCATAAGTGGTTTGGAAACTACATCCGGTATTATCGGGAGTACCGCGCAGTGACGCTCAAATCCAAAATCATCGCTTTGGTGATGCTTTGGGGCGTCATCGGGTTCACGGCTTTCGGCGTGATCGACAAGTGGTGGATACGCGGATTGCTCGGTGCAATTGCGGTTGGCGTGACCCTACACCTGCTGCATTTGCGCACATTGACCCCTGAAATGCTGAAATCCGGTCAAAAACACTGCGAAGGAGGTGATGCCTGAAAAACATGGGGGTATTTCAGTAAGCCCTAAACCTTCCGCATAATGCATACAATATGCTAAATCTGCTTAATCTGCTGACCAAAGTGGTCAATGCAGCCAACATCACAAACCTGAATCTGAAACGAAAGGAGAACAAAAATGAGTGAAGAGAGCAAGTGCCCGGTAACGGGAAAAACCGCCAAACCCGCCATGCCCACGCCCAGTCGGGGCACGTCGAACCGTGATTGGTGGCCGGATCAGTTGAACCTCAAAATCCTGCACCAACACTCGGCCAAGAGCAACCCCATGGGCGAGGACTTCGACTACGCCGCGGAATTCAAAACCCTCGACCTGGAGGCCGTCAAAAAGGACCTCTACGCGCTGATGACCGACTCGCAGGATTGGTGGCCGGCGGATTACGGTCACTACGGCGGCCTGTTCATCCGCATGGCGTGGCACAGCGCGGGCACCTACCGCATGGGCGACGGGCGCGGCGGCGCCGGCACCGGCAACCAGCGTTTTGCGCCCCTCAACAGTTGGCCCGACAACGTCAACCTCGATAAGGCGCGCCGCCTGCTTTGGCCGATCAAGCAGAAGTACGGTCGCAAAATCTCCTGGGCTGACTTGATGATCCTCGCCGGCAACTGCGCGCTGGAATCTATGGGGTTCAAGACCTTCGGCTTCGGCGGCGGGCGCGAGGATATCTGGGAGCCGGAAGAGGACATCTACTGGGGAACGGAGAGCGAGTGGCTGGGCGACAAGCGCTATTCCGGCGACCGCGACCTTGAAAACCCGCTCGCCGCCGTGCAAATGGGCCTGATCTACGTGAACCCCGAAGGGCCAAACGGCGTGCCCGACGCGGTCGCCTCAGCCCGCGACGTCCGCGAGACCTTCGCGCGCATGGCGATGAACGACGAGGAGACCGTCGCGCTGGTCGCCGGCGGGCACACGTTCGGCAAAACCCACGGCGCTGCCCCGGCAACCCACGTGGGGCCTGAGCCTGAAGCTGCCCCCATCGAAGAACAAGGTCTCGGCTGGAAGAGCAACTTCGGCACGGGCAAAGGCGACGACACGATCAGCAGCGGCATCGAAGGCGCGTGGACGCCCAACCCGATCCAGTGGGATATGGGCTATTTCGACATGCTGTTTGGTTACGATTGGAATCTGGTGAAAAGCCCGGCCGGCGCCTGGCAGTGGGTGCCGGTCGATCCAGATGAAAAGGACCTCGCGCCTGCCGCGCACGACCCGTCGAAAAAGGTGACGACCATTATGACCACCGCCGACCTCGCGCTGCGCATGGATCCGGCCTACCGCAAGATCGCCAAGCGGTTCCACGAGCACCCGGAAGAGTTCGCCGACGCCTTCGCCCGCGCGTGGTTCAAGCTGACCCACCGCGACATGGGGCCGCGCTCGCGCTATCTCGGCCCGGAAGTGCCCGCAGAAGAGCTGATCTGGCAAGACCCGGCGCCCGCCGTGGATCACCCGCTCATCGACGCGCAGGACATCGCCGCCCTCAAGGGCAAGCTGCTGGCTTCGGGTTTGACGATTTCGCAACTGGTCTACACCGCCTGGTCGTCGGCCTCCACGTTCCGTGGCTCCGACTATCGCGGCGGAGCGAACGGCGCGCGCATCCGCCTCGCGCCGCAGAAGGACTGGCAGGTCAATCAGCCGGAGCAACTGGCGAAGGTGTTGGACATCCTGGAGAACATCCGCGAGTCATTCAACAGCGCGCAGTCTAGCGGGAAGAAGGTGTCGCTTGCCGACCTGATCGTTCTGGGTGGGTGCGCCGCCGTCGAGCAAGCCGCGAGAGAAGCCGGTTACAACGTCACCGTGCCCTTCGCGCCGGGACGCACAGATGCGACGCCGGAGCAAACCGACGCGGCGTCCTTCGCCGTCCTCGAACCGGTGGCCGACGGCTTCCGCAACTACCAGAAAGCGAAATTCGCCGTCAGGCCAGAGGAACTGCTGCTGGATCGCGCCCAACTGCTCACGCTGACCGCGCCGGAGATGACGGCGCTCATCGGCGGGCTGCGCGTCTTGCACGCCAACTACGGGCGCGCGCCGCACGGCGTCTTCACCAAGCGACCGGGGGCGCTCACCAACGACTTCTTCGTCAATCTGCTCGACATGGGCACAACGTGGAAGCCAATCTCAGAAGACGCAGACGTGTTCGAGGGCCGCGACCGCGCCACCGGCGAACGCAAGTGGACCGCCACCCGCGTTGATCTCATCTTCGGCTCCAACTCCCAACTGCGGGCGTTGGCGGAAGTCTACGGCTGCGCGGACGGGCAGGAGAAGCTCGTCCACGACTTTGTCGCGGCGTGGAACAAGGTGATGAACCTGGATCGGTTCGATCTCGCATAAGACTGGTGTAAACGACAAAAAAACCTGACAGGTTTTCAGAAAACCTGTCAGGTTTTTTTGTTACTTCCCCGCCAAAACACAGTTATGGAATAAACAAACGTTGGCTACCTCGATAAATGTCCAAGTCAAACAAGATCTCTGCTAATCGTAGAACACAGCGACGGCGATATAGCACATCAGATCGCACACGCTGTGGATCGGCCAACGTAATGACCGGCAACGCATCCGGCACATCAGCCTCACGTAACGTCGCTTCCAATGATTCAGGCTCATGCATAGAGCGATTCGCTGTCAACAAAATCAGCTGATGCTCTTGACAATGCCGCCAGATAACGGCATCGCTGAGATCTTCAGACAACCCCTGTTCAGCAAAGGTGGTCAGCTTCAGCTCCAATAGCTCTGTCCACCCCATTTGAATCAGTCCAGTGAATACCCATTCTGCTTGACCCTGCGTGTCATGATCGGCCAGTAGCGTAATCATAAGCCATACTGTAGCCGGTTTTGCTGTTGCAGTTCATGGAAGCGGCGACGTTGTGGCGTCTCAGGTAAGGATTGGATGCGCGCGCGCAACGCGCGTTGTCGTTCAGCGTAATAGCGACGCAATTCTTCATTTTGCTGCAAAACCTGCACGTATTCGGCCAGCACCACGGCTTTGTTCTCCTGGATATAGGCCAAAGCAGCTTCAACTTGCGCCGGAGATAGGCGCAATTCTTCAGCGATTAAATGCGCAGGCCACTGAGCCAGGACATAATCTACCAGTAAATACAACGTCACGCGCGTGCCAGCAATAACCAGCCCTCGCTCGGTGCGCACGACACCAACGTTTTCCTGGCTGCCGATGTCTGTCATCATTGCCTCCTCCAAAGCTAACTATGCCTCAGTACAACTCTATTATAGCATCAGTCACAGAATTTCACTCACAAATCTCGGAAGAAACCCTCATTATCTCGATCATCCAATCACGCGAAACTGGCACATCCTTCTGCAACATCTGCTCAATCTTGGCAAGGCTGCGCGTATACCCGTAAGTT
Source organism: Anaerolineae bacterium (assembly GCA_034433375.1). Taxonomy (GTDB): domain Bacteria; phylum Chloroflexota; class Anaerolineae; order B4-G1; family SLSP01; genus DSWT01. The sequence goes on along the minus strand of DAOUAQ010000182.1, from coordinate 4,418 downwards.
TTGCAGAACTCATGCACAACAGTGAGGGGTTCTTTAAGCTTCGCCTCTGAGCCTTTAAGCTTCGCCTCTGAGCCGTGGAATTTGGGCAGGATTTTCTGATAAGGCCGTTCCAAGATTCAAAACCTTCCAAACTTGGCGTGATTTACTCGGAAAACGACGGATTTTTGGACGATTTATTTTTCTGGAGCGGCCTAAACCTTGAGTAGCTTTCACTTACCGTGTTGATCAAACATCCACACGGTATTTGCTACCGGCAATAAAGTCAACCAAGTCTTTTCTGATCATAGCATCTCTACTCTGAATCGCATCTTTTATATCTGCCAAACTCGCTCTCTCCGGTGACGTCACATCACAAAAGTCAAACCTTAGATAAACAGGGGTGCGTTTCAGAATTAGGGCGACTTACTACCGGCTGAAGCCTGGTGTATACGTGAGTATCCCGACTTATGAACTTGAAATAGTCTGGTAATGTGGACGTTCAAGCGTCCCTACGGGACGCGAGCCGGCATTCACTGTTACCCGGCGCTCAAGCGCCGGGCAACATTCAGATGTCCCTACGGGACAGATGCCCCCGTCCCGTAGGGACGCTTGACTGTCGGCAGGCGCTTGAGCGCCTGCTTGGCGGGGTGCCTGTGCGTCCCGTAGGGACGCTTGACTGTCGGGAGGCACTTGAGCACCGCTTGCTCCTTAAAACTGAAACGCACCCATAAACAGTAGGTGCATTTCATTTGGGGAGAGTGCGTGGATATCCCCCCTAGAATCGATCCGAACCTGAATGTTGGCTAATCCTGGGGCGGGGTCGGGGACAAAAATCAGCGGCGCGCCGGAATCCGGCGCGCCACCACAAGGAAGTGTCAAACCACTCCAAGCCTCACGGTGACATTCCTGCTCGGAGATACCCACGGCACGAATCGTCAAGATGAACGTCGCGGCTTTCTGTACGATCTCGACAATGGGGTAATTGGGCAAACTTTGCACTGGTTATCATCCCGTTACGTTGCCACACATAAGCGTTTCAACCTCACGGATCAGAAACGGCAGATTGGGTTCGGTAAACGAAAGCCCCGGCGCGGGTATACGATGATGCTTGATGTCGGGGGCAATATGCTTATGGTGTGGATGCGTCGAATGATTTTGCCGCTGTGACCGGCAAAAGACACTTTTTCGCGCACCACCAGGCGATAATTGCCAATTTCCACTTCTCCCGCAAGGCGCGCAACACCTGCGCCGCGACAAAAGACAGTCAATGTTGTGCGCTGTATGCCAGAGTGGCGTTGTTGCAGTGTGTAAATAAACTGCTCATAGTCACGAAGCGACTGTAAGGGGTTCACGGCGCACCATCCGCCCAATCAGAGCCGACAGGTCTGGCAGAGGTGATTGTCGCAACGCCTCCTGAATCATCTGGTTATACTGTTGTTGCCGTTCATGCAAAATCTTGTAAGTGGCGGCCCATTCGCTCCAATCCAAAACCCAGGCATCGTCCTCTGGCTCCTCACCCTGTTGGTACGCGGCATAGAAAGTCTCGGTCAACACCCCATATTTGCGTTCGAACATCAACAGATCTTCTTCGCAAGCATGAATATCGCGGATAATCTCGGTGAGTGTCATCGTCTCCTCCTAATGCTCAGTTCCAAACATGATCGGGCCGTAAAGTATTATAGGCCATACTGTATTCCTATTATAGCATCAGTTGATCTCTCGGTGTTCCGGCATTTTGCCCCTTTAATGCCCATGCCCCCCATGCGCGTGGACGTGCCCGTGCGCCAATTCCTCCGGCGTGGCCTCTTTCACATCCACAACGGCGACGTCGAAGTTCAGCATGACGCCGGCCAGGGGGTGGTTCATATCGAAGGTCACAGTGTCGCCAGCGATGTCCGTGACGGTGGCGACGTACATCATATCGCCCATTTGCACCCGGAAGCTCACGCCCACCTCGACCTGTTCGGGGTTCGGGAACTGCGACAGCGAGGCTGTGTCCACCAACTCCTCGTTACGCACGCCATAGCCCTGCTCGGGGGGGACCACCACGGTCAACGCATCGCCTACCGTTTTGCCCTCCAGGGCGTTTTCCAGCCCGGGGATGATGTTGCCCGCGCCGTGCAGATAGACGAGCGGCTCCTGCCCCGCTGAAGTGTCCAGGATTTCCCCGGCGTCATCCGTCAACGTGTAGTGAATGTGTACGACTTTTCCGTCTGTGATGCGCATTGATCTCCTTTGTCGTGTATCAGATTTACGTAGAAAACGACTATCATTATCGTACAAAACCGGGAAAAGCCAAATTACGAACCCAGTTTTTCCTTGCGCTTTCGATGCAGCCAACTCACGCCAAATACTGAGGCCGCAACCGTGCCTACCACCGTCGTCACCGCCAGCGCCTTCTTGGGCCAGGCGCGACGCTTTGGCCCGGCAGCCGGCGTGGGCGCGCCAGCATCCGGCAAGGCCGGGAGTTCATCGTCCACCAACAAAGGCGGCGGCACGGCGACATCTTCAGCGCGCGTTGCCGCAACAGGCGGGACAACGTCTTCTGCACCAGGAAGCGTCGCCGGTTGGCGCAGCGAGCCGAATTTCAGCGCGTAAACGTGGGTGAATTCCGCGCCGAGCAGGAAAATCTGCGCCGAGTAGTAAATCCAGACCAGCAACACCGCCAGCGATCCGGCCGCGCCGAAAATGGAACCGATGTTGCTCCAACGCATATACGCATTGATGAGGATACGCCCTACGTTGAACAGCAGCGACGTCACCGCCGCGCCGATGAGTACGTCACGCCACGCGATCTTGACCTGGGGCAGGATTTTGTAGATGACGGTAAACAGCACCGTCAACATCGCCAGGGAGACGAGGAAATTGCGCATCTGCGGCAACGTCTCCAGCTTGAGATATTCCGTCACCGCCGTGATGATGAGTTCCGCGAACAACGACAGCAACAGCAAAGCCCCCACCCCGAAAACCATCGCAATGTGCAGGGCGCGCTGTTTGAAGAAATGCGCCACCCCGTTGCCCGACCTGGGCGGCGCGCGCCAGATCGTGTCGAGCGTCCCCTGGACGTGATTGAACAACCCGGTTGCGCCGTACAACAACGTTATCAAACCGACAAACGAGGTGAGAATGCCCGAAGCCGGATTGCCGAAATTGGCGAGCATCGTCTCGATCATCACGGCGGCTTCCAGCCCAACGACGCCCTCAATTTGGTGGGCGATTTCGGCCTGCGCGGCGCGCTCGCCAAACACCAGCCCGAGGATAGCAATAATGATAATCAGCAACGGCGTGAGCGAAAAAATCGCGTAGTACGACAGCGCCGCCGCCAACCGCGACGCCTTATCACGCTGCCAGGCCAAAGCCGTCTCCTTGAGCAGCTCAAAAACCGCCCAGAAGCCCCGCCGCCACCAGGCGACGCGCTCACTCGCTGTGCGCTCATTCGCCGCTTCGTTCATCCACCCTTCGCTCTTTCACCGCCTCAACCCCGCGATTTTCAAACTAAACCACGAATCTTCACCAATCTTCACGAATATGTGCTAGGCAGCAGCATATTGCTTTTTTGGTACACGGATGAACACGGAAAACACGGATTTCTTTGGAAAAAAAATCCTTAGAATCCGTGAAATCCGTGTACGATTCTTCGATTCAATAGAGACGCCTCCACAGCTTCGCTCGATCGCCGATTCGCTCATTCGCTAATTCGCTCATTCACGCTTTCGCCCCGCCAGGATGATGTGGACATTCACGAACGTCGCCTCCGGTGTCCCGAAGTCACGCGGTTGTAGCCATTCGACGGCAGCCGGCGGCGCGGCAGCGATCAACGCTTCCAGACAGGCTTTCGTACTCGGCAGAACGCTTTGGGTCGTCGTCCATTCCTCGAAGCCGTGGGATTTGGCGAGGCTCTCGACGTGTTCCAGCGTCAGTCCGGCATCCTCGAACGCCGCGCGCCACTCGGTCTCGGTGAGCGCGTGATTGTGACTCGGATCGCGCAGCTTCTCGAACGCCTCCACGTAACCGGCGATCACCGGGTCTTCCGGCATCTGCTGATCCTGGATGAGCACCAATCCGCCGGGCCGCACCACGCGCGCGGCTTCCTTGACGAACTGCGCCACGTCATCGAAGTGATGCGGCGCGATGCGGCATGTCACGAGGTCGAAGCTATTACTATCGAAGGGCAGACTTTCCGCGCGCGCCTCCTTGAACTCGACGTTGCGCACGCCCTTGCCGGTGATATGCGCCTCCGCCGCCTTGAGCATCTGCGGTGTGAGGTCGCTGGCGACGACGCGCGCGACGTGCGGCGCGAACTTCAGCGCCGTGTGCCCCCCACCCGTCGCCACGTCAAGGACGTGCCAGTACGGTCGCGGCTGCGCGATTTCGAGCAGGCGATCCAGATCCGCGCCTTTGGCGTGCGTTTGGCTGGTGACGTAGTTTTGGGCGTGTGC
>DAOUAQ010000181.1:0-4020 GCA_034433375.1 Anaerolineae bacterium | reverse complement strand
GGCAAAATGCGCGAATCCGAACAGCCGATGTAGAGCAGTGAAGGGTGCTGTCCCTGCGCCAGTTCGGCCATCAGGGCTGCTTCTGTCTGAAAACACGCCTCGCGCACGCAGCGCGTTTGGACGACCAGGGTATCCACCAAAATAACCTCCTCGGAGAAAATAGTGCTACTTCAACGCTTAAGGCGGATCATAATCCGCCATCCTCGCAGTGTCGGATTGTGATCCGGCGAATCACTTGCCTTGTATGCAAGTAAAAACAAAAAGGGTGTCATCGTGAGTGCTATACCGCCCACGAGACACCGCTATTATGCTCCTATCTTCAAAGAAAACAAACGCGCCCGACACTCCCCCCCTTAGTCCCCCCCAATGGGGGGAGATACGATGCTGATCCAGCACACTATCTTCCCCTCGAAGAGGGGAACCAAGGATCTGTAAATAAACAACTTCCCGCTCAGGCCGGTCTCTGACCGTGCCCGCCGATGAAGGATCTGTAAATAAACAACTTCCCGCTCAGGCCGGTCTCTGACCGTGCCCGCCGATGCCTGAGGCCACGGTGGCGCGGTCGGAGACCGGCCACAGCTTCGGGAAGTTATACTTTTGCAAACCCTTAGTCCTCCCCAATGGGGGGAGAGACGATGCTGATCCAGCACACTATCTTCCCCCCTTCGGGGGGAACTAAAGGGGGGAATTCTCCGCAAGCTTATTTCTCCAGAGTCACCAAGACGACGCCGTCCTCCGCCACATCGAGGCCCCGATAGCGCCCCGGCTCGCTCCGCCAGCGCAGGTTGAAGCCCCAGCCATGCCAGTCCCACACGGAGAGCGTGCGTTGTGTCGCGTCCGGGCCGTCGCCGGGCCGCGCCGATTCCAGCACGACCAGTTCTTCCACGCCGTTGCCGTCTATATCCGCCAGCGCGATCTCGTGGATGCCGTGCGTCACGGCGGAGCCACCCCAGATCACCTTGACCGTTCCGCCGCGATAGCCGATGATGAAGGGGTGGCTGGTAAGGACGCCCGCGTCGTTAGGTTTCCACAGCGCCGCCAGGATTTCGTAGCGCCCGTCGTCGTTGGGATCGCCCAGGGTCACATCCACCACGCGCCACGCGGGGTCGCTGCGCCAGATTTCGACGTCGCTTTGCAAGACGCGCAGGCTTTCTCCTTCACGCAAGATCGTCTCCGGGACGCCGTCGCCGGTCAGGTCGATGGCGCCTGCGGTGAAGGGCGCGCCCACGCTGGCGGCGGGCAGCGCGACGGGCCGACACGCCTGCCGGTCGCAGGCGAAGCCCACCTGCCGCGTAGGGCGCGGCAGGTGGGCCAGGCGCGCCGTCCCCAGTGCAGTCAGGGCCAGCAGTGCAACGAGAAGCAGCCGCCGCACAGCACTCACCACACGGGGCGCGCGTTGGCGACGACGATGCGCGTGACGACCCAGCTTTCGCCGGTGCGCTCCAGGGTGTAGGTCACATCCACGGTGTAGGGACCGCGCGCGCCGATTTCTTTCATATCGCCTTCATCGCCGGTCTCGGCGGGATGCGCGTCGCGGGTGTAGGCGTAAAGCGTGTCCTGCCAGGTCTCCCGCACCGTCACCACGGCCAGGTTCGCGGATTGGCGGTCGAAGGAGCGGTAGGTGGTCCCCACCCATTGCCGCCCCTCGAAGTGCTTCTCCACTCGCAAGGCGGCGATTTCGGCGTTGATGAAGTCCAAAGCCGCGCCGCGCGCCAGATTGTTGTACTCAGATGCCACATACTGCGTGTCCAGGTAGAACACGGCGTTGACCCAGCCTTGCTGGAAGCGGTAGAGCGCCGTCTGCAAATCGTGGTACTCGCCTTCCGTTGTGTAGAAGCTCCCGATCCAGGCGGGCGGCGGCGGGGCGGCGCCGTCATCCAGCATCCCCTGCCACTTCTCGTCGGTGAGGCGGTCTTCGGCCGGCCAGGGGAATTCGTAGTACGAGAAGATGCCGCCCCTGGCGACTTGCAAGCGCAGGCTGCCGTCCTCTTCGACCAGCGGGACGACGACGTGGATCTCGTTGACCCGCCCGACGCCCACTTCCAACACGGTGGGGTTGGGGATACCGTCGTTGTCGGGATCGGGGTCGGTGGCGACGTCGGCGATGACGGCGGCTTGCGGGTCTTCGTCCATGTAGGGAATGGCGCCGGGTTCGCCGGACGGCGTGTCAGCGGAGGCCATCACCAGATGTTCCAGTTCGCCGCCGTAGTAGCGGATGCGGTGGTGTTCCTCTTCGGTGAGTGGAATGCCAGACAGTTGTTTCTCCGCCATCGCCTTGAGCGCCAGCGCCAGGTCTTCGATGCGCGCAAGACTGTCGGCGTCCTGTTCACCGAGCAGGCTGCGGGAGGCCAGACCTTCGCGGGTCATCGCGGCCAGCGCCGCCAGCCGGGCGTAGAATTCCGGGACCGGCTCCACGTAGCCGCGCGCCGGGACCGGATCGGGCGGGGTGGGCATCCAGCCGGCGCCCATTTCGGCGTAGGTTTGCTTGGCGTAGAGGATCGTGTCGTGTTTCAGTTCGGCCCAACTACCCAGGGCGGTATGCAGTTGCTTGTCGCGCCAGGCAGTGGATTGCATGAAGGTGGGATAGCCTGGGCCAGGCGCCTCGATGAGCGGGTAGAAGGTATAGAGCCAGGCGTTGTAAACCGTCTCCGTCCAATCGTCCTCCGTGAGGCTGCCGGTCCAGGCGCGCATCTTGTCCATTTGCAGGGTGTAGCTGATGTAGCCGGTGTCGCCCATCGCATCCAGCAACTCGTAGGCGCGCTCCGACCCCATCGCGGCGAAGAGGTCCAGGCCCTTGGGCAGTCCACGGCGTTGGCCGTTGGTGATAGCTACATTGCGGTAGATAAGCTGGCGGAAGATGTAGGCATCCGGCACGAAACGCTGGCCCATAAAGCGCAAGCCCTTGGTCTGCGCGGTCTCGTCGTCTGTAACGGCGATGACCAGTCCGAGGATGCGCGGCGCGGGCAGCGCGTCGGTGGCGGCGATGAAGGTATCCAGTTTGGCGTCATCGGCCAGCGTCGCCAGGGCTGGATTTGCGCCGTAGACGGCGTCGATTGCCGGAATGTAATCGAGCGCGGTGAGGTCGTCGCTGCGCCCGACGAGGAAGGCGGTGGGATCGTAGAGGTCGGCCCACACGTCCAGTGCAGGGCGTCCCCCCACCTGGGTGTTACGCAACGCCTGCACCAGCAGCAGCGCGGAACGCGTCTCGGCCCGGCCCACATCGGGGTTTTCGGTCTTCAGGCGGAAAGTCATGCGCCCGTACCACATCATACTCTTGAAGTAGGCTTTCAGCGCGTCGCTGCGGGTGTAGTGCCCGCGCGGGATGTACTGGGTGTAATCCTCGCCGAAGTCCAGGCCGGGGAAGAGCGGGGAGGGCAAAATACCGGCGGCGGACTCAATGTTGGCGATTTCGGCTTCCGTCAACTCGGCGGCGTAATCCGGGATTGTGAACGCGGCGTCGGCAAGCTTGCCGCTCACCGCGATGAAGGCGACGGTGCGCAGCGCCGCGTCTTCCCACGGGGTGCCGCGCACTTGCTGGTACTGCGCGTCGGCAGTGACGATCAGCGCGCGGTTGAGCGATTGCAGCAGCGGATAGAAGTATTCGACCTCGGCGGTGCGCAGCGTCTTGCCGAACATCAGGTGATAGACGTGCAGCAGCGAATCGCTGGTGACGAAGATCGGGACGTTGGCGTAGCGCGCCTTCTCGTAGACGGTGAAGAATTCCTTCTCCTGCAAGCCGGGGCTGGCGGCGACGCCATCGCGGGCCAGCCGGGCGAGTTGATCCGTAGACAGCGGCATAGGCACGTGGACGTTGCTCAGGTCAGGAGCAATGGCGGGTTGCTCGAGCGCGGGCGTGACGTTCACCGGCTGCGGCTGGTACGGCGCGAAGACCGACTTGGCGCGCGGCTGCACCACCGGGACGTCAGGGGGCAATGTGGCCGGCGTTTCCGGCGTGAGTTCGGCGGTGGGCGGCGTCTCCGTGGTGGGGATAGGCTTCGCCGTCGGCGAGAACAGTTGGCA
>DAOUAQ010000180.1:0-3091 GCA_034433375.1 Anaerolineae bacterium | reverse complement strand
ATGGTCGCACGCGAATTTCCCACCGTACAGCTCATCCGCAGCCCTGAAAACCTCGGTTTTGCGCGGGGCAACAACCTGGGAATCCGTGTCACTCATCCTGACACCCCCTATATCTTATTGCTTAACAGTGATACCGTGGTCAAACCGGAATCATTAGCAGCTCTCGTACGCTTTATGGACGCGCACCCAGAGGCCGGCGCCGTCAGCCCACGTCTGCTGCGTCCTGATGGCACACCGCAGCCTTTTGCTTTTGGCGGCGACCCCACACCGGTTTATCTACTGCGGCGCGGTTTCAACCAATTGATCTTGCGCCGTTATCTCCACGATTGGGCGACGAACAAAACCCGGATCGTGGATTGGGTCTCTGGCGCGTGTATGCTTGTCCGCCGGGAAGCAATTGATCAGGTTGGCCCGCTGGATGAAAATATGTTTATGTACTTTGAAGATAACGATTGGTGTTTGAGAATGCGCAAGGCGGGATGGCAGGTATACTACAACCCTCAAGTTGAAATTGTACATTTGGGCGGACAGAGCCTCAAGAAGAACCCAAAAGCGCAAAACGCTTACTATGATAGTCTGGCCTATTTCTATGCCAAGCATTATGGACGAATGGCGCAGTGGCTATTGAGACTTGTATTGCCTCTGTACCGACGGGTAAACCGGTGACGCACCATACAAGGGAAAAACTATGCGGGGTCGTGCAATTTCGAATATTCGTGGTATCATGATAGCAACAGTGTAAGCATGTTATCACGATTAGGAGTGCCATGATCCGAACCCAAGTTCAATTGGAGGAACGCCAATATCGCGTTTTGAAGGAACTATCGGCCCACTATCAAGTCGCTGTAGCCGAACTGGTGCGTGAGGCGGTAGATATGTTACTACAGACGAAGCGCGAAGTCGTGGTTTCCGCGGATGAACGCCGGCGCCGCGCTATCGCTGCTGTGGGACGTTATCATAGCGAGGTGTCTGATCTGGCGGAGAATCACGATCTTTACCTGGCGCAAGCCTACGAGGATGCTGCACTGTGATTTTCGTCGACACTTCTGCATTTCTGGCAATCCTGAATCATGGGGATCGCTTTCACGCTCCGGCAGGCGCAGCTTGGCGGACATGGATAACTCAGGATGAGCGGTTGATCACCAGTAACTACATTGTGCTTGAAGCGATGGCTTTGGTGCAGCATCGCCTGGGCGTGGATGCCGTGACAACGTTGCACGACGATATGGTGCCTTTACTCCATGTAGAGTGGATCGATGCTGCCTTGCATAATCTGGCGGTGAACGTTTTGCTGACCCACCGCCAACGGCAACTTAGTTTGGTGGATTGCAGCAGCTTCGCCTTAATGCGACAATTAGGCATTTATCATGTTTTCACCTTTGATCGTCATTTTGCCGAACAAGGCTTCACTTGTCTCCCTAAACCCAACAGTGGAAACGACCAATGAAAACCAGCGTCATCGTCCCAACCTATAACGAAAAAGAAAACATCGAGTCGCTCGTCTCACAGCTTCTCGCGCTACCCGTGCCGGTCGACGTCATCATCGTGGACGACAACTCGCCCGATGACACCGGTGCCATCGCCGACCGGTTGACGTCCGAAAACCCGGGTCGTGTTCACGTCATTCACCGCGCCGGCAAGCTGGGATTGGGCACAGCTTACGTCGCGGGTTTCCACAAAGCCATCGCCGCCGGATACGATCTCATCGTCACGATGGATGCGGATTTTTCCCATCCACCCAAAAACATCCCCGACATGGTGACCAAGATCGGGCAGGGTTACGATCTGGTCATCGGCAGCCGTTACGTGCCGGGCGGCGCGGCGATTGAATGTACGCTACCACGTAAGATGCTCAGTTGGGGCGCGAACGCCTTCGCGCGGATTCTGCTCGGTCTGCAAGCGCACGATACGACCGCCGGTTTTCGCTGTTACCGCCGCCAGGTGTTGGAATCCATCGCGCTTGATCAAATCTTCTCTAATGGCTATTCTTTCCTTATCGAGATGCTTTACCGTGTGCAACGCGCCGGTTGGAAAGTCGGTGAGGTCCCCATCATTTTCCAGAATCGCCAACAGGGCGTGTCCAAAATATCGCGGAACGAGATTGTCAAGGCGCTTTACACCGTGTTGCGCCTCTTCCGCACGCGCCTGTTGGGGAAGGCGGCATGACGGCCGCCGAATCCGCGCATCCGCTGGAGCACGTGCGCTGCAATTTGTGCGGCGCAGATGATTACCGGGTGCGCATCCCCTCTACACTGGAAAGCCATCCGCGCGCCGGGTGGAGCGCCTATGCTTGCACCAACGGTGGCTACGGCTACCACGGCCCCATCGTCGCCTGCCAACAGTGCGGTTTCGTCTACGCCGATCCCCGCCCGCAAAGCGCGGAAGTGCTTGACATCTACGAGGCCGTGCAAGACCCGCTGTACGTCGAAGAACGCGAGGGGCGCGTGTTGACCTTCGAGCATCACCTGCGCCCGCTGGAGCGCGTGACCGGCCCGGCACAAGGCCGCCGTCTGCTCGACGTGGGCGCGCACACCGGCGTCTTCGTGGACATTGCGACGCGCCACGGGTGGGAGGCCTGGGGCGTCGAACCGAGCACCTGGGCGGTTGAACAGGCCCGCGCGCAGGGACTCCACATGTATTGCGGCACGCTGGAAGAAGCGCCTTTCCCCGCCGGTCACTTTAGCGTCGTCACGCTGTGGGACGTCATCGAACATGTCCCCGACCCATTTAGCGCGTTACGGGCCGCGTGGCGCGCGCTCGAATCCGGCGGTCTGCTCGTCGTCCACACAATGGACATCGACAGCCTCTTCTCCCGTCTGATGGGCCAACGCTGGCCCTGGTACATGGAGATGCACCTGTTTTACTTTTCGCGGCATACGCTGCGGCTGATGCTGGAAAAAACCGGATTTCGCGTGCTGTGGATGGGCGCGCAGGGCCGTTACCTGCAAGCCGGATACCTGACCAGCCGGGTCACCGCACTGCTGCCGACACTCGGCCGCCCGCTGGAAAAGCTGGTGACGCGGCTGAAGCTGCGCGAGGTAGCCCTGCGCATCAACCTGGGCGACCTCTTCACCACGTATGCGCAGAAACT
>DAOUAQ010000179.1:0-7241 GCA_034433375.1 Anaerolineae bacterium | reverse complement strand
GAAGATAATTTGTGAAAACGGGTAAATCTCTTGAAATTATTCATCAATTATTCGATTTCCTTGGCGAACTTGGCGTCTTGGCGGTCAAGAAGGACTTTTTGCAGTAGACTCATTTATACGCTATCTTTATATCGCCAAAGCCTCTTCCGGTGAAGTCCGTGCCCAAGCCTATGTAGCTTTGGATCAAAATTACATTTCTCAAGATGAATTCAACCAACTTTATGCTTTATCAACACAAACAAGCCGGCGCATAGCCGGTTTCATCACCTACCTCGAACAACACCCGGATCAATAACCTGTAACCTTCAACCTGTAACCTTCAACCTATAACCTGTAACCTTCAACCTATAACCTGAAACTCAAAGAAGGAGAACGATGAAAGAAACCATGACTCCCAAAGAACGCTGGTTAGCCGTACTGCGACGCGAGAAACCAGATCGTGTCCCGATGGATTACTGGGGCACGCCGGAGGCCACGGAAAAGCTGATGCGCCATCTGGGTTGCGCTACCGTGGACGAGATGTTCGCCCGGCTGCGCATTGACCACCCGCTGGACGTCGGCCCGCGCTACGTTGGCCCGCCGCCGGCGCCAGGGTTCGACATGTACGGCTGTCGCCATAGCGACGTAGATTACGGAACCGGTATGTACAGCGAAGTGGTGTATCACCCGCTGGCGCACTATACGTCGGCGGACGAGATCGAGGACCAATATACCTGGCCCTCGCCGGATTGGTTCGACTATGCCATCATTCCCGCCCAACTGGAAGGCAACGCGCATCGCCCGGTGCGCGGCGGCGGCTCGGAGCCATTCTTGCAGTACACCTATCTGCGCGGATTGGAGCAGGCGTATATGGACCTGGCGCTCAACCCGGAGATGGTGCATTACTGCCTGGACAGGCTTTTCGACTTCGCCTACGAGCACACCCGTCGCATTTACGAGCAGATCCCGGGGCAGGTTATGTTCTCCTACGTCGCCGAAGACCTGGGATCGCAGGAGCGGCTGCTCTTCTCCAAGCGCCACATCCACGAATTTCTGCTCCCCCGTATGAAGCGGATGATGGACCTGGTACACGAGGGCGGAGGCGTCGTCTTCACCCACAGCGACGGCGCGGTGCGCCCGGTGATCCCCGACCTGATCGCCATCGGGATGGATGTGCTCAATCCCGTCCAGTGGCGCTGCAAAGGCATGGAGCGCGCGGGGCTGAAGCGCGATTTCGGCGCGCAGCTCATCTTCCACGGCGGGATGGACAACCAGCAGACGTTGCCGTTTGGCAATGTGGCGGACGTGCAGGCCGAAGTCATCGAAAACCTCGCCATCCTGGGCGCGGGCGGCGGCTACATCCTCGCGCCGTGCCACAACATCCAGGCCGTCAGCCCGCCGGAGAACATCGTGGCGATGTACGAGACGGGGTACAACGAAGGATGGATGTGAAGCAAATCCTATTAGAGTTTCATTAGAAATTAGCAATCTACCCCTGAGAGTGCTTGACAAACCCTCTGAAACGTGTTATTATTGTGGATGTGTTAGCACTCACAACGCGAGAGTGCTAACAGAAACAGAAAATCAAATTCATCAAGTGGAGGTAAGTAATGAGCGTTAAGATTCGACCCCTTAATGATCGTGTCATCGTTGAACCTGTCGAAGAGAATGAAATGACCTTCGCCGGTGGGCAGTTGGTGCTCCCCGACACCGCCAAAGAGAAGCCCCAGCAGGGCACAGTCTTGGCCGTTGGTCCCGAAGTCGAAGTGACGAACGAAGACGGCAAACTCGTCGGCCCGCAGGTGGGCGATCTGGTGATTTACGCAAAGTATGCCGGCACCACCTTCAAGACCCGCGACGGCAAGGAAATGCTGATCTTGCGTGTGGATGACATCCTGGGTGTCATCGAAGAGTAATCTTCACCACAATTAACCTTTAAGCAAATCATCTCTTGAGTAAGGAGTAGAACATGGCTAAGCAATTACAATTTGGTAGTGAAGCGCGCGCGGGACTGAAGCGCGGCATGGATGTTTTGGCGAACGCAGTTGTGACCACCCTGGGGCCTAAGGGTCGCAACGTCGCATTGGATAAGAAATGGGGCTCCCCCACCATCACCCACGACGGGGTGACCGTCGCGAAAGAAATCGAGCTGCAGGATGCCTTCGAAAACATGGGCGCGCAGCTCTTGAAAGAAGCCGCCACGAAAACCAACGACATCGCTGGCGATGGCACCACCACCGCGACCCTCCTGGCGCACGTCCTCATCGAAGAAGGGATGAAGAACGTGGCTGCCGGCGCGAACCCGATGCTCCTCAAGAAGGGCATTCTGACCGCCGCCGAGAAAGTCGCCGTGGCGATCAAAGATGCCGCAGTCGAAGTCAACACCAAGGAAAACATCGCCAACGTCGCCGCTATCTCCGCGCAGGAGCGCGAGATCGGTGAGTTGATCGCCGAAGTGATGGACAAAGTCGGCAAAGACGGCGTCATCACCGTGGAAGAATCCAAGGGCCTCGAATTCGAGACCGAGTACGTTGAAGGTATGCAGTTTGATCGCGGTTACATCAGCGCCTACTTCATCACCAATCCCGACAGCATGGAAGCGGTGATCGAGGATGCGTACATTCTCATCCACGACAAGAAGATCTCCGCCGCGCAGGACCTCGTTCCCATTCTGGAGAAACTGGTGCAGCGTGGTGTGCGCAACCTGGTCATCATCGCGGAAGACGTTGACGGCGAAGCGCTGGCGACCCTGGTGGTCAACAAACTGCGCGGCCTGCTGACCGCGTTGGCGATCAAGGCCCCCGGCTTCGGCGACCGCCGCAAGGCGATGCTGCAAGACATCGCCACCCTCACCGGTGGGCGCGTCATCACCGAGGAAGAAGGCCGCAAGCTCGACAGCGCCACCCTCGACGACCTGGGCCGCGCTGACAAAGTCATCTCCACCAAGGACGACACCACCATCGTCGGTGGACACGGCAACGATGCTATGATTCAGGGCCGCATCGAGCAGATCAAGACCGAGATGGAGCACTCCACCTCCGATTACGACCGCGAGAAGCTGCAAGAACGGCTGGCGAAACTGTCCGGCGGCGTGGCGATCATCCGTGTAGGCGCGGCGACCGAGACCGAGTTGAAGGAAAAGAAGCACCGCGTCGAGGATGCGCTGAGCGCGACCCGCGCGGCGGTCGAAGAAGGCATCGTCCCCGGCGGCGGTGTGGCGCTGCTGAACGCGCTGAAAGTCCTGAGCGACGTCAAGATGGCCTATCCCGACGAGCAAACCGGTGTGACCATCCTCAAGAAGGCGCTGGAAATGCCCATCCGCAGGATTTCGGAGAATGCCGGCGAGGACGGCGCCGTGATTCTGGCGGAAGTGCGCCGCAAGCAGGCCGAACACGACAACAACCACATGGGTTACGATGTGATGAGTGGCGAGTATGTGGACATGCTCGACGCCGGCATCATTGACCCCGCCAAAGTGACGAAGGGCGCGCTGCTCAACGCCGCCTCCGTCGCCGCGATGGTGCTCAGCACCGAGGCGCTCATCACCGACATCCCCGAACCGAAGACCCCCGCCCCGGCTGGCGGTCCTGGCGGCGGGATGGGTGATATGTACTAAATCGTCAAATAGGCTTACACTCTTCAGGGGGCGCGAATTTCGCGCCCCCTTTTTGGATGTCCTAACGATTTGCATTTTCTTCAATTACATTGTATATTCTCCTTGTAGCATCTTATATTGGATTGTGGCCTCGTTGCGTCATAGTGTGACAGACTAAAATCTAACCGTGGCTGGCGTTTTTGTGCCATCGGTAATGCCAAACTCAACTCAGGAGGTCGCTGTCATAGCGCATACACCACACGGATGTTCTACCAGGGCTGGAAAACAGGTGAAGGAATACCTGACCCCCTATGCCAGCCACAACTGGACAGCGACCGCCTACGCGACGACGACCTTCACGTACGATGGCGACGGCAAGCTGGTCAAGAAGACCGTGGGCATCACCACCACGTACTACGTGAATGCCGGTTACGAGAAGACGGGCAGCGTGGTAACCAAGTACTACTACGCCGGCAGCCAGCGCGCGGCGATGCGCGTATGTACAGGAACCAACGGCAGTTGCGGGCCGAACGGCGCGACTTCGACCCTCAGCTACCTGCACGGCGATCACCTGGGATCGGCCAGCCTGGCGACGAACGCCAGCGGGGTCAAGATCGCCAACAGCGACACCCGTTACTACCCGTATGGCGAAGCGCGACCCGGCCTGGAAGGGACAGGCTTGCCGACTGACCGGCGCTTCACCGGTCAACGGCGCGAGATTGGATTGGGATTGTATGACTACAATGCAAGATATTATGATCCTTATCTTAACCGCTTCATCAGTCCCGATACGATTATACCTGACCCGGCGAATCCGCAGAGTCTCAACCGGTATGCGTACAACTACAATAATCCTTTACGTTACATTGATCCCACGGGGCATGAGCCTCAGCCTCCCGAGTCTGAGGGGAGTTCCGATTCAAATCTACGGCCCGATGCATATGGGTTTCGTTTCGAAGGTACTGTCGCTCTTTTTTCAATCCTTGGAGATTTGACAGGTTTAGCCAGTATTGCAGAACCCACACCATTTACAGAACCCCTTGCAGCTCTTTTGTGGTTACTGTCTAAAGCTGCTGTTGATGTCAACATAGACTTTGTCTACATCCCCAAAGCTTCTGATCTGACAGATCTTCTTAACATGTTTGTCACAATCAGTGGTGGAGGATTAACCGAGGGCGGATCAGTTAGTGGCGGACCGTTATTCTTCTGGGGGCTAGAAGAAAGTAGTCAGCTTACTGGCCCAAACCTGGAAATCGGTGCGACTGCGGTTGCCGGGTGTGGTGGTGTGGAATTGGCTTTGGGTTATAGCCCTCCGATGGAAGAAAATGAAAAGGGAGTCACTTCGCTCTACGTGAGTCCTGGCCTTAATGCTGGTGCTGAAGTATCAGGATATGTTCAAGTAGGATATGGTTGGAATATCACTAAGCCGCTATTTGGCCTATTTGAGCGATGGAGTCAGCATTTCCGTAAAGAGGAAAAGTGAATCCAGGACATAGAAAAGGAGAGCTTGCTATGATAACCTATGTCAACCATCGATTAGAAAAGGCAGCCCTTGGTTACGCTGGTGCCGCCGTTATGACGAGTTTGATCTTTGGAGGAGTCACTACACTTCTTTGGATCGCTTATCTGAGTGATCCAATGGAGCCGACCAATCCTCCACTTTGGTTTCTCATCCTGCTGAGTTTGGTTGTTCTGCTGATGATAGGTACATTTGGTTACGCCGCCAATGTCATATGTTCTGAAATACAGGCTGATGAGACCGGATTGAAGCTTAAGACAGGTCTGTTTCGACAACGCTTTGTGCCTTGGAGAGATGTAAAGGGAATTGTCTCGTGGGTACATACATCACAATTCAACCCAAAGGGTGATACAACCTTTGTGGAAATCAAGCAGGGGATAAGTTCTCTGTACTATTCTCCAGTAAGAGGTAGTAACGGGCAGATTCACTGGTGCCGAGGAATCATTTTGATGGCGAGTGGAGAGAACTATAAAAGTCTTGTGAAACTGGTTCGTGATAAATTGGGAATCGAATCGGGAGAATAACGTGAGGTATGGAAGTACCTACGATGCCGAAAACCGCCTGACGACCGTGAGCGGCGCGACCAGCGCCAGCTTCGTCTACGACGGAGCCTGCTCAGAAGCAGGGACGGCAACCGCGTCAAATCCGTAATGGGCGGCGTGACGACGTACTACGTGGGCAACTACTACGAGTGGACCGGCAGCACGAGTTCGATGATCAAGTACTACTACGCCGGCAGCCAGCGGGTGACGATGCGCCAGGGCAGCAGCACGCTATACTTCCTGCTCGGCGATCACCTGGGCAGCACATCGATCAGCGGTGGCAAAGTTGCGGAACTGCGGTCGCCTGTCTTGTAGGTGCATCATCCGTGGGGTGGAACGCGCTCCGTATACTTTGCGGCTACGTCAAGGCAAGCGCGGTAAGCGGCACGACACGGCGATTGGGGTATATTTTTCAATTCCACGCCACCGACTTATTCTTGATCCAGCCAAAGCACAACCTCGGCCAGGACTTGACCAAGTGCGGGTTGATCGGAGGGCGCACAGTGTTCCGGGGCACCGATGTGTCTATGATGGAGGTAAGTCACAATCTCAGGGTGATTTTATCCCCATTGTAGTATGTCCAGAACTGACCGAGAACCATCTACCCACACGCACTGACCCCTTTAGCCGTCAACGTCCAGAAACGTAAGCCACCGGGACGGGCAGCGCACACCTGCGCCAGCGAACAGCCGCTGCACCCATCGCCACACGCCTCCGACACGGCGAGGTAGCCATTGTCCACCAACTGCTCTAGCATCTGCTCGACCAGCGGCATGGGGACGTCCAGCGCTTCCGCCAGCTCGTGCGGGGTGCGGTAGGCGTCGTCGCGGATCAAGGCCAACAGCGTCTTGAGCATCTCAGCCCCCCACCAGCAGCGTACCGACCTGGTACACGAGAATGCCCGCGCCCAGCGAGATCACGAGCATCAACCCCAGGCTGAGCAGCGTCCACGCCCAGGAGCGCGTCTCCTGTTTGACCGCCGCCACCGTCGCGACGCAAGGGATAAAGAGCATCTGCACGATGAGGAAGCCCAGCGCGGCCGGCGGCGTGATCAACGCCGGCAAGACCGCTTCGAAGTTGCCGTAGAGCACGCCGAGCGTGGCAATGGTGTTCTCCTTCGCCACGAAACTGGTCAGCAGCGCCACCATGAGCGTCCAGGGCAGGCCCATCAGCGCGCCGATTGGGGCGAGACCGCGCCCGATCCACGCGAGGTAACTTTGCGTCACGTCGCCGCCGCCGGGGAAGTACGAGAGCAGCCACACCACCACCGACGCCGCCAGGATCACCGTCCCGGCCTTCTGCAAGAACGCAAGCACATTCTGCCAGACGTACAGGCCGATCGTGCGCGCGTTGGGTAGGTGATAGAGAGGCAGTTCCATGATGAACATCGCCTGTTCGCCCTTGAGCACGAAGCGGTGGAAGACGATGCCGAGCACCGCCAGCATGGCCAGGTTGACCGCCACCAGTCCCCAGGCTACCCACACCGCCGCCCTGCCGAAGAAGACCGGCGCGAGCACAGCAACCACGGCCATGCGCGCCGTGCAGGGGATCAACGGAGCCAGCAGGATAGTGAGCCAGCGCGCGCGTTTTGTTTCGATGATGCGCG
>DAOUAQ010000178.1:0-12307 GCA_034433375.1 Anaerolineae bacterium | reverse complement strand
TGCCGGAATTGGCACCATAGAGTAGTCAATTAGTCAGGTAGTCCTTAGTCAGGTAGTCTGGCAAACCGACTACAAGACCAGGCGACTATACGACTAACAGACTAACCTTGGTTGCCGAGGCTTCATCGGGCCGGTCCCTCCGCCTCTCTGGATAAGAGTTAGCTCTTGAACTTAATGTACAAGTGGGCGGGATTGTAACACAAGCAGGAAAAGTGTCAACCCTGGAAATTTCTTAGCACAAGCGGCAGGTAGATGCGATACTTATCCACGGTGATGACGACTGCATCTACGTCGCTCAATCCGCCCGTGTCGGTGACGGTCAGCGTGAAGGTCAACACGGTAGGAGTCTGTGGCGCGACGAAGGTGGTACGGCTGAGTGCAGGCGTGAACGTCACCGTGGGGCCGCCCGTCTGCTGCCAGAAATAGGTCAACGCGCCGTTTTCCGGGTCAGAAGAAGCGCTGCCGTTCAACATGACGTGAGCGCCCGGCGCGACCTTCTGATCTGGCCCGGCATTCGCGGTTGGCGTTTGATTGATCCACGAGAACGTCGCCGTCAGCACTGTGTTCGCATAGATCTCGACTCGAGTAGGGTTCTCAAGCAGCGTTGCGCCGCTCCAACCATCAAACTGCCAGCCAGCAGCCGGTGTGGCGATAAGTTCGACGACATCGCCGGCGTAATACGCGGACAGGTCAGGGATGCGCGTCACTGTACCTGCACCCACAATGTTGATGGTCAACGTGTAGGTGGGCGGCGGACTCAGTTGCGGATCGCCGTAGATGATGCCGCGCCCGTTGGTGCTGAGATACACCCGCCCGTAGATGCGCGGATCGCCGGTGATGGCAGCGCCCGTCCAGGCGTACTGGTACTGGTCATCGTTGATACGCATCCAGCTCGCGCCCTCATCAATGGAACGGTAGATGCCACGCACGCCGTCCACCTGCCCGCTGATGTAGATTGCCATGTACGTCTCCCCTGGGGCGGGCGCGCCAAAGCCGACTACGTCGGCCTTTTCCACGTTCGCCAACCGGGTGAAGCTGTCGCCGCCGTCAGTGGAATGCCACAGACCGTAAACGGTATCATCGTTGCCGCCCGCCAGCCATAAGTCGCCCTCGATGCCAGGGACAGCCTTGAATTTCGCCGAAGCCGTGACCGGCCAACCGGCGCTGATCGTCGCGGCGAAGGTCGCGCCGCCGTCCGCGCTGCGATAGAAGCTGCCGCCAGCGTAAGCATAGAAGGTGTCCGGGTTGACGCGGTCGGCTTCGACCGTCGCGCCAGCCGGGATACCGGCGCTGGCTATCCAACTCCCGCCGTTATTGATCGAGTGAACCACTGTTACGCCAGGCGACCACACGATGGCGCTCCCATCCGCCGCCACAGCGACGTTGCCACCCCGGCTCACGTTTGCCGGTTCAGTGGCCGCCGCCGTCCAGGTAAAGCCGCCATCCTGCGAGTAGCTAAAGTTGACGATATTATCGCCGTCGCCCACCCGCACGACGAACTCCGGGTCAAGTTCGGCGTAGTCCAGGCCGGTGCCGGAGCCAAAGATGGGGTTATTGGTCATGGCGGGTGGAACTTTCGTCAGATCATCGTGGCGGAAGCCGCTGATGTCGCCTAGGGCGCTGATGAGGCGCGTGGCCCCGGTTGGCGGGCTGATCAGATCGAGTACGGCAGTCTCTTCGAGACCCTGCGCCTTGACGGTGATGGTCACGGTCTTGTTCGCGTCCCAATCGGTGAGGTTGTCGCTCCCGTAAATCGTCGCGCCGGTAACGTACAGCATCCGGTCGGGGTTGAAGGGGTCAATTTCGAGATCGCCGATCATCCAGCCCAGTTTAGGCGACAGTTCCGGGTAATTAGCGTCTACGGCGCGGCCCCAATTTAGCCAGGGCGCGCCGGAAATGTCCTGGACGTAGTGATTGGTGCGCGGCGGGGGCCAGCCGCCCCATTGAATCTCCCAAATCCACTTCCAGGTGGCGCCGCCGTCCGTGCTGCGGAAAATGATGTCATCGGGCCACCAGGATTCCTGCGTGGATACCATGACTACATCCGGGTTCGACGCATCCACGGTCAGGCCGCCATAGCCATAAGGCTCGCCTCCCCCAGGCGGCGGAGGGGTGATGTTGGTCCAGACGCCGGTATGGGTATTGTATTTCCAGACTGCGCCGGCATCGCCGCCATAAGGTCCGCAATTGTCGCTGTAGGTGATGTACAGCACGCCGTTGGAAGCCAGCACGCCGTGATAGGGCAGGTAGCCCTGCTGCGGCTGGCCGGGGACCGGTTCCCAGGTTTGGCCGCCGTCGGTACTGCGGTACAGGGCAATGTTTGTATCCGCCACTCCCACGTAGATGTTCGGCGTGGGCAGAGTGGCAGTGCCACTTTCAGCATCGAAGATGACCCACACCACACCGATCCGGTCGCCTTCGTATTCACCGGTGCCCGGCGCGTAATTGCCTACCGCCGTAAAGCTGTTCACCTTTGCCCAGGTCGCGCCGTAGTCCGCGCTACGCCACAAGCCATTGCCGCTGCGCGCGCCCAGGTAGAGGATGTTGTTGCTGTTGGGATCAATCGCCAGGCGCTCGCCCATCGCGCGACCGGGCATGTTGCCGCCGCCTTTGAACGACAGTTCGGTGATTTCCCAGGTGACGCCACGGTCGGCGGAACGCAGAATCGCCGCGTTGTTGGGATCCCAACTGTTGGTGTACGTGCCGGCAAAGACGTACACTCGATTCGGTTCCACCGGATCCGTTGCCAGGCTGTCAATGCCCGTCCACCCCCACTGATCCCAGCCGATCCAATCCAACAGAGGAATCCAGCGGTGGGTGGTCGTATCCAGCCGGTAAGCCCCGCCGATGTCGGTGCGGGCGTAGACCAGCCCCGGCTCGGCGGTGTTGAAGATGATGCCCGGCACGAAGCCGCCGCCCACGATCTCCACGTTCTGCCAGGTGTAGGGCGCTGACGGTGCCGCAAGTGACCGGGCCTGCACGCTGACACTGCGCGACGATATCCACCAGATGCCGAGCAGCGCCAGTACAATTCCGACAAGTAACACAATTCTGACTGATCTACCTGTCTTCATATCCTTCCTCCTCATAAAACTAAACAGAGATTGAAAAAGACTGTGAACTTCGCTCCTCCCAACCGGAAACGATACAAAAATGATATAAGGAAACTTATCTACCGTCAAGCATGACTTCACAATCTTGACAAATCGCTCCATCGTCCATACAATAAAATCACTTCTTTGAAAATAAACCGCCAATCTCGCTAATCTACGCGAATCTTTCAAAAATTAGCGAGTGAACTCGCAAGACTTTGGACTTAGGACTTTCAACTTTGGACTATTCTCGAAGGAGTGCAACCGAATCTGCGATGTAGCCCCGATAGTGAAAATGATCGCAGGACTATTCGACTAACGACGATGAGACTATTTTTCAGGAGGTCACATTCATGATCCAGACTGTTGTCAAAAGCGGCGAGTATTACGACTCAATCACGCTGCTGCAAGTGGCGCAAGGACTCTTGACGCTGTCCGGCGTGGCAGACGCCGCCGTGGTGATGGGCACGCCCGCCAACAAAGGCATCCTCAAGGACGCTGGGTTGCTCACGCCCGAAGCGGAGGCCGCTCGCGCCGATGACCTCATTATCGCGGCGCGCGTCGCAGATGAGACCGTCACCGCAACGTTCGCCGCGCGCACCGCCGAACTGTTGGCGGCCTCGCGCGCGCCCAAAGCAGAAGGCGCTGCCGCCGCGCCGAAGACGCTCTCCACCGCCGCGCAACAACTCACGGGGGCGAACGTCGCCCTGGTCTCCGTCGCCGGGCGGTATGCGGCGGGCGTCGCCCGTGACGCGCTCACCCAGGGATTGCACGTCTTCCTTTTCAGCGACAACGTCAGCGTGGAGGACGAAATCGCATTGAAGACGCTTGGACGCGAGAAAGGGCTGCTGGTGATGGGGCCAGATGCAGGAACGGCGCTCATCAACGGCGTGGCGCTCGGTTTTGCGAACGCCGTCACGCCTGGGCCGGTGGGCGTCGTCGCCGCCAGCGGGACGGGGTTGCAAGCTGTCACCAGCTATCTCACACGGATGGGCGTGGGCATCACGCAGGGCATCGGCGTGGGCGGGCGCGATCTCTCCGAGGCCGTCGGCGGGCTGATGATGCTCGAAGGGCTGCAGGCGCTCCAGGCTGACCCCGCCACCGCCGTGCTGCTCCTGGCGTCCAAGCCGCCAGCGCCGGCTATCGCGGAGAAGGTGTTGGCGCAGTTGAAAGCGAGCGACAAACCCGCCGTCGTGTGCTTTCTGGGCGGCAAACCCAAAGCCATCCGCGAGGCCGGCGGCATCCCTGCCGCGACGCTCGAAGAAGCCGCGCATCTCGCCGCCGCTATCGCGCGGGGCGAATCGCCGGATGAGGCGTTGCAATCGTTGCGCGCCCATCACCAGGAATTGAAAAAGTTGGCGAAGAAACTCGTGGGGCGCTTGCAGATGCAACAGAACTATTTCCGGGGGCTGTTCAGCGGCGGCACGTTCTGCTACGAAAGCCAGCTTATCCTGAACGACATGCTCGGCAAAGGCGCGGTCGTCTCCAACGCGCCGGTGAAGAAAAAGCACCAAATGGCGGATACCAACAAGAGCGTGGGCCACACCGCCGTTGACCTGGGTGAGGATGAATTCACCGTGGGGCGGCTGCACCCGATGCTCGATCCGACGTTGCGCAACCGCCGCATCCTCCACGAGTCGCAAGACCCGGCCACAGCCATCATCTTCCTGGACATCGTGCTCGGCTACGGCGTCCACCCCGACCCGGCCGGGGCTGCCGTCGAGGCCGTCCGTGAAGCGCAGGCGCGCCTGAAGGAAGAGCGGCGCGAGGTGCTGTTCATTGCGTCGGTGTGCGGCACGGAGGGCGATCCGCAGAACGCCAAAGCACAGGAGGAAAAACTGCGTGAGGCCGGCGTGATCGTGCTGGAATCTACCGCAGCCGCAACCCAACTGGCCGGGTATATTTTAGATTTTAGATTTTAGATTTTGGATGTGTTCGATGGACGAGAAAGCGTTTAAAGAACGTACTAAACAATTGGCATTGCGTGTTATTCATCTGGTTGAATCATTGCCGGTTAACAAAACGGCTGATGTGATTGGGCGGCAAATTTTGCGTTCGGCAACTTCTGTTGGGGCCAATTATCGGGCTGCATGTCGCGCAAAATCAACTGCGGATATGATTGCCAAACTCGGTATCGTTGAAGAAGAAGCGGACGAAACTTTATATTGGTTGGAACTGTTAGTTGAAGCAAAACTCATTCCCGAAGCCCGTTTATCGTCTCTGATGCAAGAGACAGACGAAGTCATCGCAATGATTGTTTCTTCAATCAAAACTCTACGCAATCCACACAACACCCCAAAATCCAAAATCTAAAATCCAAAATCGAGCGAGGGAAAAAATCATGGCAATTCAAGACCTGTTTGGTCAACCACTCAAAGCGGTAAATGTTGGATTAGAAAGTTTCGCGGAAAGTCTCCACGCGCAAGGCGTCGAAGTCGTTCACGTAGATTGGCGTCCGCCGCTGGAAGGGTACGTCGCCATCACGCACGCGCCGGATGGCGTGGACATTGACGCGGCGAACGCGGAAGCTGTGGCGCGCATCCGCAGCGGACGCCCTTTGCTCGTGGGAATGGGCGTCGCCCGCGACGTGATCCCCGGTTTAGGTGAACGGATGATTCTGCACGCCGGGCCGCCGGTCGCATGGGAACGGATGTGCGGGCCACAGCGCGGCGCGGTGATGGGCGCGGCGGTCTACGAAGGGTGGGCTTCTTCTTATGAAGAGGCGGCGGCGATGGCAGCGGCAGGCGAATTCGCCTTCGCGCCATGCCACCACTTTCACACTGTCGGGCCGATGGCGGGGATTGTGTCGCCCTCGATGCCGGTCTTCATCGTGCGCAACGAGACGTTCGGCAACCTCGCCTACAGCACGCAAAACGAGGGCCTGGGGCGCGTGCTGCGCTACGGCGCGTATGGCGACGATGTGCTGGCGCGCCTCAAGTGGATGGAGACGACGCTCTATCCGGCGCTCAAAGCCACGTTGAAGGCCACCGGCCCGCTTGATCTGCGCAGCCTCCTCGCCCAGGCGCTCCACATGGGCGACGAAGGCCACAACCGCAACCGCGCAGCCACCTCGCTACTCATCCGCCAGCTCGCGCCGACCTTGATCGAGACCTCGACGAAAAAAGTCGCCGTCGAAGTGCTCAAGTTCATTGACGGGAACGACCACTTCTTCCTTAACCTCTCGATGGCAGCGCTGAAGGCGATGCTTGAACCGGCGGAGGGCATCGCCGGCAGCACCATCGTCACAACGATGGCGCGCAACGGGACGGAGTTCGGCATCCGCGTGGCGGGGCTGCCAGGCGAGTGGTTCACCGCGCCGGCGCCCATCGTGCAAGGACTGTGGCTGCCCGGCTTCTCGGAGAAAGACGCCAACCCGGACATCGGCGATTCGGCGATCACCGAGACGGGCGGCGTGGGCGGCTTTGCGATGGCGGCTGCCCCGGCCATCGTGCGTTTCGTCGGCGGGACGGCGGCGCTGGCGTTGCAGGTGACACAGGAAATGTACCAGATCACGGCCGGCGAGCACGAGTTCTTCACCGTGCCCGCGCTCAATTTCCGGGGGACACCGCTCGGCATTGACGTGCGCCGGGTGATGGCGACGGGCATCCTGCCGTTCATCAACACCGGCATCGCGCACAAGGAGCCGGGCGTGGGCATGGTCGGCGCGGGGCTGGTGCGTGCCCCCAGGCAATGTTTTGAGGCCGCGTTCAAGCGAATCACGAATCACGAATCATGAATCATGAATCATGAATCATGATTCATGATTCATGATTCGGGAAAGGAAATAACAATGGGCAAGAAGCGGGGGTGGGGCCTGGCGCTGCTGGCCTGCGGGCTGTGCAGCTTGGTAGTCGCCTGCGTCGCATTGCAGAGCACAACCGCCGCCGTAGATGGGCCGTTCGACGCCGGCGCTGTGTTTAATCTGCCCGCTGATTCTCCTGCGCCGCCCGCCGCGCCCGTCAAACTCATCTTCATCCATCATTCCACCGGGGAAAACTGGCTCAATGACAGCGACGGCGGCCTGGGTATTGCGCTGCGCGACAACAACTACTTCGTCAGTGACACCAACTATGGTTGGGGGCCGGATAGTATCGGCGACCGGACGGACATCGGGCATTGGTACGATTGGTTCGTCGGCGCCGACGCGGCTACCTACACCGCCGCGCTGTACGCCGAATATGACCAGAATTCCAGTTACTCGCGGCTGGCGACCGATCCCGGCGGGCCAAACGAGATCGTCATGTTCAAATCCTGCTTCCCCAACTCGCACATCGGCGGAAATCCTGGCGATCCACCGACGGTCGGCGATAATCCACTGCGGGGAGAAGCCTACGATTCCGAATATCACACCGTCGCCAACATCAAAGGCATCTACAACGACCTGTTGACGTACTTCGCCAATCACCAGGAGAAGTTGTTCGTCGTCATCACCGCGCCGCCGCTCCGGGGAAGCGACACGGACGCGGCGCGCGCCGCCAACGCGCGCGCCGTCAACAACTGGCTGGTCAACGATTGGCTCGACGGCTATCCGCACGATAACGTCGCCGTCTTCGATTTCTACAACGTGTTGACCAGCAACGGGGGAAACGCCAATACCAACGACCTCGGCGCGGAAACGGGCAACCATCACCGCTGGTGGAATAGCGCGGTCCAACACATCCAGACGGTAGCAAACAATTACACTTCTTACCCCACCGGTGACAGTCATCCAAGCGCCGCCGGCAACCAGAAAGCCGCCGCCGAATTTGTGCCGCTGCTCAACGTGTTCTACAACCGCTGGCAAGGCGGAACAGCTTGTGTCGGCCTGACCGATGTAGCCATCACCGGCCCGACACGCGGTTACACCGACACGCTCTATGCCTTCACTGCCGTCATCACGCCGGCCAATGCGAGCATACCGATCACTTACACGTGGACGCCCGCGCCGGCTTCCGGGAAAGGCGATGCGACGGCGCGCTACACCTGGCCGATGACCGGCGCGAAGACGATCACGCTGTCGGCCCAGAACTGTGGCGAGAGTGACTCGGATACACACGACATTGCCATTGTGCCGCGTCCCGTTATGTCACACTTTGTCTATATGCCGCTGGCGTTACGCAATTACAGCGCCGCACTGCCGTCCGGCGCGCTCATCCAACCCGGCGATCTGACCTACCTCGGCGCGTTCCGCCTGCCGGACGACGGCGAACGCCCCACTACCTTCGAGTACGGCGGCAACGCGATGACCTTCAATCCCGACAACAACACGCTCTTCATCACCGGGCACGACCGCATTGCTTATGGCGAACTGCCGGATGGCGATCAAATTGCTGAGGTGAGTATCCCCACCCCGGTCAACTCGCGGGATATAGAGGATTTGCCCATAGCCGAGTTCGCGCAAGGGTTCCACAATCCCACGTCCGGTTACTTCACCAATCTGGAAGACATCCCCAAAGTCGGTATGCAGTACCTCAATCACGCCGCCACCGGTCCGCTGCTTCATCTGAGCTGGGGGCAACACATCCAGCCCCAGAACGAACCTTCCCATGCCTGGTTCAGTCCCAACCTGGCTGCGCCTGATCTACACGGCGTTTGGTTCATCGGCTACCAGAATCTCTACAGCACCAACGGCTACATGTTCGACATCCCCACCGCCTGGGCCGATACCCACGCCAACGGGCGCTATCTCGGCACGGGGCGGATGCGCGATGGCGGTCAAGGCGGGATGGGACCGACGTTGTTCGCGTATCGCCCCTGGTTAGCCGGCGGCGCGGCGCCGGTATCGGGCGCCCATCTGGGCGAAACCACGCTGCTGCTCTACGAGAATGCGGAGGCCACTGAGGAAATCACCCGCTGTCTCACCGGCTACCAGCATCCCGACGAATGGGAAGGCGGCGCGTGGCTCACGACGCCGTCCGGTAAGTCGGCGGTGCTGTTTGCGGGGACCAAGAGCACCGGCGTTAAATACTGGTATGGCTATATCAATCCCGCCGGCCCAACCTTGCCCTGCGTGGATGCCCACGTCACCGACTTCCCCACTTGCCGCCTGGCCGACGGCTCCCTCTGCCCGGCGGGCGATATGACCGGCTGCTGCGACGAGGAGGTCGGGACGTGCGTTTCGCTGCGCGGGTGGTGGTCAACGCGCTTCGATGCCCAATTCATCCTCTACGATCCGGCGCAGTTGGCGCAGGTTGCGACAGGCCAGCTCGAAGCGTGGCAACCGCAGCCTTACGCCGTCGTGGATATTGATGCGCGGCTGTACCTTGTTCCGCCCGAATGGGACGAGGTCAATCTGGGTTGGGGCGACCAGCGACGGATGCGCATCGGCGACGCGACCTTCGACCGGCAGAATGGTTTGCTGTACGTCCTGGAACTCTACGCGGATGGGGCGAAGCCTGTCGCGCATGTGTGGCGGGTGCAATGAGGCGCAGACCTGTCAGGTTTCAGAAAACCTGACAGGTCTGAGAGAGCGGTAACGAACGGAGGATTTGTAAATGAAACGCATCGCTTGTGCTCTGTGTCTGTTAGCAAGTCTCCTCGCCCTCGCGGGGACGGTCGCCGCCTCTCCCGCCCTCCCACTCTCCGATGACCCGCCGGCCGCGCCCGTCAAGCTCATCTTCATCCACCACTCCACCGGCGGAAACTGGCTGGCCGATCCCAACGACAGTCAGCCCTGGGGTGGATTGGGGAGCGCGCTGATGAAGAACAACTACTTCGTCAGCGCGACGAATTACGGCTGGGGACCGGACGGCATCGGCGACCGGACGGACATTCCCAACTGGCCGGAATGGTTCGTCGGGCCGAATCGGGACACTTATCTGGACGCCCTCTACAACGAGAGCGGGCAGAATGTGAGCGATTTTGGCGACTGGTCGCGCCTGTCCCGCGATCCGGGCGGCGAGAACGTCATCATCATGTTCAAATCATGCTTCCCCAACTCCGACCTGTACGGCGCTCCTGATGACCCGCCGCTCGCCGAACCGAACGACTACGACTATACCGTGGCTAACGCCAAAGCCGTCTACATCGCGCTGCGCGATTACTTCGAGACGCGGCAGGACAAGCTGTTCGTCGTTGTCACCGCGCCGCCGCTGCTGAAGAACGACACGTCCCGCGACCGCGCTGCCAATGCCCGCGCCTTCAATGACTGGCTGGTGAACGACTGGCTGGCAGATTATCCCTATGCCAACGTCGCCGTGTTCGATTACTACAACGTGCTCACCGCGCCGGCTAACCATCATCGCTGGAACGGCAGCGAGATTGAGCACATCCTGGCGACGAACAACAATTTCTCGGCGTACCCAAGCGGCGACAGTCACCCCTCGACGGAAGGGCACACCAAAGCCACCACCGAGTTCGTCCCGCTGCTCAACGTCGCCTACAACCGCTGGCAAGCTGCCGGACCGGTCGCGCCGCCGCCCGTCGAACCGGCGACGGTTGAGACGACTACCGCCGCGCCGGAGGAAACGACGCCCCCGCCGGTCAGCAGCGGCGTCGGCGGCCTCATAGACGATTTTGAAGGCGACGTAACATGGTATGCCGATCCCGGCGACGACGCGACGGTGACGTGCGATCCAGACGACAACGCGCACGCTGGCGCAACCGCCTTGCGGATGGCCTACACCGTCCCGGCGAATAGCTGGGGCAACTGCGGGCGGTATTACGAGTCCGCGCAAGATTGGAGCGATGGAACCGGCCTTTCGCTGTGGCTGCGCACCGACACGCCGGGCCTTTGGGTGACAGCGATACTTTTCTCCGGCGATCCAGAAGCCGCGACGCCTTTTGAGTTTGGCTTTGAGGTGACAACCGATTGGAATTCCATCTTCATCCCCTGGAACGAATTCACCCGCGCTGCGTGGGCCGATGAAGGCGGACTGGCAACCCTTGATCCGGCGCGCATCCACAATATCGCCTTCAGCGTCGGCGAGGGCCGGGGGAACCTGTGGGTGGACGACATCATTCGCTATGCCGGCGAAGCGTCGCCATCCACACCGCTCGCGCCAGAGCAGCCGATGGAAGAAACAACGACCGAACCGCCTGCCACAGAATCACCTGCCGAAGCCACGCCAGAACCGACAGAAGCCGCGCGTGGTCGCGACGGATTGTGTGTCGCGGCGCCGTTGACGCTGTTGGCAGTCGGCGTTGTACTGGGCAAACGACTGTTCGGCCTGAGCTAAAAACGCTCTTGACCATCCGCTGTGCGGGTATAGAATTGGTTCGGAGGTATTGTGATGACAACCTTTAGCCGCTCTCCTTTTCCGGGGATGGATCCTTATCTCGAAGGCGACCTGTGGCAGGAGTTTCACGACCGGCTTGCCAACCAAATTAGCGAGCAACTACTGCCACTCTTGCCGCCGCGTTATGTTGCCCTGCTGGAAAAACGTTACGTGATCGAAGATGCAGGTATTGATCTGGTCGTTGTGCCTGGACATCGCATCATTTATCCCGATGTCCATGTAGTCCACATGGTGCGCGAAACAGCCACGGCAGAGACAGAGACCGCAACCCAGGTCATACCGCGGGTACGGCTGGTGAGTCATATACCGGAAGAACTTCCCCAATTGAGCATCGAAATCCGCGACATTGCCAAACGACGGCTGGTCACGGTGATCGAAATCCTCTCCCCGGCCAACAAACACGGCCAGGGACTGGATCAATACCTGGATCGGCGCAACGACTTATTGAAAACCGCCACCCATCTGCTGGAAATTGATCTGCTGCGCGGCGGGGAACGCCTGCCGCTGTATGGCGGTGAACTGCCGCCCGCCGCCTACTACATCTACCTGAGCCGCTTCACGCAGCGCCCCTATACCGACGTATGGCCGATTCAATTGCGTGAGCGGCTGCCGGTCGTTCCCGTGCCGCTTCTGCCGCCGGATGCGGATGTGCTCTTGAATATGCAAACCGCCGTGGACGCTTGCTTCAAGTTGGTGGGCTACCAACGCTTGCTGGATTACACGCAATCTCCACCCCCGCCGCCGATTTCCCCGGAAGATACCGAATGGATGCGGCAGGTGGTTTTGCCCAAACAAAATCAACAAATCTAGTAGTCAGCGAATTAGACTTACAGATTTGGAAATCTAATCTCAGGAGGCTTTCATTATGAAACTATTAGACTTGACCATTCCTCTCGGCATTGCCACGCCCCCGTGGCCGACGTATGAGCCGCTGCAAGTGAAATACTTCAAGCGACTGGCGCCCAACGGCGCGAACGGGCAGCTCGTGACACACTCCAA
>DAOUAQ010000177.1:0-5739 GCA_034433375.1 Anaerolineae bacterium | reverse complement strand
ATTCACGTGAACCTCATCCCGCTCAATCCCACCGCCGGATACGCCGGGCAGCCGTCCTCCGAAGAGCGCAGCGAGGCCTTCACGCAGATTTTGGAACGCCGTCGCATCCCTTTTACCCTGCGACTGCGGCGCGGCATTGATATTCAGGCCGGTTGCGGCCAATTGCGCGCCCGAACAGCGTAGATCGTCAGGAAAGCGTCAGATTCACGTCAAGCAAAACAGGTTAGAATCGGCTATAGTGTAAACAAATGTGGTAGTCGGGGACCGCAGACAAAAGATTCTCCTCCTTCTGATGCAACCGGGGGCTTTGGGACGCCCCCGGTTTTGCATTCCTAAAATATAGTTACCGCAAACCTGACAGGTCTTCTGAGACCTGTCAGGTTTTTTCATCGCTTGCCTCATTCGCCATCCGTGATAGACTATCTGCCAGTTGGGAGGTAGTATGGCACAAGCTTTATATCGCAAGTGGCGTCCGCAGACCTTTGATGACGTTGTCGGCCAGGGGCACATTGTGCGCACGCTGCGCAACGCCCTGCAAACCGGGCGGCTGCATCACGCCTACCTGCTCGCCGGGCCGCGCGGCACGGGCAAAACGACGACCGCCCGCTTGATTGCGAAGGCGGTCAATTGCCTTTCGCCCTTGCCGGAGCGTCCATGCGATCATTGTGACATCTGCCGGGCGATCACCGACGGGCGGCTGATGGATTTATCGGAGATTGACGCCGCTTCCAACACCGGCGTTGATAACATCCGCGAGTTGTTGGAGAAGGTTGGCTTTCGTCCCACGCAGGCGCGCTACAAAGTTTACGTGGTGGATGAAGTGCATATGCTCTCCACGGCGGCGTTCAATGCACTGTTGAAGACCCTGGAGGAGCCGCCGGAACACGTGATTTTCGTGTTGGCGACCACTGAGGTCCACAAAATCCCGGAAACTATTCTCTCGCGCTGCCAGCGCTTTGAGTTCCGCCGCATCCCCTTGACGGGGTTGGTGAGCCAACTGCGAACCATCGCCGACGCCGAAGAGATCGCCGTGGAACCGGAGGCGCTCGATTTGATCGCGCGGGCCGCCACCGGCAGTATGCGCGACGCCATCAGCCTGTTCGACCAGATGGCTGCCGGCGGCGCGGTGACGGCGGATTATGTGCGGCTGATGCTCGGCGCGGAACGGCGCGAGGTGGTGCAGTCGCTCCTTCAGGCGTGGCTGGACGGCGACCTGCACGAGGGCTTACACGTCATCAACGAGGCGGTGGACAGCGGCGCCGATCCGCGCCAGTTAGCGCGTCAAACCGCCGACTTTTTCCGCGGCCTGCTGCTGATGCGCGTGGGCGCCGGCGATACGTGGACCGATCCCACCGCCGAAGAACGTCCCCGCTTGCAGGCGATGGCGCAGCAAGCCCAACCGGAGCGGCTGGTGCAGGCTGTGCAGTTGTTCAGCGAAGTGGCGTCCGAGCGCCGTTCCGGCTGGCAGCCGCAGCTTCCCCTGGAACTGGCCTTCGTCGAGGCGGCGTTGAAGCCGGAGTCAACGCCAGCGGTGAGCGCCGCACCGCTCACACCCGCTGCGTCGCGTGCGATCCCCGAATCGCAGCCGGCGCGTCAGACGCCAGAACCGCAGGTGGCGACGCCGCGTCCTGTGCGCAGCTCTGTGTCGCGCCCGGCGACGCCACCTGCGGCGTCTCCGCCACTAGAAAAATCGCCTGAGCGCGCCAGAACCACCGCTGAGACCAATGCACCATCCCCAACTAGCATACCAGCTGTGAGTGTGACCCCGGCGATCGTCGCCACAGCGAAGGAACGCTGGCGGGAGGTGATCGCGCAGATACGCCCCGTGAACCTGGGCGCATTCCTGCGGGACGCGCAGCCGATGGGTGTGGACGGCGATGGATTTCTCGTGTTGGGGTTTCAACATACCCTGCACCGCAATAACGTGGACAAGGAATCGAACCGCCAGGTTGTGGAGACATTCCTTTCGCAGATGCTTGGACAGAAAACGCTTGTGCGCTGTGTGATGGAGAAGGAATGGCAGCCCGGCGCGGCGACGGCTGCTGTGAAGGTCAGTGCGCCATCACAGCAGCGCGCCAAAACTGCGCCTACACCCATTCCGCCGCCGGAGCCGCCCGATCCACTCACCGATGACGAACTTGTCCGGCGCGCTATGGAAGAGTTGGGCGCTGAAGTTAGAATTGGGTAAAATTCGCATCCACAGGCGAATGAACAATTCGCCCGCAAGACTGACTATTTTCACAGGGAGGAAACATGAAAGGTGGTAAAAGCGGAGGACGGATGATGCCGCGCGGCGGCATGAATCCCAATGATCTGATGCGTCAGGTGCAAAAGATGCAGCAGGAAATGGAACGCATCCAGGGTGAGACGGCGCAGGAAGTGGTTACGGTCACGGCCGGCGGCGGTATGATTGAGCTGGTGATTAACGGCGGATTGGAAGTGCAGAGTATCAAAATCGCGCGTGAAGTCGTTGATCCTGACGACGTGGAGATGTTGCAGGACTTGATCGTGGTCGCGGTCAATGAGGGCGTTCAGAAGGCGCAGGCGATGATGTCCAACCGCATGTCGGCGCTGACCGGGGGATTGGGTATTCCCGGTCTGTAAAATATGAGCAATGCGGCTATTCCCCCTTCTGTCGTCGAATTGACCGAGACGTTATCCGAATTGCCGGGCATCGGGCCGAAAACGGCTTCGCGCCTGGCATTTTTCCTGTTACGGGGCAAGTCAGAGCTGTCGCTGCGCCTGGCTGAGGCGCTCAAAGGGTTGGTCGAGCGCACGCGCTTCTGCTCGATCTGTTACAACGTCACCGAGGATGATCCCTGCCCGATATGCGCGAGTTCAATCCGCAACCAGCGTCTTGTGTGCGTCGTTGAGGAGCCGATGGATTTGCTCGCGCTGGAGCGCACGGATCAATATCGCGGTGTCTACCACGTATTGCACGGCGCGCTGTCGCCGATGGAGGGCGTCTTCGCTGAAGATTTGCGCGTCACAGAACTGGAAGCGCGCATCCGGCGCGGTGAAGTCCAAGAGGTCATCCTCGCCACCAATCCCACCAGCGAGGGCGATTACACGGCGGCGTACTTGCTGCAGCGCCTGAAGCCGCTCGGCGTGCGCGTCACACGCCTGGGACGCGGCCTGCCGATGGGGGGCGATCTTGAGTACGCCGACGCCGTGACGTTGACGCGGGCTTTGGAATCCAGGCAGGAGCTATAGATGCGCAATACCTGGAATCTCGAAGTGCGGTGGGGCTGGATCCTTGGCCTGGGCATCGTTGCCATCCTCATCGCAGTGACGGTCGCCCTTGTCGTGTTCGTGTTGATACAGTCCGTCTCTATCTGGACGTTTCTGCTGAGCGTCGGCGCAGTCGTCACCCTGGCAGTCGTGATCCGGCTGCTTTACCAGCTTTGGGGATTGATCAACGCTTCCTATGAGATGGATCGCAATGCGATTGTCATCCACTGGGGCGGCGTCCAGCATAAAATCCCGATGGCGGCGGTGGGAGCGGTTCTCGACGGCGCAGAAGTCACCGGGCTGCGGCTTCATCCGGGCTTCCGCTGGCCGGGTTACTTCGTGGGGACAGGCGAAGCCGCGGACATCGGGCCGATCTTGTTCTTTGCGACGCAGCCTTTGCGTTCGCAGATCATCGTGCGTACTTCGGGGATGGCGTATGCCATATCGCCCAAAGACTTGGAAGAATTTCTCCAGTTGCTCCGCGAGCGGCTGGATATGGGGCCAACCCAGGAAGTCGCGGAATCGTCAACCCATCCGCGCTTTCTGGATTGGGTGATCTGGAAAGATCGCTTCGGGTTGAGCGTGCTACTCGGCAGCGTGACGCTGTTGATTCTGCTGGTAGGATTGCTCTGCTGGCGCTATCCATACCTGCCGGACGAGATTGCAATGCGTTTTAGTCCTTCCGGCGCGGCGTTGTTGGTGGCGGAGGCCTCCCGCATCTTTTACATTGCTTTTTTGGGTGTGATTTTTCTGTTGATCAACGGGGGACTGGGCCTTCTTTTGTATCATCGAGAACGGACCGCTGCCTATTTTCTCTGGAGCGGATTATTGGCGGTTCAGGGTGGTCTGTGGGCTGCTGCGATCTCTATCTTGTTACAACAATAACGTATGATTCGTTTAGCCGCATTTGACCTGGATGGGACCTTGATGGGGGCGGATCAAAAGATTCGCCCGCGTGTGCGGCAAGCCGTCACCCAGGCGCAAGATGAAGGCGTCATTGTCACCCTGGCAACCGGGCGCATGATCGCTGCAACGGAGCGTTTTGCCCGTGAGTTGAACGTGACCGTGCCGTTGCTCTGTTATCAGGGCGGCTGGATACAGGCGCTCGATGGCCCGGTGCTGCGGCGGATCACGCTGCCGACGGCGATGGCGCGGGCGGCCATTGAACTAGGGGAGGCGGAGGGCTGGCACATTCTTCTTTACGCCGAAGGCCAACTTTTCGTGCGAGAATTTTTGTACCCGGTTGCTTTTTACGATGCGCTTTTAGGGTTCGGCGTGATCGTCGGGCAGCCCTGGGAAGCAGTCCTCGCGGCGCAGGAAGTAGACAAAGTGCTGTACGTCGCCGAGCCGGAGGCGATTCCGGCGATGGCGACGCTGTTGCAGCAGCGTTTTGCCGGACAGGCCGAGATTGTGCGTTCTCACGCGATGTTCATCGAGGTTGTGCCGTTGGGCGTGGACAAAGGCTCCGCGTTGGCGTGGCTGGCGCAACATTTCGGTGTGCCGCGCGACGAAGTTTTAGCCGCCGGTGATCAGGAGAACGACCTTACCATGATCCAGTGGGCCGGCGTCGGTGTGGCGATGGGCAATGCGACCCCGCCTGTGCTGCAAGTGGCGGATTGGATCGCGCCGCCGGTGACAGAGGACGGCGCGGTGGCTATTCTGGAACGCTTCGTGCTCAAAAGGGGGCGCCGTGAAGGCTGACATCCTTCCCGCGCGCAGCTCGCAGGCTATCGCGCGGGCTGTAGCATTGCTCAAAGATGGGCAGCTCGTCATCATTCCCACAGAAACGATTTACGGCATTGCGGCGCTTCCTGATAACTCCACCGCCATCGCGCACCTTTACGAGGTGCGCGATCGTATACCTGAGCCTGCCTCTCCCTTCCTCATCGCCGGCGTCGATTATATGGACGTGCTGGCACGACCGAATCGTACTGCCCTACGTTTAGCGCGTCATTTCTGGCCCGGATCGCTGACGCTTATTCTTCCCGCGAACCCCAATTATCTTCCCGCAGTGCGTCGGGCGCTGCCTGTCGCGCTTCGTGTCCCCAATTTCCCTTCTTTGTTGCCCATTCTCGAAGGTGTGGGGGGTGCCCTCTTCGTCAGTGGCGCTATATGCTGCGGCGATCCGGCTGCCATTACGGCCCAGGAAGCCGCCGCCCTTTTCGCCGAAGATGTGGCGCTTATTTTAGATGGTGGTCGTGCGCTTTTTGGCATCCCCTCAACGATCCTGGACTGTATCCCCGATCCCCCAGAAATTATGCGGCGCGGCATCATCCCTGAAGAGAAAATCTGGGATGTTTTGGGGATCAGTCTGCCTGACCCTGCCCTCTGAGTTGAAACATTGAAGCACCGCTACGCTGCCGCACTTATTGTCATCCTTCTTGTGGCGACCGGCCTGCGTTTCTATCGTCTGGACGCGCAATCGTTCTGGAACGACGAGGGCAACACGGCGCGGCTGGTGGAGCGCCCGGTTGCCCTGATCATCGAGGGCGCAGCCGGCGACATTCA
>DAOUAQ010000176.1:0-45720 GCA_034433375.1 Anaerolineae bacterium | reverse complement strand
CAGCGACGTGCCGACGCCCTGGCTCTGCACGCCAGCGATGTGGCTTTTGGCGATTTCGCCGGTGAGGTACGGGTCCTCGGAGAAATACTCGAAATTGCGCCCGCACAGAGGCGCGCGTTTGATGTTGGCCCCCGGCCCCAGGATCACGCCGACCTTTTCCTGGCGACATTCTTCGCCTAGCGCCTGTCCCACCTGGTAGATCAGGGCGCGGTTCCAGGTGGCGGCCAACGCGGAAGCGGTGGGGAAGCACGTCGCCGGGACGCTCTCGTTCAATCCAACGTGATCGGCCTGCCCGGCCTGTTTGCGCAGTCCGTGCGGGCCGTCCGTGACCATAATCGAGGGGATCCCCAGCCGTTCGATGCCTTTCAGGTGCCAGAAATCCTGCCCCGAACACAGGGAGGCTTTTTCGGCGAGGGTCATTTGTGCGATGAGCGATTTGATTTTCTCCTGGGATTTCATTGAACATCTCCTGTACTGTTGTCTTTGCTACCCACTCTCGTTGCAAAATGTAGGACACGGTTTTTGGGTACCCGTAAGCGTTATGTTCATCCGTGCCTGCTCAACTTGGGTCATTATACAAGAAGGATCGCTTTGGGTATAGTGCAAATTATTGGAAAGCGCTCGGGTCGGTCTCCGACCGCGCCCGTCTAGCCCATCATCCGGGCCTACGGTGGGCTCGCGTCCCCGGGGACGCGCTACAGCAACCCGTCCCCGAGACGGGGACGGGAGCAGCAGAGACTCGTCGCCCCGTCTCGGGGCGACGTTACGCCAGTCTTGCCGGTAGTTAGTTCATCAACGTCCAGGCGTTATATTCGGCCTCGCCCTCATAATATCCTGAACGGGATGAGGCTTGCACGGGAAGGAACGAGCGGCTTGCTTATACTCCGATGACGATTGCCAGGAGTAGGCTGACGAAAATGCCAAGTTTGCTTGTGCGCACAAAAGTTCTCTGATGCATACTCCTTTACTTGATATACCGCGCTAGCCAGGTAACCAGATCACTCTCGTCAGGAATTGAACCATAGTATTCTTTAGTTGCTCCATAACCACTGAACCACTCAGTATAAGGGCAAGTGTTGGGATACGTACCGTATATATTCATCTGCGCAACCGTCAGTCCGGTGACGGGATTGACAATGCGTGCGGGATAGTATTTACGATAGCGTTCAATGCTGCAGCCACCGGTATAGGGACAGCGCTGGATCAAATTTGACTCCGTATCACCCACACACACAACCACGGTAATCCTGGATACTCTCCAGTCAGATGGAAGCGCGTTATCCCAATTTCGTCCATAAATCTGCACACCGTATGGCCTCACCAGCGTTGCAGCGCCAGCCTGCACCCATGTCGCGGACTCCTCACACACTTTGCGAATGGCCGTATTTCTTCCCGCGACCAGACGCTCAAACCACACCACTACCTGTAAGTTCTGGCGCGCCTTGGCTATGTACACACTCTGCGGATACTCATTGATAATCCTTTGGAAACCTGTTCGGGCGCTCACGAGCTTGTCAGCTTCAAGGTCTGCCTGCGCGCACTGGTAAAGCGCTTGCGGCAGGATGCGCCGCACCTGAGCCGCATATGTAGTCGGCAGCAGTGCGTCTAAAATGACGACCTGAGGGCATCCCCCACCGTCAGTCACGGCAGCGGAAGCACTATCCAGTAGATCGGACATAGCTGCATTGGCCTCGGTGGCAGCGTCAGACTGCGGTTCCACAGTCAAAGCATTCAAATAATGCATAATGGCCTGCTCATACTGGGCATCCCCCAATTCAGCGTTTCCCCAATCAACCCAGGCTCGCGCCGCCAAAGTCTCAGTTCCAGTAATGACGGTGTGCATCTGAACGTCATCCAGCACCCGTTGGTAGTGCGTGAGTGCGTCCTGGTAGTTTTTCTGGCTATACAGCGCTTGTCCCCAGCTTTGATGTACCTGGGCCAACCGCACCAAGGCAGCGTGGCTTTGTAGAGCCGGTGGGTAATCCTGGCTATAGGCGGGCAAATCCAGCAAAGGTGTGCTTAGCGTGACTGCTTCGGCCGGCGCCCAGACTTGCGCGGCAGGGACAGTGGGGGCCAACAACAGTAGCCACACCTGCCCTTCGTGGTCGTCACGCGCGAGTACAGGAAAAGCTTGCTCAGGCGCTGCCGTCAACAGCGCCGTCGCTGTAGGGCTGGGCGTGGCATACAATGAGATTTTTTGCGTCGTTGTCGCGATACTGGAGACGTAGGTCTCATACTCCAACGCGAGGACTGCGTCGTAAAATTCGCTGGCGGATTGCCATGCCTGGTCATTCCAGGCCGTCTCACCCAGGCATAGGAAATCTCTCGCCCTGAGCTGGCGGGCGGGGATAAGCTGATGCGCTGCATCAAATGCCTCGGCATACCAGGTATGGGTGAGGCTTGCCGCGCAAGCTCCCTGCGCGGTCAGGTCTTGCGCCAGCTTCACATAGAGCGATGCGATTTTTTCCCAGACTTCCCGGCGTGCGGGTTCACGCTCAAGCAGTTCAGCCAGTGCAACGTACTTGGCCACGGCTTGCTCATATTCGCCTTGAGCGGCCATTGCTTCGGCCCATTGTGTGTAAGTTGTTTGCAACTCCGTCTGTACTCGGGCAGCCCAATCACTCTGTGCGGCCAACGCGGCGACGAACTGCCCCGACAAAGGGTATCCATAGAGACCGGATACAGTCGTTGAGACTGCCTCGATGGGTAGCCAGACAATAAGATCTGACGCAGCGGCTTGCCAGGCCTGATTATGGACGCCTTGTTCAGGGAGAACTTTGTCCGCCAAAATGTGAGCATTGACGGCGATCCAGGCATCATCAGGGCTTGTGCCCACAATCGCAAATAACTTTAGAGATCTTAAGGCGCGCATATCCGCACTAGCTACGGATGGATACGCATCACCAGGGCCACGGCGCAAAATGTCCTGAAGATCGCTCAACATAAGCTGCGTTCCACCATAAGGATAAGGCCAGGGCGATGGCCAGCGCTTGGACAACGGCAGAGGACCGCGCCGCAGATGTTCCAGGGACAACAATCGTTTGTAAACTTTTTCGGCTTCCGCATATTGTTTGGCTGCTCGCAGCGCGCCTCCCCAATCGAGCAGCGCTGCACACCGCGGTTCCTGAGATGCCTCAGCAAACTGCCCACCCCGCGTTTCTAGTTCATCATAAATCGCGGTTGTCTGGGCGAAATCTTTTTTCTGAGCTAACGCCGCGCCCCAGTCCAAATACGTGGCCAAGATTTGCGCAGCGGCGTTGGATTGATATTGCGGATATTCCGCCGCCCATTGCTCATAAACCGAGATGGCTTTGTCAAACTGCGCCGCCTGGCCCAGGTCAGCCCCCCACAGCAAGTAGGTTTCCTGCACCAAATCGGTTGCTGCTGATTCAAATTCCGTATAATCCGTTTTTAATTTTTCGTAGGTTGCAATTGCGTCAGAGAAGTCACCGGCTTTGCGCAGCGCGTCACCCCAGGCGAGATAATGATCCCGAATCGCCGGAATCACAAATGGCGTCAATGCGCTATCGGGATATGCTGCAAGAAAATCCTCATAGGCCTGGATGCCGGTCGCCGGATCTTCAAGGCTGGCCGCTTGCACATAGCCCTGGCACTCTGCCCGCATCTGCGCCGCGTCTGTCACAAAGCCACCGGCGATGGTTGGATACCTCTCAATTTGAGCGGCCAGCGCTAAAACCTGCTGGCAATCACCGTTTTGGTAAGCCGTGCGAGAAGTTGCGTGAAGCTGATTACCGTGTCTAATCCAGAGAAAGATTCCACTACCTATGAGGATAACGAGGATCACCGCACCTAAGACAAATCGTTTGGGAGATATTTTCTGTTTCCAGTGCAGCTTATGAGTTGTCATATTACCTACCCCCTTCACAAACCATTAAGGGACACACAACAAAACAGCCTGGTTCCTTCCATCTTTTGAAACCAGTTAGCTGCGAACGAGTATACTTTCTTAGTTTTGAGGATGACACACTTTTATTGTTGCTGGGGATACTGCTCCGACAAACCATTGACAATCAGATAAGCAATGCCCGCACCAATAGCCGCCCCGGCAATAGCGACTGCGTAGGTAGCACAAGTGTCACCGTTGCCAATGGCGGCACCAATGAAGGCCCCGATAAACTCACCGCCAATCCACAAAACCACCGTCAGCAATTTATACCCACCTGCCTTACGGCCTTTTGTCTCCGCGATCGCACCGATTTTCTTGGTCAATGCCAATAGAGCAAGAATTTCTAACATACTCCCTCCTCAGATGCTGGTGAGAACGCACTTCACTATTACCTGCGACAGCGGTCGGATCGTTTTGGGGCTGTACCTCGAACTGATTTGACATCACGGATCAATTTTTAAACAACAATATCACTATAGCACAGAAATGTAGAGAATTCAATAGAACGCTTTCTATTAGAAAGCACCTTGAGCACCTTGATCGCTTTAGTCTATCTAAATTTCAAATACTGGAGTATGGTGTAAACTCATAGAACTGTGCCACTCAGGCGGTGGTATAATGGGCGAAACTATACTCGACGAAGGAGGCATCCATGCAAACCTATCACCTGCGCCGTTCAGAAAAAGAGATCAGCGATTCTACCGTGATGTGGGCCATCATCGCAGGACAGAAATATGTGACGTTGGCGCTGTGCAAAGATAACGTTCCCTATCTCGCTACGGTCAATTACGGTTACGACCAGGCCGCGGGTTGCCTGTATTTCCACTGCGCCGGCGAGGGCAAGAAGATGGATTATCTGCGGGTCAATCCAGCCGTGTGGGGGCAGATCGTGGAAGATAACGGCTATCTCGACGGCAAATGCGATCACGCTTTCCGCTCGGTGCAATTCCAGGGGCGCGTCGTCTTTGTGCAGGACGTGGAGGAAAAACGCTGCGCTCTGGCGTTGATGATTGATCGCCTGGAGTCCGATCCTGAAGCAGTGAAGACGCGGTTGGTCACAGACAAAGCAGCGGAACGGGTCACGATCGGCAAGGTCATCATCGAGGGGATGAGCGGTAAAGCCAACGGCGTCGCCTGAGAACGCGCAAACCCTTCACCTAAAACACAACAACCCGGCATTAACCGGGTTGTTGTGTCGTTTGAACTCATTCGACTGCTCAGGCTGGGGGCGGAGGATTCGAACCCCCACATACGGATTCAGAGTCCGCTGTCCTACCGTTAGACGAGCCCCCACTGCCACCTGTTCAAGTGAACAGGCGAGAGTATACCACCCTTTTGGAAATTGACAAACCACCTACCGGAAGTGTGATGCTTGCCAAAGCCATGAAAAAAGGTACAATCTTCTCCAGGAGCCGCTCTTTGGCTCTTTTATTTGTGTAACCTGGATGGGAAAACATGAACCACTCAATGCCGATGGAATACCACGAGGCGCTGCGCTATCTGTACGGTCTGGTGGATTACGAGAAACGCCGCATCGAACAGTACACGCCGCGCGAGTTTAAGATTGAGCGCGTCGCTGCGTTTTTGGAACAGTTGGGGAATCCGCACCGCGATTATCCCACCATTCATATCGCCGGTACCAAAGGCAAGGGATCGGTCTCGGCGATGCTGGCTTCGATGGCTCAGGCTGCCGGCCTGCGCACCGCGCTCTACACCTCGCCGCATCTCCACACGTACCGCGAGCGGATGCAAATCAATGGCGAACCGATTCCGCGCGCCGAAGTGGCGGCCCTGCTCACCGAAATGCGCCCGTTCGTGGAAAGCGGCGAAGGCTTGACGTTGTTTGAAGTGACGACCGGCCTGGCGTTCCTCTACTTCGCGCGGCAGAAGGTGGATCTGGCGGTCGTGGAGGTGGGGATGGGCGGACGGCTGGATGCGACAAACGTGGTCTTGCCGGAGGTCAGTCTCATCACGTCGTTGAGCCTCGATCATACCCACGTCTTGGGCCGCACCGTGGCCGAGATCGCGCGGGAAAAGGGCGGCATCATCAAACCCGGTGTGCCGGTTGTCAGCGCGCCGCAGGAGCCACACGCGCTGGCTGTCTTGGAGGCCATCGCCGCCGAAAGGTCGGCGCCGTTGACGCTGGTGGGCCGGGATTGGAACTGGGAATCGCTGCGCTACGACCTCAACGGGCAGACGATTGCGGTGCAACGGGTTGGCGCGGCGTCGGATTTTGATGGAACGTATGATTTGACGCTGCTCGGCGATTTTCAACGCGAAAATGCGACCGTTGCTATTGCCACGGCGGAGATTTTACACGCGACGGGGCACACGTGGGCCACACCCGCAACGGCCTACGCCGGACTCAAGCAGGCCCAATGGCTCGGACGGATGGAGGTTTTGCAGCGCGATCCGCCGGTTGTGCTGGACTGCGCTCACAATCCATACTCCGCGCAAACCCTCGTTCATTCGCTCGCTCTCTGGTTCCCCGGCACGCGCTGGATTCTCATCTTCGGTTCGTCTGTTGATAAAGACGTTGACGGGGTCTTGCAGCCGCTGCTGCCGATCAGCGAGCACATCTTCGTGACCCATTCGTACCACCCGCGCGCCACTGCGCCCGACGTGCTCGCCGAGAAGTGCGCGCGTTTTGGCAAAGCCGCGGAAATCGTCGTTAGCCCTGCGGATGCGCTGGAAGCGGCGCGCGGGCGTCTGCAGCCCGGGTGGGGCATCATTACGACCGGCTCCATCTTTCTGGTTTCGGACGTGCGCGCTGCCTGGGCGAAAGACGCCGGCCTCAACCTGCCGCAGGGAGATTGGGACGACGAGCCGTGGTAGCCGCGCGGCGCGGATGTCGCAGCCATAACCTGGCGCGTAGCATCCTGCTGGGCGTGTTCGTAACGGCCTTGTTATGCCAGACGGCTCCCGTCAGTGCGGCTGCGCCCTCCGGTCCCACCGATCCGGCGGAGATGGAAGCCTTCCTCGACGAGTTTATCGCCGGGCAGTTGGCGACCCACGAGATTCCGGGGGCGGCGGTTGCGGTCGTCGTGGATGGCGAGCTGTTCTTCGCCAAAGGCTACGGGTTGATTCACAGCCGGAGTTCCACGCCGGTCAGCGCCGACCGCACCCTGTTCCACATCGGCTCCGTCACCAAGCTGTTCACGTGGACGGCGGTGCTGCAGCTCGTCGAACAAGGGCGGCTCGAATTGCACGCCGACGTCAACACGTACCTCACGAATTTCCAGATCCCCACGACTTACCCGGAACCTATCACACTGTATCATCTCCTCACCCACACGCCCGGCTTTGAGGATCAACTCAGCACTCTTTTCCGCTTTAGCGCCACTGACGGGCTGCCGCTGGACGAGTACGTCACGCACTACTTGCCGGCGCGGGTGATGCCGCCCGGGCAGCGCATCGCCTACTCGAATTATGGCGCGGCTTTGGCCGGATACATCATCCAGCAAGTGACGGGGATGCCCTACGAGCAATACATCGAAGAAAACATCCTTGCCCCGCTGGATATGCGCCGCTCCTCCATCCGCCAGCCCGTGCCGGCGGAATGGGCGGCGGACCTGGCGTTGGGGCATTACCAGGGCGCGCGCGGTCCCGTGCCCCTGCGCGAGTATTTCCCCACTGCGCCGACGGTGGGCCTCAGCGCGACCGTCACCGACATCGCCCACTTTATGCTGATGCACCTCCAGGATGGACGCTACGGAGAAGCGCGTCTTGTGCAGGAGGCTACGGCGCAGGCGATGCACCAACAGCAGTTCACCAACGATCC
This sequence comes from Anaerolineae bacterium, assembly GCA_034433375.1. Taxonomy (GTDB): domain Bacteria; phylum Chloroflexota; class Anaerolineae; order B4-G1; family SLSP01; genus DSWT01. The sequence goes on along the minus strand of DAOUAQ010000176.1, from coordinate 38,032 downwards.
GCGGTTGCCGGGCGTCACGTATGGGTTCGCGGAGTGGGAGCGCAACGGTCAGCATCTTCTGTGGCACGGGGGCAGCACCGGCTTTTTTGAAAGCATGATGCTGCTGCTGCCGGCGCATAACGTGGGGGCTTTCGTTGTCTACAACCGCAAAACGCCGGCGGAACCGGGCCGCGAGTTCCGGCAAGCGTTCCTGGATCACTACTATCCGGCGGCGCCCTTTGTCGCGCCGCGCCCCCTGGCCGATGCTGCCGCGCGGGTCAAAGCCTTTGCCGGCGCTTATCGAGAGAGTCGCTGGGCCTTCACTCACGCGGATAAATTCGTCTATATGTTCACGCGCTACTACACGATGGAAACCACGTCGAACGGGCGGCTGCGCTTGAACGGCGTCACCTACGTCGAAACGTCCCCGCTGGTCTTCCAGGCCGTGGATGGGCCGGGCACTCTGATCTTCCATACGGACGCCAGCGGGCGGCCTGCTGACGGATTTTACGACTTCGATCCGCACAAGGTCTTTATCCGCCTGCCGTGGTACGAGACGCGCCCCCTGCATCTGGGAATCCTGGTCGTGTGTGGGCTGCTGTTCCTCTCGGCGCTGCCGCGCTGGTCGCCGGGCGTGGCTGTTGAACATACACCCTGGCTGATGGCCGAAGCAGAACCGTTATTCCGGTGGATCGGCGCAGTGAACCTGGCATATCCGGTGGGCATGTTCGGCATCGGCGTCACTGTATTGATGGATGTCCTGCCGGATCTGTCGTTTTTGGCGCCGCTGTTTGTGCTGGCGCTGCTCGTCCCGCTGGCGATGGCGCTCATCATGGTCGTATTGGCGTGGCGCGGAGGCTATTGGGCTGTTGCGCGTCGTATCCATTACACCTTGATCACCTTGGCGGGTCTGGCATTTGCCGGGTGGCTAAACTGGTGGAATCTGTTAAGATTGTGGCAATTTTAACGGAGTAACGACTTCAGGCGTTCTAGCGTAGTAACGACTTCAGTCGTTCTAGCGTAGTAACGACTTCAGTCGTTCACAGATGAAGGATGGAGAAAAGTTGATGGATTGGGAGAAATTACCGTTCACACCCGAAGACTTGTTTGGCGACTATATGGATGTGCCGCGTGACAATGATGATGAGGGGCCGTTTGAGGCCATCATTATGCCCTTAGAGGAACTCGTTGTCTATCCGCAGATGGTGACGCCGCTGTACGTGGGGCGCGACGCTTCAATCCAAGCCCTGGAAATCGCCATTCACGAAGATTGGCCGCTCGTCGTCGTCGCGCAGCGTGAAGCCGAGACCGAAGCGTACCCGGACGTGGAAGACCTCTACGACGTCGGCACGGAGGTCATGATTGCGCGCTCTATCCATCTGCCCGATGGAACCAGCAGCGCCATCGCGCAGGGCGCGCAGCGCGTGCGCATCCTCGAATACACACAGCGCGAGCCTTATCTGATGGCGAACGTTGAGGTGTTGTTCGAGACGAGTACAGAAGATGCCGCGTTTACCGAAGCCTTGATGCGGGCCGTCTTGACTATGTTCGAAAAGGCGGTCAATCTGAACCAGGCGCTCCCTGAAGAAGCCTATGTGTACGCTATGAACGTGGAACTGCCGGGGCAATTGGCCGACATCATCGCGCAAATGATCAATTTGTCGCTTGAGGCGCGCCAAGACCTCCTGGAAACCCTCGACGTGACCGAGCGCCTGAAGAAAATCAGCACGCACCTGGCGCGCGAACTGGACGTCCTGGAACTTGAGAACCAGATTCACACCAGCGTCCAGCAAGAAGTTGATAAATCGCAGCGCGAGTATTTCTTGCGCGAGCAACTGCGCGCGATTCAACGTGAGTTAGGCGAGACGGACATCTATACCCGTGACGTCGCGCAACTGCAAGAAGAGTTCGACAAAATCGCGTTGCCCGAAGAGGCGCGCAAACGGGTCGCCGAAGAGTTGTCGCGGCTGGCGATGATGCCTTCGATGGCGCCGGAAGTTGCCATCGTCCGTACATACCTGGATTGGCTGCTCTACCTGCCGTGGAGCAAAGTCACCGAGGACAACCTGGACATCAAACACGCCGCGCAGGTGTTGGAATCCCGGCACTACGGGTTGCCCAAAGCCAAAGAACGCATCCTGGAATACATCGCGGTGCGCCGCTTTGCGCCGGAGAAGAACCGCAGTACCATCCTGTGCTTCGTCGGGCCGCCGGGCACGGGCAAAACTTCGCTGGGCCGCTCTATCGCCGAGGCCATCGGGCGTGAATTTGTGCGCCTCTCATTGGGCGGCGTGCGCGACGAGGCTGAAATTCGCGGTCACCGGCGCACCTACATCGGCGCGCTGCCGGGGCGCATCATTCAGACGATGCGCCGCGCCGGGACGTTGAACCCGGTGTTTATGCTGGATGAAGTGGATAAGCTAGGGCAAGATTTCCGCGGCGATCCTGCCTCCGCGCTGCTGGAGGTGCTGGATCCCGAGCAGAATTATGATTTTTCCGACCACTATCTCGAAGTCTCCTACGATCTTTCCAAAGTGCTGTTTATCACGACGGCGAATATCCTGGACACCATTCCGCCGGCTCTGCAAGATCGCATGGAAGTCATCGAATTTCCCGGTTATACCGAGGAGGAAAAAATCGAGATCGCCAAACGCTTCCTCATTCCACGCCAGCTCGAGCTAAACGGCTTGGAGGACAATCCGCCGCGCTTCCTCGATTCGACGCTGCACACGCTGATCCGGCTGTACACGTACGAGGCCGGCGTGCGCAATCTTGAGCGGGAGATCGGCAGTCTGTGCCGCAAGGCCACCCGCCGGCTGGCAGAAGGCAAGCGCCCATTGACCGTCGTGACCGGCAAAACCGTTGATAAATACCTGGGGCCGCCGCGCTTTCTCAGCGACAATTTGGAGAAACAGGACGAAGTCGGGGTGGCGATGGGGCTGGCCTGGACGCCGAACGGGGGGGATTTGCTGCCGGTCGAAGTGGCGCTCATCCCCGGCAAAGGGAACCTGATTTTGACGGGACAACTGGGGGATGTGATGCAGGAATCGGCGCAGGCAGCCTTGACTTATCTGCGCGCCAGGGCTGAAGCACTGGGCATCCAACCGGAAATTTTCGAGAAGACTGATATTCACATCCATCTGCCGGAGGGGGGGATTCCTAAAGATGGCCCTTCTGGCGGAATCACGATGGCGGTGGCGCTCTGCTCGGCGTTCACCGAGCGCCCTGTGCGCCGCGATGTGGCGATGACGGGGGAGATCACCCTGCGCGGGCGGATTTTGCCGGTAGGCGGCCTCAAAGAGAAGCTGTTGACAGCGCATCGCGCCGACGTGAAGAAAGTCTTGCTGCCGGCGCGCAACGCGAAGGACCTGCTCGAAATCCCGCGGAACATTCTGAAGAAACTCGATCTGGTTCTGGTCGAGAGTATGGAGACGGTGCTTGCGGAAGCGCTTCATCCGCTCCCGGAAACGATGCCGATTGTGACCGATGCAGTCGCGTGATGCGGTCGTGGCGCTGATAGAAAAAACGCAGGGGCGCGGTTCACACACCGCGCCCCTGTGTTTTGTTATTGCCGGATGTCAGTATTGCGGCTTCAGAACGCCGTAATTGCCGTCCTCACGGCGATAGATGACGCTCAAGCGTCCGTCGTTGCCGTCAAGGTAAACGTAAAACAGATGGTCCAGAAGCTCCATTTGCTCGATTGCTTCTTCTGGCGAGATGGAGTGGACTTCAAATTCCTTGATTCGCACGATATTGTGTACGGTTTCTTCCTCGACCGCTTCTTCGGTTACGGCTTCTAGCTGATCGGCGGCGGCCGGCGCCGGACGGCGCTTGGCTTTGCGTCCCTTGTATCGCTCCACCCGCCGGTACATCTTATCCATGACGGCATCCACGGCGGCAAAAATGTCCCCAGCGCGCTCTTCGGCCCGCAAAATGGCCTTGGGCACATTGATGGTAATCTGCGCTACCATGCGCCGTGTGCTATCCCGCGCGTTACTTTCGGAGAGGTCAACGCGGATGGTCTCGAGAGAAGGAAGAAAGCGTTCGAATTTGGAGACCTTCCCCTCCACATAGTCACGCAGCCGTTCTGTCAACTCTATATTCCGGGTGTAAATCTGCAACATTTCCATAGTAAAATCCTCCTTAAAAGTTAGGATTAGGGCGCGCGCGCCAGGGTAAACGCATTGACGCTCTTTGCCCCATTGGCTACCAATACAACAGCACATGCCTCCAGGGTTGCCCCCGTCGTCGCCACATCGTCAATTAATGTAACGCGCTTTCCATCCAGTTGTGTAGCTGCGCTATACGCAAAAGCATCGCTGACATTCTTTTTCCGCTCCACCTGGTTCAGTTTGGTCTGCGACATTGTATCGCGCACGCGCGTTAACGCGTCCTCGGCGACAGGTATGCCGATCTGACTTCCCAACACTCTCGCAATCAGAACGGACTGATTATACCCTCTTTCTGCTTCACGGTTAGCGTGAAGCGGCACGGGAATGAGCAGGTCGCTTTCCATCTTGTGGTAGCGCCAGGCCTCCGCCATACGTTTTGCCAGAGGTGCGAGGATAGTGCGCGCCCCGCGGTATTTCAAAGCGTGGATGATGTCACGAACTTCATCCTGGAACAAGAACGTGGCTCGAATGGGAGCCACGTTAAGCGGAGTCTTTTGGCATACTCGGCACACGCTCTGGCTGCTCTCCGGACGCCCACAGCGTGGGCAGAGCGGGGCACAAAAAAGGGGGAGCTGTTGAGCACATTCATCACACAACCAGGTTCCGACTTTCTCGCAGACAACACAGCGTGGGGGCGCAAAAATATCCAAGACCTGCCGATATAGCCCCCACCCCCAACGTAAGAGGCTTTTCACCATCGTTGTGTTGTCTGATGTCAGTTTGCTCACGGCAAAATCCTGGATTGGATTAGTTTTACAGTCTGCCGCACGGTGGGCGGAAATGCGCCCGGCTTGCCTGACTATGCCCAAAATCCTGCTACGAACCGCCGAAAATACCGATGTCCTTGATTTTGATGATGGCCGGCCCAAGCAACACGATCATAATGGTAGGGAAGATGAAGAAGACCAGCGGGAACATCATTTTGACCGGGGCTTGCCGGGCCTTCTCTTCGGCGCGCTGCCGACGCTTCATACGCATCGTGTCGGACTGAATGCGCATCACTTTCGCCATACTGACGCCCAGGGTATCGGCCTGGATAATGGCGGCGACGAAAGAAGTCATATCGGGAACGTCCATGCTGTTCGCCATATTACGCAATGCCTCACGGCGCAATTTACCAAGCTGCATCTCTTGCACTGTTCTCGTGAAGGCGACGCTCAATTCATTGTCCCATTTCTCGGCAACTTTCGACATTGCGGCGTCAAACCCCAGGCCGGCCTCTACGCAGATGGTCAAGAGGTCCAGCGCATCTGGCAAGGCCTTGATGACTTCTTTCTGCCGGGCTGAGATTTTCGACCCCACCCACACAGAAGGCAACGAAAATCCCAGGATGAACGCGACCGCGATGACCAGCAGGCGCTGTATGAACGGTAACCCCGAGGCAAAAACAAACATCAAAGAAGCGCCACCCAAGACGATGGCGACGGCCATCCGATACCCCAAAAATTGCGCCGGTTTAACTTTGTGCGCGATGCCGGCAAGTTCGAGCTTGTGCCGTGAGGCTTCCATGGTGTTTTGCGGGGTGAAGCGTTGCGCCAATTTACTCAACGCCTCAATCATAGGGATCAACACGCGCTGTGAGAAGGGTTGGGAAAGCTCCAGCTCTTCCAGGGTGACCGATTGTCCCAGGGCTGCTAATTCGTTCAGGCGGTCGTCAATGCTTTGGGATGAGCCGGCGCGACGGCGGCTAATGACCACTACGATGGCAATGACCAGGATAACGATTCCACCAATGATAACAGGCGTCATCATGACCTCCTTTTATACCTCGATACTGACGATTTTGTTGATGACAAAATAGCCGAGGCCGATCATGAAGAGTGAAATGCCGATCATAATCCAACCACAAGGGTCGGTGACCAGACCGCTCATAAAGTCGGGGTTGACCATATAAATAAACCCGCCGAGGGCAAAGGGCAATCCGGTGACGACGTAGCCAGTAATCCGCCCTTGCGCGGTCATCGCTTTAATTTCACCTTTGATGCGTACCCGTTCACGGATGGTGAAACTGATGGCGTCAAGCACCTCGGCCAGGTTACCACCGACTTCGCGCTGCACACTCATTGCCGTGATGACCAGGTCCATATCGCCGCTCGGCACGCGGCGCAGCAGGTTCGCCATACCGGTGTCAAACGGCACCCCCAGTTGCAGTTCCATCACGACGCGCCCGAATTCTTCTGAGATAGGGATTGGCATCTCATCGGAGATAACTTCCATGGCCTGCATGGTGCTATATCCAGCGCGCAACGAGTTCACCATCAAATTGAGCGCGTCGCCCAATTGGTCGTTGAAGTCCTTGAGACGTTTGTTCTTGCGCGAGGAAAGATAGATGCTCGGAATGAAGAAACCGCCAATACCGCCGACCGGCACGAGGACGATACGTTTCATAACGAAGAACAGCAGCGCCAGGCCGACAGCCAGGACGAACCGCATCACCAGGAACTCGCCGACAGTCCACTTGAGGTTAGCGCGCGCCAACTGTGTGGCGAGGTTCTGGGCAAATCCGCGCCCTTCGACCGCACGGTCTACCGCTGCGCCGACGACGGATTCGCGTTTGCCCTTTTTCTCTTTCGGTTTGCGCTTCTTATCGGTGTCGCCAAGTCGTTCTGCGACCAATTCCTGTCCGGCGGGTCTGCCGGACAACCCCACCACCAGCAAAATCACCGATATGAGAACAACTACACCGCCAATGAGCAAAATGGGGTTCATGGCTTATGCCTTTCTTTATGCTTATAAGTCAGTTAAAAGCGTGTGCGCTGTGCCACTCCAAAGATGGACGGCGGTAGGTGAATACCGGCCTCCTCAATTTTCTCCATGAATTTGGGTCGGATCCCGGTCGGACGCAGTCGCCCGATAACCTTGCCTTCCTCGAAGCCGGTCTGCTCAAATTTGAAGATCTCGGCAGTGGTGATGACATCCCCTTCCATCCCCTGAATTTCGGTAATGGAGGTCACACGGCGCGACCCATCGCGCATCCGTTCCAACTGCACGATCATATCAATGGCGGCAGCCACTTGATCGCGAATAGCCCGATGGGGCAATTCCATACCGGCCATCAACACCATCGTTTCCAGACGCGAGAGAGCGTCGCGTGTATTGTTGGCGTGGAGGGTGGTCATGCTTCCCTCGTGACCGGTATTCATAGCCTGGAGCATGTCCAGGGCTTCACCACCACGGCACTCACCGACCACGATACGATCCGGGCGCATTCGCAGGGAGTTGATCACCAGGTCGCGGATGCTGACCTCGCCTTTACCTTCAACGTTCGGGGGACGCGATTCCAGCGTGACGACGTGTTCCTGGCGGAGTTGTAACTCTGCTGCGTTCTCAATGGTGATGATACGCACGTCAGCCGGAATAAAACTGGACAGGACGTTCAAGAAGGTGGTTTTACCGGTTCCCGTACCACCCGAAATGACAATGTTAACGGCGGCAATGACGGACGCTCGCAAAAACTCAATGGCCTCTTCGGTGACGGAGCCGTACCGGACGAGGTCCTCAATGGTGAGGGGTTTCTTGAAGAATTTGCGGATGGTCAAGGTGGGACCATTGAGCGCAATCGGTGGAATGACGGCGTTGACACGCGATCCATCTTTCAGACGGGCGTCAACGGTAGGACTGCTTTCATCAATACGCCGTCCCAGTGGCGCGACAATGCGCTCGATGATCCGCATCAGGTGCTCATCCGATTCAAAAGCAAGATTTACCCGCTGCACTTTACCCCGGCGCTCAACGAAAATCTTCTTGGGACCGTTCACCATAACTTCTGTGATGGTCTCATCGGCCAGAAGGGGTTCCAGCGGCCCCAATCCCACGATTTCCGCCACAACCTGCTCGAAGAGCGCGTCGCGTTCTTTGCGTCCCAAGATGATGCTTTCTTCCTGGAGGATGGCATCGTACAAGTCCTTGATCATCGCGCGCACTTCGTTGGTACGGGATACGTCCATCGAAGGATCCATTTCGGTGATCAGCCGGTTCTGCACGCGGGTTTTCAAATCCATGTAGGCGTCGCGCGCGCGCGGCACAGCGCGGCGTTGCACCTCGCTGGAAGCATCACTCGATACAGGCTCAGGGGCGACGGTCGGCGCAGCGGGAGCGGTGGGCGTGGAAGGAGTGGTCGGCTTCTTTTCAATTCTGCGTAAAAGGGACACGGTTCATCTCCACATTCTTTATAACAGACGGCCTATGCCAGGGCGTTTTTGCGTTTCACTCGCCGGGACAGTTTCTTCTACAGCCTGAGCGAAGTGTTTTTGTATTTCGGTCGCAAAGTTTATGATGGCCTGGCCAATGGGCGTGCGCGCGTTCTTCAAGATGAGAGGTTCGCCATAGTTGGCGGCGCGCAATGCGATGCGCTCGTCATACGGGATATGCGCCATAGCGGGCATCATCGCGCGTTCAATCGCCTCTGCCTGGATACCCATACGTTTGTTGTCCACGCCATTGATAACCAGCGAGACCTTGTCCATCCCGTAACTTAGCTTTTGCAGGAGATCAATGAACTGTCGCGCCCCCCGGATTTCCGGGATAACCGGGCGTGTCACAACAACTATCAAGTTGCTGACATCCAGAGCGGTAAGAATGACATCGTCAACCTGGTGCGAGGTATCGAGGATCATATAGTCAAACTCCCGCCGCGCAAATTCCAGGATGGTCTTCAGGCGGACATTCGCACCGTTCTCCTCAATTTCGCTTTCTTTGAATACTTCGGCATCTTCTGGCACAGACGGGGCTACCAAGACATGGACGCCAGAAGCGTGGGATACCAGGATGGTTTTGAGCAGATCGGAATCCATGTCCTGAGCATGGGGCGCGAGGTCGGCGAGGGTGCGCGTGGCCTGTAGCTTCATAAAGATAGCGACATCGCCAAATTGGAGGTTGGCGTCCACCAGGCATACTCTTGAATCGGCTCCAAGTATGGTTTGCAGAGCCAGGGCCAGGTTGACAGCCAATGTTGTGCATCCGGTTCCACCCTTGGGGCTGTAGATGGTGACGATCTTGCCGGCCGTAGCGCGCGCGGCGGTCACCGCTGCTTGTGGCTGACCACCGCCAGGCGACACCAGGGGGCCGGTGCCCATCTTCTGGCGCAGTTTGTACTGCCGATGAATGGCATCTAACAGCTCATCTGCGCTAGGCGGCTTGGTGAGATAATCTCTGGCGCCGGCCATCATCGCCCGCCGCATATAGTCGGTCTCCCCCTGCACCGATAGCATGATGACCTGTACGGTGGGCATCGCTTCGACAATTTTGCCGGTTGTAGCAATGCCATCCATGCCAGGCAGGTTGATATCCATCAACACGACGTCGGGGAAAATCTGGGTGATGATCTTCAGTGCTTCTTCACCGCTGCCTGCCATACCGACTACATCTATATCGGGGTCAAACGAGAGCAGTTTACGCAACTGCTCTCGCGTCTCCGCAATATCGTCAACAATCATCACCCGAATTCTATCTGCCATAGGTACGTTCCTACTCCTCTGGAACCGGGGTTACGAGTGTGGGTACCTGCAACGGCAGACGCAGCGGCACAGGCGACACCACGTCGGTGGGCATTTCGCTGGGCAGTTGATATTTGTCAATCAGATAACGGAACCACACCGGTTGGGTTGGAATCACAGTCCCGGTTTTGCCTGCCGGCCGTAACACCAAATCCAAATCCGCCCCCATTTCCAGGAGATATTTTAAGATCAATGCGTCTTCGCGCGTGACCAGCAAGGTGATCGGTTCCACATCCTTGTATTCTACGAGTGCCGGCGCCGGGGTAGGCTCTGTCGCCGCGGTTGCTGCTGCTTCCCCACCGCCGAGCAGTCCGCCGCCCCCCGCAGTTGTGGTCGGGGTGACGGGCGCCGTGGCTACTTCGGGTTGCACCGACTCAACTTCCTTCCAAATGCCTACGTGCCAGACAATGGCATCCTGGACGGTCAGTTGCACGATGAGGCTGGTAAAGGAGTTGGTGATGATACCGGTTATACCGGCCTGCTGTCCGGTGGGTAGAAGCTCAAAGTGACCGTAGGTTCCTGACTGTGCCTCCATATCGGGGTCGGTCGTCAGGACGATGAACTTTTTGACGCTTTCAGCGGCGAGTTCTGGGTCCACGGCTGTTATCGTCAGGGCGGCGAGCACGTCAACCCGGTCGCCAGGCTGGAGCGCCCAGGCCACCGCACCTTGTGTGTCCATTGGAATGGCATAAGCAACCCGATCATCAGGAGCAAAATATGACGCCGCCGAACCCGTTGTGGATAACATCCCCTCGACTTGCGCGATCATATTGGGAAGCACGGGCATCCCGCGAGGAATGTCAATCCGCGCAAATTTCCTGTCAACCTCTTCGATGGAGGTGTAATATTCGGCTGGGAGTGAGTCCTGCGGCCATTTTTGCAGGGATATAGCGTTATCTTCGGCCCTGATCAACATGCCCCGGGGGATAGCGTTTGCCGCGACAACAATCTCCACTTCAGGAGTTGGTATTGGCGTAGGAGTCGGTTCAGGCGTCACTTGGGTATTGCCTCCACCACCTGGCTTTAGCACCAAATATATCCCCCCTACAACCACTATCCCAATGATCAGAAGCACCGCGATGATCATTAATGTTTTGTTGCCGCGCATTTGGCCCTCCTTAAGTTAAACCGGAATTAGAGATGGTTCTCTATTAAAAATATAGCCAAGCTGCCAGAAAGTCAAGCGTCTTTAGTCTTTCTAGGTGAGTCGGCTACAATGAGTTTAACACGGCCTTGAAGTGCTGTCAATTCAGGTTCAGTCCTGCTGTGACGAACCTGGTTTATAGCGTATCAATCTCAGCCACCTGACGCTCCAGCCATTTTTGGATGCCTGCCAGTTCCTCGCGCACACCGAGCAGATTTTTCCGTTCGGCGCGCACAAAGCGCGTGTAGGGCGAAATCGCGTTATCAATTTCGTGTAGGGCGCGCTCTAATTCACGGTTGAATTGCGTATTTAGAGTATCCATCAATTGCGTGCGCACAGCCACGATTTTGTCGTGAAGCTCGTTTTTTACGGCGCGTTTGCGTGCCGGTATGATGAGCAGTCCGAGCACGGCCACAGCGCCCGCCGCCAGGATGCCGGTGAGATCGGCGGCAGTGGTCGTCGCGATGGCGGTGACGATGGCGCCCAGCCCCAGGGCGCTGACCTCGATCACGGCAGTGCCGGCAACCGCCCGCTGGACGGTATCCGCGATGCGCGTGGCTTCCTCCATCTTGTTGTAGCCTTGCAGCGCCTGTTGGGTGACCCGCCCTACCGTTTCAATCAGATTCGCGCGGTCGTAGATGAAAGTCCCCCCAACCTGCCCGACGATGTGTTCCGCGTATTTGTCCCGCCGGTTCAAGACGTGCTCCTGGACGGCTTGCCATTGCCCCAAGTTGCTGCTCACCAGCCAATCAATGGTTTCGTCAACGCGCTGCTCAATCATCTGCGGCGCGTCACTGACCACTTTGTGCGCGAATTCTTCTTGCAATTTGGCTTTATTGACCAGGTCGAAGATACGCAGCAGCCGCATGGTTTCGTCGAAGTAAGCCATCCCCCGATTTTCAAATTCGTAGAGGACGTTATCCACGTCCGACAGGCGGAAATGGAACTGCTGCTGCATGTCTTCGCGGTACATGGCGGTTTCGCGTTCTATGTCGGTCATCACCGCGAAATCTTCGTCCAACAGGCTCAATCTGCTGTCAATCACGTGTGTGTATTTGTCAATCAGGTGCAGTGCGACGCCGATAGGATTGCGCAATTTGAGACGGATGCGCTCTTTCTCATCTAACGTACTGATGATGTAACGCTCCAGCGCCTCAATCCCGCTCTGGGCCAGCAACGCGCTATCCGCCGATTGTTTGGCCCGCAAAGCCTGCCGCGCGGAAACCGGGAAGATCTCGGGCGCGAATCCCAACAAGATCAGCGCATTATCGGCGATGAAACGCTGGATGCGTGCGACATCGTCGGCGTTCTCCAGGATATCAATCTTGTTGAGCACGATGACGACTTTCTTCCCCCAGTCACGAATCCGTTCCAGGAAAGCCCGTTCACTCTCGGTGAAGGGGCGGTCCACAGAGGTGACGAAGAGCACCATATCGGAACGGGGGACGAATTCTCGGGTGAGTGTTTCATGGTCGCGGTGGATCGCGTTGGTGCCGGGGGTGTCCACGATGTTGATCTCCTCCAACCAGTCCGCAGGGGCCGTGTAAATGTCCACCGAAGATTCGATGGCAACCCGTTGAAAGCGATTGCCGTGTTTGAGAAGGTGAATGCGGGTGGTGGTGGGGGTAACGCCTTCTTCCAGAAGAGCTTGCCCGAACAAGGCATTGATGAAGGCGCTTTTCCCGGCGTTGAACTCTCCCACCACAACCAGCAGGAAAAGTTCGTCGAGTTGGCGGATGGAGCGTTCCAGGGCCGCGCGATCCTCAGGCGCAGCCGAAAATTGCGCCAGAGCAATTTGCAGATTGGTCAACCAGTGTCGTTCGATCCCTACCAGCGCTTCTTCAGTAGGACTTAGGATTTTCTGCTGCATACTGGTTCTCTCCACAGAATGAGATACAACACATCACAAGTTTTTTCCACTGACCTTTTATTAGTATGGCCTTATCTACAAAAAAAGCAAGCGCGCTCTGTAAGGGGCCTTAATTTGTGTCAAACCGGCGATGAAAAAAGGCCGTCCGAGAGTTCCCGGACGGCCTTGTGATCGGCGAGCGCCGCTGGCGTTATTTGTTGGTTGTCTCTAAAACTTTGTCCACGAGGCTGTACTGCACGCCTTGTTCGGCGGTCATGTAATAGTCGCGGTCGGTAAACCGCTCAATCTGTGTGTCATCCAGCCCGGTATGTTTGCGGAGCAGGTTATTGAGTAGCTCGCGCATCCGCAAGATCTCTTTGGCTGCGATTTCGATGTCAGTCGCTTGTCCCTGGACGCCGCCGAGGGGTTGGTGGAGATGGATCGTTGCGTGCGGGAGGGCGTAGCGCCGGCCCTTTGTTCCCGCGGTGAGCAACACGGTCGCCATGCTGGCCGTCATCCCCACAGCGATGGTCGAGATGGGCGCCTGAATCAACTGCATCGTGTCGTAGATCGCCAGCCCGGCGGCAATTTCCCCACCCGGCGAGTTGATGTACAGGGAGATTTCACGTTCGGAATCCTCGCGGTCGAGGAAAAGCAGCTTTGCTACGATCTCGTTGGCGACCAGGGCGTTGATGGGCGTTCCCAGGAAGACGATGCGTTCCCTGAGCAGGACAGAATAGATGTCATAGATGCGTTCCCCAAGCCGGGTATCTTCAATCACATACGGGAACATAGGCGCCTCCATAGGTCACAGAGTCCTGAATCTAATCGTCATTTCACGCGCGGAGTCGTTTTGCCGGAACCGGCGCGCTCCGCATTGTGTTTATGCTTCCGCCGCGTTTTCTGCTTCTGCCGTCGCGGCGAGTTCTTCTACGACCGGGGTGGCTTCTGGCTCGACGGCGCTTTCTTCGGGTGTGGGGCTTGTCGCCTCAACTTCCCCGCGGCCGATTTTCTCAAGGCGTTCCAGCGTCTTGCGTCCCAAAACGGTGAGGCGGACGTTGCGACCGAGCGGCGAGTTCAGGTCCAGGCGCGGAGCGTTCGCCATATTCGGCTGTCCGAACATCGTCATCATGCTGCTATACTCCTGTACGACTTCATCGTCGCTGACGAGGATATTCTGTTCGGTGGCAAACTTGCTCAACACCAGTGAACGCTTGACGTCTGCTTCTGCGCGGGGTACCAACTGCTCTCGGAACTGTTCCACCGTCATGCCTTGCAGTTGCAGCGCATCCTTGAGCGACATGTGACGGTCACGCTGCGTGCCCTTCTCGGCATTTTCGATCATCTCGTCGAGCGTGTGTTTGAGCACGGCCGGAGGATAGCGCACCTCGGATTGCTCAACCAGCGCCGCAACCAGGTTATCGTGATACGTCTCTTTGGTCTGGCGTTCTCTTGCTTCTCGCAGCCGGGTTTGGACATCGTTCTTGAGATCGTCCAGCGTCTCAAAGGCGCCCACCGTGCTGGCTAAGGCGTCATCGAGATTGGGCAAGACGCGCTCGTAGACGCCCACGACCTTCACGTCAAATTGGGCCTCGGCGCCACGTAACGTCGCTTCTCTGAAGTCTTCGGGGAAAACGATGGTGAACGATTTTTCTTCATCAACGCTCAAGCCGACCAGGGCTTCCACAAAGGCCGGCGTAATGAAAGGCGTGTCTTCGCTGAGGGGGACCTCGATATCGTCCTCGTCAACAATCACAGTGCCGTCCACGGCGCCGACGACATTGATGTGGACTTCGTCGCCGAGTTCGGCGGGACGTTCCAGCGGCTCCAGGATCGCGTGTTCGGCGCGCACCTGTTCCAAAACGTTCGCCACTTCTTCATCGCTGATGGTGACGTCTTCCCACGGGTGCCGCAAACTGTAATAGTCCCCCAGCGTTACCTCCGGTTCCAGTGGAACGCGGATGGTGAAGGTCAACGGGGATGGATCAATCTTCTCCAGCGTGCCTGACCCATAGGGTTCGATGCCGGCCTGCTCGATGACCTGGGGATAGATTTCTTCGATGAGGGCGTCTGCCGCCTCTTGAAGAATGGAGCCTTCGCCTACATACTGCAAGACTTTCGCGTAGGGCGCCTTGCCTTTGCGGAATCCGGGAATGTTGACTTTTCCGGCAATGGCGCGAGCCGCTTTTTGCATAGCTTGCTTGACGGTATTCCCCTCAATTTCTACTTTGAGGAGTGCCTCGTGCGTTTCTAACAGTTCTTTTTTGATTTCAAACACGCCTGTAACCTCCATTGACAAATCAGGGCGATTATAGCACACTCCTGATGAAACACCAACCTCACGCGCACCTTCTGAAGTTCTTCCTTATCTATCTCATTTCCGCTGATGTCGGCAAAAAAAGAAAATATGGGTTTGACAAAACGCGCTTATGATGTTACAATCAGAGTACTTATTAACATATCCTTTTACTTAATAGCTTTATTGTATGACGCGGTTGAAATTCTCAACCTCAGTCGCGCGAATCAATGGAGTCAAGTAGCCATGCAGGACACGAGACAGCAGATCTTGGAAATTCTGAAACGTCACGGTGAGGTCACAGTCCAGGAACTCAGCCGCGAGCTTGGGTTGACCAGCGTTACTGTGCGGCATCATCTGGAGATTCTGCGCTCGGAGGGCTACATCACCGAGCCGGAAATCCGGCGTTCCAGCCGTCCAGGGCGCCCACGGTATGTTTACCGCCTCACCTCAACGGCCGCCGATCTGTTCCCCAACAACTACAGCGGTCTTGCTAGCGCCATGCTGGACGCTCTGAAGGTCTGTATGTCTCCAGAAGAACAGCAGGTTTTCCTGCGGGAAACGGCCAAGCGGATGATCGCCGCCGCTGGCGCCTTGCCGGCAGATCGTGAATCCCGTATGGATGCCGCCCTGGCCTTTATGAACCAACAAGGGTTTGTCGCGCGTTGGGACAAAAACAAAGACGGCCGGTACTTCATTTATGTCAGCAGTTGTCCTTACCACCATGTCGCGCAGGTGCATGAAGAAACGTGTCAGATTGACGCAACCATCATCACGCAGTTGACGGGAGCCACGCCACGCCGCATGAAGGGAACCGCGCACGCCGGCGGTCTGTGCGTCTACGAAGTCGAGTGGGATGAATAATCCTGTTTTTGCAGCACAGAAGGCCCAGGTTATCCCTGGGCCTTTTGTTGTGCGGCTTGGCTGGGCGCGGTTGGAGACCGGCCTGCGCGAGTGCGGCGTGCTATCCTAAACCATCCATAGCTTTTCTTGCGGATGGCTTATATACTCCGCGCCGCCGCTGGTGACGACAACATTTTCCTCTCGGCCAATGTATCCCCGTCCCGGCACAGAAACGCCCAGTTCTATCGCAAAGACATTGCCTTCTTCGACGATCCCTTCAATCGCGCTGCCGTAGCGCTCCCACTTGGGGCCGAGGATCGTAGCGCCGTCGTGGGCTGTCCGCCCAATGTGATGGCCGAATGCGTGCATATACTCAGGATAGCCGGCCTCAACCAGGGTCTTGCGCGCTATTGCATCAACTTCCCACCCCTGGACGCCGGGTTTGAGCGCCGCGCGGCCCGCTTCGAGCGCGACCGTGGCGGCGTCCCACGCGCGTTGGATGTCAACGGGGATGGCAGTTTCGCCGGGTGTGCGCAGATACCAGGTGCGTTGCAGGTCTGAAACAAACCCGTAGCACGAGAGGCCGAAATCAATATGCACCAGATGGCCGGCTTGGGCGCGCAATCCGGCCGGCATCGCGTGCCCCACCGCCGACGCGGGGCCAACGGTGACGACGGGGCAGTATTCCCATTCCCATGCGGAACCGTACCCGTTTTCTGTCAGGAAGTTGTGAAGAAAATCGGCGATCTCCGTGTCAACCACGCCAGGTTGGATGAGGTGCTTGAGCTGTTCGATCCCGGCTTCTGTGCGCTCGACAGCTCCTTTGATGAGGGTGATTTCCGCCGCTGTCTTGCGCCCGCGTAGCGCCGCGATGACCGCTTCCGCCGAAACCATCCGCGCGGCATACGGTGTGGACGCTAACGCCCGCGAAAGCAGCCGAAACATACCGTAGGTCAAGCCATCGGCGGCGGGATCACTCTCCGAGTAGTTGATGGCGATGCGGCGCGGATTGAGCGTTTCGATTTCGGTGATAAGGGACTTTTGCAGTGATTCGTCGTAGCCGATGACGCGGGTGTAGGCGCCCAAACGCTCCACATTGGGGACGTCGTAGCGTCCCACAATCGCAATACATGCGCCGCTCTTGTGAATCATCAGCGCCGAAGTCCAGGTGAGGTCGAAGCCCAGGATCAGGTTCATCGCCGGGTCACGCACCTGGCTTGTCTCGCGCACAAACGTGATCCACAAATCTATCTTTTTTTCTTTGAGGATCTGCACCGCCTGCGCCGTCTTCTCCCGCACAATCGCCGTAGCCTCAAATGACATTCCCATTTTGATTCTCCGTTCTTTATTCACAACGTTTCGCCAGTCAACCGTTCATAAAGCGCCTGAAATTCCTCGTCGGAATAGTAATAGATCATCACGCGCCCGCCCTTGCGCCCGGCCTTGAGCCGGACGCGCGTGCCCAGCGACGCCTCGAAGCGTTCTTCGAGCGCGTGGATTTCGGGCAGCGGGGCGGTTTGGGGCTTTTTGCTGCGCCCAAATTGCTGCACAAGGGTCTCAACCTGACGGACGTTCAATCCTTGCTGCAAGACGATCTTCAAGGCGGCGTCCTGATCTTCTTTGCGCGGCAGGCCGAGTAAGGCGCGCGCGTGCCCCTCGCTGATCGCGCCGGACAGCACCGCTTCCTGCACCGCCGTCGAGGCTAACAGCAGCCGCAAGGTGTTGGCGACCGCCGGGCGACTTTTTCCCACGCGCTGCGCGACTTTTTCCTGCGACAGCCCGAATTCCTCGACGAGATGCTTGTAGGCCAGCGCCTCTTCTATCGGGTTGAGATCGGCGCGCTGCACGTTCTCCACCAGCGCCAGTTCCAGTATTTGCTGCGGCGCGACGTCCTTCACGATGACGGGAATGTGTTGCAGCCCGGCGAGCCGCGCCGCCCGCCAGCGTCTCTCGCCGGCAATGAGCTGGTAGCGCCCGTCGGCGGCGTGGGTGACGATGAGCGGCTGGATGATGCCGTGTTCGCGGATGGAATCGGCCAGCTCCTGCACGTCCTGTTCGCGGATGGACGTGCGCGGTTGGTGCGGATTGGGCGCAATCGCGTCCAGCGGCACGTCCTGCAAGCCGCGCGGTTGCTCATCTCCCACCGGGATCAAGACTTCCAGTCCCCGGCCTAAACCTCGTTTTATCATAGCTCCGTCGTTCCCTTCCGCTCAAGACACCGCGTAAAACGTGATAGGTTCATTTTAACATGCTTGCGCGGGATCACAATCCCTTACCATCAGCCATGTTCGTTTGCAACTCTGCCTCTTCCTCATTATACTATCGGCCAGACCTGACCGGTTTTCAGAAAACCTGTCAGGTGTGAAATCTGGCGCGGCGAGGTGACTATGACCTGTATCGTGATCGGCATAACCGGCGCGAGCGGCGCGATCTACGGTGTGTGCGCGCTCAACGCGCTCAAAACGCTCGGCGTGGAAACGCATCTGGTGGTGACGCCGATGGGGGTAGCCACGCTGCGCCAGGAGCTACAGCTTGCCCCGGCAGACCTGCCGGCGCTCGCTACACGCGTCTATGATCCTCAGGACTTTGCTGCACCCATCGCCAGCGGCTCTTTTGCGACGCAGGGGATGCTCGTCGCGCCATGCTCGATGAAGACGCTTTCCGCCATCGCCAACAGCTACGCCGACAATCTGCTCACCCGCGCCGCCGATGTGACGTTGAAGGAAGGCCGCCGGCTGCTCCTCGCCGTCCGCGAGACGCCGCTGCACCTGGGGCATCTGCGTTTGATGGCGCAGGCCGCCGAGATCGGCGCGATCATCTTCCCGCCGGTTCCTGCGTTCTACGCGCGCCCCGCCACGCTGGAGGAGATGGTTGACCAGACGGTAGGGCGGATGCTCGCGCGCCTGGGCATGGCTAATGACTTGTATCGCTCCTGGGGAGAATGATGGACTGCGGCGGCGCATAATTTCGCAGCGCGCAGGGCAGATAGACACGCGCCAGTTGGGGGACGACGCGCAGCGTCACGGCAAGCTGCTGTGGCGAGTCCAGTGTGTCGGATGGCGTCGCTGTCACGGTGATAGCGCGCGTGTACGTTCCGGTGACGTAGCCGCTCGTATCCACCACGATCCACAGCCGCTCGCCTTGCGCGCCAGTCGTGACCGGCAGGGTGGGCGTCAGCGTCCCGCCGGGCGCGATGTCCGCCGTCCACGCGAGCGCGCCGTAGCCCACGTTGTCAATGCGCACCGAGGTCGTCATCACCTGCGGCGCGCCGACCTCCGCCAGCAGCACGCGCTGCGTCGTCTCCAACGCCAACCGCGGCTTTGTGTTCAGGCACGTCGTCGGGCCGGAGGCGACCAGCACGTTCCCCAGGTCGTCCACGTAGGCGACGGCAAGTTGATTAAGCAGTAGCGTGCCCACCGGCGCCGTCGTGTGGTAGGGCGCAACGGGGGCGAGCGCGGGCAATGGCTGATTCAGCAGCGTCTGACACGAGTTCTGTTCCCACACGATGAGCCGCCCGCTCCCTGCCGCGCGCGGCGCAGTGGTGTGTAGGACCAGGGCGAGATCGCCATCCGTTTTCTGGGTGCGCAGGGCCGCTTCGCGCGTGGCCGCCGTCACCCCGCCAGTCGCGTTGACCGGGTACCACACTTCCGCCCAGGAGAGCGTCTCGCCCGCGCCGAGGCGCGCCGTGTCCCAGAACGTCGGCGCGACGCCGCCGTGCAGTTCGACGCCGCCGGATTCCACGTCCGTCCAGCCGCGCCAATCCAGCGGATTGGCCCACCCGTAGGCGAAGCCCTTCGTCCCCCTGGCGACGTCGCGGGGGAAGACGCGCACGACGCCGGCCTGTGTATCGTAGTTGTAGACGCCGACGAAGTCCCCGGCGGCTTGCGGATACTCGAAGAAGCCGAGCCACTCGCGCCAGTTGCCCAGCCGCGCATAATCCACGCCGTTGTAGGCCGGCCAGGTGAAGCGATAATCGGGCGTGGTGGGAACAATAGGCCAGACGCCGGGCAAGCGGGCGTCACCGGTGGAGTGAACGGCCATTTCCGCGGCGTGGAAGATGAATTCCAGCCCCGCCGTGGGTTTGTTCGTGGCGCCGGGCGCTAACGCCGCGTTGATCCAGAACTTGTAGTCAACCGCCGCGCCGGTGGGATTCTCGAGGCGCGGCCTCACGAGCAGATACGCGCGTTGCGATGGCAGGAAGAGATCAATGCGCGCGCGCAGCCGGTCGGTCGCATCGCTGTCGCTCACGGTGATCGTCACCCCCGCGCTGGAGATGATGGCCGTCCAATCCCAGGGGATGCCCGACTCGTAGCCGTGCTCGTCCACCGGCAAGCACCACTCGATTCCCCCCGCCGCCAGCCACCAACCCTGCTCCGGCGGCCCCCAGCCTGTCGGTTTGATGACGGGATTCTGGTAGAGGTGATTCTGCCCGGTGGCCTTGTCAATCAGTTGGTAAACCCGCCCGCCCAACTCCGGCAGCACTGTGACGATGAGATGGTCGTTCTCCATCACCAGCAGCTCGTAGGGCTTGGGGGCCGGTGTGGGGTTGGCGGCGGCGTAACTCGTCCAATCCAGCACGGGATAGGTTATGTTATACGTTGCGTTGTAGGCGTCGTAGAGATAACCGGCGTAGGGATAGGTGGAAAGGGTGATTGTGGTAGTGTAGAAGATGGCGGCATGGAGCGCGTCATCCGCCACCTGCCGCTCGCCGGAGAAATGGGCGCCAGGCGGATCGGCGACGCCCGCGACAGTCGCCGCTACCACGCCAGGGTGTGGGCGCGGGATGGCGAGGATGACGAGTAACAGGAGCCACACAAGACGTTGTTTTTGCTGCATGGCTGTTCTCCTTTGAAGATAGCCGCAGGTTCAGTTACGCTACTCCGAAAGACGGTGCGCGGCGGGGATTGGCTGTTCCCTATACCACAATCACATCCACGCCTAGCGCAGCGATGGCCGCACATTCCGCAACTGGCGCCGAGCTATCGGTGATCAGGTGGTGCATCGCCGTGATCGGGGCGACCTGGCTGGGGGCCAGCGCGCCGATTTTCGAGCCATCCGCGACGACGATAACCTCCCGCGCGCGTTGGATGGCGAGTTGCTTCACCGGAATGCGCTCGCCGACGCGGTTCGTGATCCCGTAAGCCGCTGCGATGCCCCGTGCGCCGATAAATGCTTTGCTGAAGCGCAAATCGAATAGCTCCATCGCCTTCTGCGCCAGACTGCCGGTAAAACTTAATGTGGGGATGTGCAGCTCTCCCCCAATCACAATCGTCGAGATTGCGTCGTTTTGCGATAGGCACACGGCGATGTTGAGATCGCACGTCACCACGGTCAGCCCCTTGCGGTCGAGGATGTGCGCGACGATGCAAGCCGTCGTCGTGCCGCTGTCCAGGAAGATGGCCTCATTATCTTTCACCAGCGCCGCCGCCGCCTGGCCGATTTTCTCCTTCGCATCCGCGTTTGGCACTTCGCGCTGCGCATCTGGACAGGTCGGGGCAAGCGGTTCGGTCGGCGTTACGCCAGACAGCATCGCGCCCCCGTAAGTGCGCTTGAGCAGTCCTTGTTCTTCCAGAATGTCCAGGTCGCGGCGGACAGTGGACTCGGCCACACTCAACTGCTGCGCCAGAGTATGCACCGTCGCCACCGACTCCCGCGCCAGGATTGCCAGAATTTCAGTATGCCTTTGGATAGAGAGCATCGTGTATCCCCTTTCGCACGACTTTGCGCATCGCGCATCCAACAGATTTCCCCTATGTTTCAAGTTCTCATTATAGAGCAACAACACACAATTGTCAATGACTTTGCTTGACTTTGCTTGTTTGTCGTCAAATCAACAACAAAATGCTTGACAATGCTCGTTTTGTATGATAGAATAAACGTGTTTTCGAGCAAATATGAGCAAGTACTGCCTTTCCAACGTCCGGTGAGAGGAGGTGTTAAGGAACTGCGATTGTCTTCCTGGAAAATAAGCCTCAGAGCGTAGTAAACGCGCCTCGTGCGCAAGGTTGTCTTCAGCATCAGATTTTTTATCTCGACAATTGACTCTAAGGAGGAGCAATGAAACCCTTACAATCTACAAAATGGTGGGGACTGGTGAGTCTTGTGGTTATGCTCAGTTTGTTATTGGCCGCCTGCGCTACCCCAACGCCCCAAGTCGTCATCCAGACAGTTGAAGTCACCAAAGAAGTGCCCGTGGAAGTGGTAAAAGAAGTTCAGGTCGAAGTGACGCGCGAAGTCGTCAAAGAAGTTCAGGTCACGGTGGAAGTGCCGATGGACCCCAGCCAGGTCGGCAACGCCGCCCCCCTCAATACCGAAATCTCCGGCGATGTTGAATTCTGGCACTTCTGGGCCTCACCCGTGCGCCGCGCCGCCGTCCGCCGCGTGGTCGCCTTGTGTGAAGAGAAACTGCCCAACATCAACGTCACCGAAGTCGCCAAGCCCTGGGGCGACATCTGGACGGCCAACCTCGCCGCCGTCGCCGCCGGATCGGGTATGCCCGATGTGATTGTCGAAGATCGCCCGCAACTGCCGCAGCGCGCCCGCGATCAGGTTGTGACCAATTTGCAGCCGTTCGTCGAGCGCGACGGGCTGGACCCGGAGCAGTTCTGGTCTTTCACCTGGAACGAAGCCCTGTATGAAGGCGATGTGTACGGTATCCCCTTCGAGACGGATGTGCGCGTACTTTACTGGAACAAGCAAGCCTTTGCCGAGGTTGGACTCGATCCCGAGACCGCGCCGCAGACCTGGGATGAGTTGCTGGAATATGCTGAAAAGCTGGACATCAAAAACGACGACGGCAGCTATAAGCGCATCGGCTTCTTCCCCCTGTGGAGCGTCGGCCCGGACTTCTGGGAACTGACCACCGGCTACACGCGCGTGCAAGACGGTCGCCCGGTCGTGGATGCGCCTGAAGTCATCGAGACCCTGGAATGGGTCAAGTCGTGGGTGGATCGCTACGGCGGCTGGCAGGCCGTGCAGAACTTCAAGGCGCAGTTCGGCGCGCCGCCCAACGATGTCTTCATGGCCGGCGGTACGGCGATGCTGGTGGACGTCGGCGGGTACAACTCCACGCTCAACTTCTATCGCCCGTATCACTTCAAAGCCGATGGCAGCCGCGTGCGGATGGATTGGGGCATCAGCTTCCTGCCGTACAATAAAGTGAAGTCCGGCTGGAGCGGTGGGTTCGCGCTCTCGATTCCCTACGGCGCGAAGCACACCGACGCCGCCTGGGAGTTCATCAAGTGCATGTCCGGGCCAGAAGCGCAGGCCTCCTGGGCGCGCGATACCTACGCCATTCCCACCAACCGCGGGACGGCCTATGACCCGGTCTTGCTGGCCGATCCATACTGGGCCGCGATTATGGCAAATATGGAATGGAGCACCGGCAGCACCTACATCCCGGCGTATCCCAACTGGACCGAACAGCTCGGCCCGCGCCTGGAGAAGGTCTGGACCGGCGAACTCTCGGCGGCGGACGCGATGAAAGAAGCGCAAGCCGCGATTGACGAAACTATCCAAAAGAACAAATAAAGCAAAACGGCAGAACGTTGGAACGTTTCAACGTTGAAACGTTCCAACGTTTATTTTTCGAGGGGTGAGGTATGGCAATGACGAACACACAACGTAACATTGCGCGCCGGCCGTGGTTCACGGCGACCCGCAAAGAGGCGGCCCTGGGATGGCTTTTTGCGATGCCCTGGATCATTGGCTTCCTTGTTTTCACCATCGGCCCGATGTTGTTTTCGCTCTACACCAGCTTCACAAAGTACAACATCACCACCGCGCCGCAATGGATCGGCCTAGGCAACTTCCAGGAACTCTTCGCCGACGACCGCTTCTACACATCCCTCTATAACACCTTCTGGATGGTGATCGTCAAACTCCCCATTGTGACCGTGGCTTCCGTGAGTATCGCGCTGCTCCTGGCGATGGATTTGCCCGGCGGGCGACTCTTCCGCACAGTCATCTATCTGCCCAACGTGCTCTCCGGCGTCGCCGCTGTCTTTTTGTGGGAGTGGATTCTCCGCCCGAACGGCCTGCTCAACGAGGCGCTTTCCTGGTTTGGGATCAAAGGGCCGGGCTGGTTCGTGGATCCACTGTGGACCAAACCGGGCATGGTGGTGATGGGCATGTGGTGGATCGGCAGCAATATCCTGATCTACCTTTCTGGCATCAAGGGCATCCCCAAAGATTTGTACGAGGCCGCGACGATTGACGGCGCGCGTGGGTGGAAACAGGTGCGCTACATTACCCTGCCGTTGCTTTCACCTACGATCTTTTTTCAAATCGTGACCGGCATTATTGGCACATTCCAGGTCTTTACGACGGCTTACATCCTCACCGGCGCCGACTCCGCCGGCGGCGGGCCAGGACAATCCCTGCTCTTCTACGTCCTCTACCTCTACAACCGCGCTTTCGGGCGCTCCGGGCCGGCCGGCTTCCAAATGGGCTACGCCTCGGCGATGGCCTGGATCCTATTCATCATCATCCTGGCGATCACGCTGTTTCAACTCTGGTTAGCAAAACGCTGGGTGTACTACGAATCCGGCGATACCCATTAGGGAGGGCGTATGACCGCATTCACGAGACCCAAGACAATCCATACCTCGAAATCCTACGCACTTTTCTACACGTTAGGGCGCGTGCTGGCGTGGCTCTTGCTGGTGGGGATCACGCTGCTGTGGCTGGTGCCGTTTGCGTGGATGGTGTCCACCGCTCTCAAAGAACCTTACGATTTGATGAGCAAAAGTTGGATTCCCTCGCGCTTGGCCTGGGATAACTTCACGTATGCCTTTGGCTACGGGATGTGGGACAAATGGACGATCAATACCGTTGTCATCACGTTGATCGCCGTGATTGGCACAGTTTTCTCCTCATCGCTGGTGGCGTATGCCTTTGCCCGGCTGCGCTGGCCTGGGCGAGATGTTGTCTTTAGCCTGGTTTTAGCTACAATGATGTTGCCCGGCGTGGTGACGATGATCCCGCAATTCGTTCTGTTCGCCAAACTGCCGGCCTTTGGCTTCCAGGGATCAAGGAACTGGATCAACACCTTCTTACCGTTGACCGTGCCCGCGTTCACCGGCAGCTCTTTCTACATTTTCTTATTGCGCCAATTTATGCGCTCAATTCCGATGGAACTTTCTGAAGCGGCCAAAATTGACGGCGCCTCCGAATTTCGCATTTGGTGGAACATCCTGATGCCGTTGACGAAGCCCGCCGTCGCCGCCGTCGCCATCTTCACCTTCCAGGGCGCGTGGCAGGACTTTATGGGGCCGCTGATGTACCTGCAGAGCGAAAAGCTCTACACGCTACAACTCGGCCTGCGGCAATTCGACGCGGCGGCCGGCGGCGCGCCCGCCTGGAACTGGCTCATGGCCGCCAGCCTCGCGGTGATCCTGCCGGTGCTCATCATTTTCGTCCTTTTCCACAACTACTTCATCGAAGGCGTGCAAATCGGCGGCAGCCTGAAAGGTTAGGGTGTGTTATTAGGAATTGATATCGGCACGACCCACTGCAAAGTGGGTCTTTTTGCACCGGACGGCGGCGCAGTTCATATCGCCGTCCGACCCACCGACTATGCCCCGGACGCGCTGTGGGCGGCGGTGGACGATGCCCTCGCTGAAATCGCCCGCGTCGCCGGATTGAAAACCGTGGCGGCGATTGGCGTCAGTAGTATGGCGGAAACCGGCTTGCTGCTCGACTGCGCGACCGGCGAACCGCGCACGCCCTTCCTGCCGTGGTTCGACCGTTGCGCCGAAGCCGAGGCCGCCGCCATTGCCCGCGCGAGCGACGCCTACGAGCGATTCTGCCGCACCGGCCTGCGCGTCAACTACAAATCCGGGCTGGCGAAACTGCGCTGGCTGCAAATGCAGGGCGCCAACTTCGACGGCGCGGTCTGGTTCTCGGCGGCGGATTACGTCGCCTACCGGCTCACGGGCGCGTTCATGACCGACCCCACACTTGCGGCGCGCACCTTCGCTTTCGATATCGCCGCCGGAACGTGGGATGCCGAATGGCTGGCGCGCTGGCGACTCACGCCTGCGCACTTCCCGCCTGTATTGCCGAGCGGGACAACCCTCATCGGCTTATGCACAGCGTTGCACGGTCTCAGACCGGGCATCCCCGTTGCTGTAGCAGGACACGATCACGTCTGCGCTGCCTTCGCCGCGGGGACAACGACGCTAGGCGTGGTCTTCGATTCGCTGGGTACCGCCGAAACGCTGGTCGGCGCGTGCCCCACACAACCTCTCGGCGAGCGCGAGTATGCCTCTGGTTTCATCTACGGCCCACACGTCATCCCTGGCTGCCAGTTCTGGATGAGTTCGCTTTCGGCGTCCGGCGGCTCGGTCGAGTGGGCGCGCGCGTTATTGGGCGATGCGCCGCTTGCCTACGCCGATTTCGCCGCGCTCGTCGCCGACGCCGGGCCTGACCCGACGGGCATCGTTTACGTGCCGTACCTCGCCGGGAGTGGCGCGCCGCGCGCCAACCCCGCCGCCCGCGCTGCCTTCGCCGGGGTGACAACGTCGCATACCCGCGCGCATCTTGCCAAAGCCGTTCTCGAAGGGACCGCCTACGAAGTCGAATCCATGCGCCGTGCCGCCGAAGCCTTGACCGGGCAGCCTATCACCGCCTTCATTGTCGCGGGCGGCGGCGCGAAGAACCCGCACTGGCTGCAAATCAAGGCCGACGTTTCCGGCTGTCCGCTGTACGTGGAGACGCAGACCGAGGCCACACTGCGCGGCACTGCGTTGCTGGCCGGTATCGGCGCGGGCGTGGTTGGAGACCGGCCCGAACGTTTCCAGGATTCTTGTGTTGTCTATCAACCCGACATGCAGCGGCACGCGCATTATCGCGCCATTTACGAACAACAGTACGTTCCCCTTCAGACCTTTGTGAATGTCGAACGGCAAATGGTGAACAGATGTTGACCCCTTACTCCCTACTCCCTACTCCCTACTCCTTGTTCCCCGACACCTGCAACGTTTATGTAATTCGCAGCGGCGATGAAGCCGTGTTGGTGGACTTCGGCTCCGGCGCTGTCTTGGACGAGCTGTCCGCGCAGGGCATCCGCGTGACCGACGTGCTGCTCACGCACCATCACCGCGATCAGGCGCAGGGCTTGGCGCGCGCAGTGGAGAGCGGCGCGCGCATTTGGGTTCCGCACACCGAGCAAGACCTGTTTCACAGCGTTGACGCCCACTGGCAGGCCCGCGAGGTCTTCAACAACTACAACACCCGCGAGGATCGTTTCTCGCTGCTCGATCCGGTTCCCGTCGCCGGGACGCTGTGCGATTACGCGACCTATACGTTTGGCGATCACACTTTCACCGTCATCCCGGCGCCCGGTCACACGCCCGGCTCGGTCACGCTGCTGGCCGAACTCGGCGGGCAGCGCATCGCCTTTACCGGCGACCTCATCGCCGCGCCGGGCAAAGTCTGGTCGCTGGCAGCGACGCAGTGGACGTACAACGGCGCGGAAGGCGTCGCCGCGAGCGTCGCATCGCTGCTGGATGTGAAGGAACGCCATCCCGACGTGCTCTGCCCGGCGCACGGCAACCCGATGCCCAATCCACAATCCGCCATCGACTTGTTGGTGGAACGACTGTGGCGCTTGCTCCGCGCCCGCGATCAGAACCCGCGCCTGTTTCTGCTCCGCGAACAGCCTTACGTCGCGCTCACCCCGCACCTGCTGTGGAACCGGACGAGCGTGGCGAACAGCTACGTGCTGCTCTCGGACTCCGGCAAGGCGCTGCTCCTGGATTTCGGCTACGACTTCGTCACCGGGATGCCTGCCGGGAGCGACCGCGCCTCGCGGCGTCCCTGGCTCTACACACTGCCCGCGCTCAAGCAGCAGTTCGGCGTGACGAAAGTTGACGTCGTCATCCCCACCCACTACCACGACGACCACGTGGCGGGTTGCACTCTTCTGCGCGATGTGGAAGGCGCGTCCGTCTGGGCCGCGGAGACCTTCGCCGATATTTTGGAACGTCCGGCGGATTACGATCTGCCCTGTCTCTGGTACGATCCCATCCCGGTAGACCGTCGCCTGCCGTTGGAACAAGCCATCGCGTGGGAAGAATACACGCTCACGCTGCACCCGCTGCCGGGCCACACGCGCTACGCCGTCGCCATCGCCGTCGAGGTGGACGGCAAACGCGCGCTTGCCACCGGCGACCAGTTCCAGGGCGACGGCGGGCTGGAGTGGAACTACGTCTACCAGAACCGCTTCACCGTGGACGACTACCGGGCGACGGCGGCGCTCTACCGGCGGCTCGCGCCCGACCTGCTGCTCTCCGGGCATTGGACGCCGCAATGGACGACACCCGACTACTTTGCGCAGGTAGAAACGCGCGGCGAACTACTGGCACAGTTGCACCGCGCCCTGCTGCCCCTGGAAGACGTGGACTTTGGCGATT
Source organism: Anaerolineae bacterium (assembly GCA_034433375.1). Classification (GTDB taxonomy): domain Bacteria; phylum Chloroflexota; class Anaerolineae; order B4-G1; family SLSP01; genus DSWT01. The sequence continues at coordinate 9,838 of DAOUAQ010000176.1, read as the reverse complement.
CCGGTTTCCTGGCGCGCATCACGCCCTACCAGGCTACGATACAAAGCGGCCTCACAACCTCGTTCACCGTCGAAGTGCGCAATCCGCTGCCGCAAACCGCGCCTGTGGTCGTGCGTCCCATCGTCCCGCAAGGCTGGCACTTGGCCGAACCTGAAATTTTGCTATCACTGGCAGCGCACGAAACCGGCGCAGCGGCATTTCACATCACCCCACCCGCCAACGTCACCGCCCGCCGCGCCCGCATCGCCGTAGACATCACCGTGAACGACCGTCCTTTCGGCCAGCAGGCGGAGACTCTGGTGACAGTTCGAGGAGTAGGGAGTAAGGAGTAAGGAGTAAGGAGTATGCCTGCTTCATACTCCGTACTCCGTACTTCATACTCCCTACTCCACAATCTTTTCAAGGAGATCACTTGATGACCAAACACCAAACTTTACACATGATCGGCAACGCGCACATCGACCCGGTGTGGCTGTGGCAATGGCACGAGGGCTTCCAGGAAGTTCTGGCGACCTTCCGCTCGGCGCTGGACCGGATGAACGAAGACCCCGACTTCCGTTTCACCGCGAGTTCGGCGGCGTTTTACGCCTGGGTGGAGGCCGTGGACCCGGCGATGTTCGCCGAAATCCGGGCGCGCGTGGCCGAAGGCCGCTGGGAGCTGGCCGGCGGCTGGTGGATCGAACCGGACTGCAACCTGTCGTGCGGCGAATCGTTCGTCCGCCAAGCGCTCTACGGGCAACGCTATTTCCTGGCGAGGTTCGGCAAGTTTGCCCGCGTGGGCTACGCCATTGATAGCTTCGGCCACAACGGGATGCTGCCGCAGTTGCTCGCCAAGGCCGGGTTGGACAGCTACGTCTTCCTGCGCCCCGGCCCGCACGAAAAGAACCTGCCGGGTCGCCTCTTCTGGTGGGAGGCCGACGACGGTTCGCGCGTGCTGGCGTTCCGCATCCCCTTCGAGTACCTCAGTTGGGGCAAGGATGTGGAGATCCACGCCCGGCGCTGCGCCGCCGAGATGCAACCGCCCGTGGACGAATTCGCGTGCTTCTATGGCGTGGGTAATCACGGCGGCGGCCCCACGCGGGAGAATATCGCCAGCATCCACCGGCTGGATGCCGACCCCACGATGCCCCGGCTCGTGTTCAGCACGCTCGGCGCGTTCTTCGACGCGGTGCGCGCCAAAGCCTGGCCGCTGCCCATCGTCCACGATGAACTGCAAAAGCACGCCAGTGGATGTTACTCCGCGCACTCCGGCATCAAACGCTGGAATCGTCAGGCGGAAAATGCGCTGTTGCGGGCGGAGAAATGGGCGGCGGTCGCCAACCACGTTACCGGGCTGCCGTATCCGGCGGATTTCGAGCGCGCCTGGCGCGCCGTCCTCTTCAACCAGTTCCACGACATCATGGCCGGCACGAGCATCGCCCCGGCTTACGACGACGCCCGCGCCGCCTACGGCGAGGCGCTGAGCATCGCCGACCGCGCGTTCAACAACGCCGTGCAAGCCCTGGCGTGGCGTATGGCGATCCCGCACGAGGATGGCGTCAAACCGATTGTCGTCTTCAACCCGCACGCCTGGGCGGTGAAGGCCGCTGTGGAACTTGAAGTTGGCAGTTCCAGCGCCGCCGGCGTCCTCACCGACGAAACCGGCGTCCCTGTCGCCATGCAGCCTGTGCAATCCAGGGCCACCGCCGGAGGGCGCGCGCGCATCAGCTTCGTCGCCGACCTGCCGCCGTTGGGCTATCGCGTTTACCGTTTGCTGCCGGAAGGCGCGCCGCCGGACATCGCCCCGGTACAGGCTACCGCGACCACGCTGGAAAATGACCGCCTGCGCCTGACCTTCGACCCGGCGACCGGCTTCCTCATGAGCCTGTACGACAAAGAAGCGGCGCTCGAAGTGCTCGACGGCCCCGCCGCGCGCCCCGTCGTCCTCACCGACGAAAGCGACACGTGGTCGCACAACGTCTTCCGCTACGACAAGGTCTGCGGCGAGTTCGCGGCGACGCGGATGCGCGTGGTCGAACAGGGGCCGGTGAAGGCGGTGTTGCGGGTGGAGAGCGCGTGGAGCCGGTCGCGCCTGGTGCAGGACTTCACCCTCTACCGCAAGTTGCCCCGCGTGGACGTGGCCGTGACGGTGGATTGGCGCGAGCAGTTCAAGGTGCTCAAGCTGCGCTTCCCGGTCAACGTCCGCTTTATGAAAGTGACGCACGCCATCCCCTACGGGCACGTCGAGCGCTTCGCCAACGGCGATGAAGAGCCACTGCAAGACTGGGTGGACATCTCCGGCGCGTCGCGCGGCGACGACACGCCCTACGGCCTGAGCGTCCTCAACGACGGCAAGGGCGGCGCGGACGTCTGTATCCGCGACATCGGCCTGACCGTGCTGCGCAGCCCCATCTACGCGCATCACATCCCCGCCGAGCCGAACCCGGAGCGGGATTACGCTTTCATTGACCAGGGTGAGCAGCACTTCACCTACAGCCTGTTCCCGCATCGCGGCAGTTGGGAGGACGCCGGAACCGTGCGCCAGGCCGCGGAACTCAACCAGCGACCTTTCGCCCTCATCGCCACAGGACGCCCGGCAGGCACATTGCCGTTGCGTGATGCGTTCATCAGCGTGGATGCCGCCAACATTCTCGTCACCGTGCTCAAGCAGGCCGAGGACGGCGCCGCCCTTATTATCCGCGCCTACGAATCCATCGGCGCAGCCACCCACGCCACGCTCTCCCTGCCCCATTGGGCGCGCGTCATCGAGGCGGACTTCGGCCCGTGCGAGATCAAAACCTTCCACATCCCCCACGATCCCGCGCAGCCCGTAACCGAGACGAACCTATTGGAAATAGCGAATCATGAATCATGAATCATGAATCATGATTCTTTAAACGTTAGAGGTGCTTATGACAATTATAATCTCATTGAACGGTGATGACTGGCAGTGCAAGCCTTATCTCGGCCTGGATTGGCAAATGCGGGGAGCGCACAAGGCGACGACCCGCGATGGATACGGCTGGCTCCCGGCAACGGTGCCGGGCAGCGTCCAGCACGATCTCTGGCAGGCCGGCGAGATTGCCGATCCCTACATCGGACGCAACAGCTTGAGCGCGGAGTGGGCGTCGCAGCGCACGTGGGTGTATCGCAAAACCTTCACCGTGGATGAAGCCTATCGCGGGCAACGGGCGTATCTGCGCTTCGCGGGCGTGGACTACGACGCGGAGTTCTTCCTCAACGGCGAGTCGCTGGGGCGACATCGGGGCATGTTCACCCCGGCAGAATTCGAGGTGAGCCATCGCTTGCGCTTCGATGGGGAGAACGTGCTGGCGGTGGTCATCGAACCCGCGCCCCACGAACAGCCGCAGATCGGGCGCACGAGCCTGGTGCAGACCCGCAAAGCGCGGATGAACTACTGGTGGGACTTCTGCCCGCGCCTCGTCCACCTGGGGATATGGGATCGCGTGTCGCTCGAATTCACCGGCGCGGCGCGCATCGCGGACGTGTGGGCGCGCCCGCGCCTCAACGCCGACTTCACGCAGGCGACGGTTGACGTGCAGACGACGTTGGATTGCGTCCACGCGACGACGCTGGCTTTGTCCGTCGTGTTGCGCGATCCGGCAGGCGCGGTGATCGCGGAATATAGCGAACTGTGTCGTGTTCAGCATCACGCCATTCACTGGCGCGCGGAGCTGGCCGTACCCGCCCCGCAGCTCTGGTGGCCTAACGGCTACGGCGCGCAGCCCCTCTACACCGCCGAGGTGCGGGTGGAGGACCTCGAAACCGGATCGGACGCGCCATCCGCCACGCGCACCGTGACCTTCGGCATCCGCGCCATCGAATTCGTGCCCAATGCCACCCCCGATGTGACCGCGCGCAGCTACACACTCACCGTCAACGGGCGCGCGTGCTACATCAAGGGCTGGAACTGGGTCCCGATGGACGTCCTCTACGGCGGGGAGCGACCCGCCAAACTCGAACGCCTGCTCACCCTGGCGCAGCGCGCGCACGTCAACCTACTGCGCGTGTGGGGCGGGGGCCTGATCGAAAAAGAGACATTCTACGACCTCTGCGACCGGCTCGGCATCCTCGTCTGGCAGGAATTCACGCAATCCAGCTCCGGCATAGATAACATCCCGCCCGACGACGCGGCCTTCATCGCCGACTTCGTGGCCGAAGCGGAACAAATCATTCCCCGCAAGCGTAACCACCCAGCGCTGGCGATCTGGTGCGGCGGCAACGAGCTGATGTGGACGACCGGCGCGCCTCTCGACGAACGCCACCCCTTGCTGGCAGTCCTGCGCGACGCCGTCGCCCGTCTCGATCCCGACCGGTACTGGCTGCCCACGTCCTCGTCCGGGCCGGAGTTCAGCAACGGGCTGGACGTGATCGCCCGCAACCCGTTGGGGATGCACGACGTTCACGGCCCGTGGGAACATCAGGGATTGGTCAAACAATTCACGCTCTACAACGCGGGGCAATCGCTCTTCCATTCGGAGTTTGGCGTGGAGGGTCTCACCAACCTGCGCGTGTTGAATCGCGTCATCCCGCCGGAGCATCAGGAGCCGGTGAGCCTGGAAAATCCGTACTGGCTGCACCTAGCGGCCTGGTGGGTTAAAGCGCCGGTATGGGAGGAGATGTGTGGCCCCATCACGGACGTGGGAGCCGCCGTGCGCGCCACGCAATACACCCAGGCCAGCGGTCTACAATACGCCGTCGAAGCTGACCGGCGGCGCAAATGGCAGAACAGCGGTACGCTGCCCTGGCAGTTCAACGAGCCGTATCCCATGGCGGCCTGCACCTCGGCGGTGGACTACGACGCGCAGCCCAAGCCCGTCTATTACGCCGTCGCCCACGCCTACGAACCGCTGCACGTCTCGGCGAAGTTCGCCCGGCAGGTCTGGGCCGGCGAAACGACGTTCGAGGCGGAAATCTGGGCCTCCAATTCGCATCTGGCGGATGTAGACGCCATCCTCAGCGTGCAAATCCGCGACGCCTACGGCAAACCTTATCTGGCGCGGGAAAACTCAGTGACGATCTGCGCCAACGCCGCCACGCGCCTGGACAGTGTAACCTTCGAGCTGGCGCAGTTGGAAGGCGTCCACGCGCCCGCCGATGTTCACGCGGACGCGGGAGACTATACAAAAGCCGATGGCCTCTTCTTCCTCGACCTGCATCTACGCACACGAGAGGGACAAACGCTTTCGGAGAACCGCTATCTCTTCACCCGTGAGGCCAACTTCGCGGCTTTGCCGCATCTGCCTTTTGTTTTGGTAGACGCCGATATCGAGCCGGACGGCGACGTGTGGCATCTCACGCTCATCAACAACGGCGACGTTGTCGCGCCCGGCGTGTGGCTGGAAAAGTCCGATTTGTACGACAACGCCGGCTACGCCTATTTCGACGCCAACTACTTTACCCTGTTCCCCGGCGAGACGCGCGCCGTGACGATGACGTGGGATGACGTCCCTCCATCCGCGCGCGGCCTGGTCATCAGCGGGTGGAACGCGGTCAACACACAGTATTGAGGAATCGGTTATGACACTATTAGCCGGTCTTGACATTGGCGGGACAAAGTGCGCTGTTTGCCTGGGACGGAGCGACGCGGACGGCGTGACGCTGTTGGCGGAACGGCGTTTTCCCACGCCCGCGACGCCATCCGCGACGTTGGCGGCGCTTGGCGATGCGCTGGCGGAGTTGTCGGCGGAACACGCCGGGCCACTGGCAGCCATCGGCGTGAGCTGTGGCGGCCCGCTGGACAGTGCGCGCGGCCTGATCCTCTCGCCGCCCAATCTGCCGGGGTGGGATGCCGTGGACGTGGTGACGCCGTTCCGCGAACGATTTGGCGTCCCGGCGGCGCTCCAAAACGACGCGAACGCCTGCGCGCTGGCCGAGTGGCAGTGGGGCGCGGGCCGCGGCTGCCGCAGCATGGTCTTTCTCACGTTCGGCACGGGCATGGGCGCCGGGCTGATCGTGGACGGGCGATTGTACGCCGGGGCCAGCGATATGGCCGGCGAGGTGGGCCACGTGCGGCTGGCAGAGGATGGCCCGGTCGGTTACGGCAAACGCGGCTCCTTCGAGGGCTTTTGCAGCGGCGGCGGCATTGCCCGGTTGGCGCAGGCGCGCGCGTTGGCGGCGATCCAGGCAGACGCTCCGCCCGCGTTCTGCCCCACGCTCGCCGATCTGCCGGACATCACCGCCGAAAAAGTCGGCGCGGCGGCGCAGGCCGGCGATCCCCTGGCGTTGGAAATTTTCGAGACCGTGGCATACTATCTGGGACGCGGGCTGGCGCTGCTGGTGGACATCCTCAACCCGGAGCGCATCGTCATTGGCAGCATCTACGGACGGCAGCGCGCCCTGCTGGAAGCGCCGATGCTGCGCGTCCTGCAAGCCGAGGCGCACCCGCACGCGCTGGCAGCCTGCGCCATCGTCCCGGCGGGGTTGGGCGAGCGCGTCGGCGATTACGCCGGTCTCGCCGTCGCCCAACTTTTAACTTTCAACGTGCAACCTGCAACCATTTCTTAGGGAGGACTTTATGCCGCTTGTGACGAGCACTGAACTACTACACTACGCACGCGAGGCGCGATTTGCCATTGGAGCCTTTAACGCCGATAATATGGAAATTGTCCAGGCGATTGTCGAGGCCGCCGCCGAGGAACGTGCGCCCGTCATCCTGCAAGTGAGTGGACCGACTCTCCGCTATGCGGGTCTGGCCTTACCCGTGGCTATGGTGAAAGCTGCCGCGGCGGAGGTGGACATCCCGGTGGTGTTGCACCTGGATCACGGCGACAGCCTGGAGCAGAACGTGCTCGCGTTGCGCGCCGGGTTCACGTCGCTGATGTTCGACGGCTCGCGCTTGCCCTACGCGGACAACGTCGCCATCACCCAACAGATTGTCCACATCGCGCACGTCGTCGGGGTGCCGGTGGAGGCCGAGCTGGGGAAAGTGCTGCACAAAGGCGCGACGGCAGAAGATGTCGCCGATGCGCTCACCGATCCCGACGAGGCGGCGGACTTCGTGGCGCGCGCGGGGTGCGACTCGCTCGCCATCGCGGTTGGCTCCGTCCACGCCATGACGGCGCAAGACGCGATGCTCGATGTCGAGCGCGTGCGCGCGATTGCTGCGCGCGTCGCCATCCCGCTGGTGCTGCACGGTTCGTCCGGCGTTCAACCGGAAAGCGTCGCCGCCGCCATCGCCGAAGGAATATGCAAAGTCAACGTCGCCACTTACATCAAGCAAGCGTTTGTGAACGAATTGCGCGCGGTGATGGCTGCTTCGCCGGCAGAAGTGGATTTTCGCAAGCTCTTCGCGCCGGCGCGCGCGGCGGCCAAAGAGCGCGTGCGTGAAAAGCTGCGGCTCTTCGGCGCGAGCGGGCGCATCTCCGGGACGGGCGACTTTCGCAGCCCGCCAACGTTGCATCGCAGTGTCAGTTTACCCACAGGAGACCTGGAATGAAAACGATGGCAATCCGTAACCAGACGCAATTGATTACTTACCCGGATTCGTTGGGGGGCGATTTGTCCGCGCTGCACGCCGCGCTCACCGGCCCCCTCGCCGGCTTGTTCGGCGGCGTCCATATTTTGCCGTTTTACCCCTCGTCGGGGGATCGCGGCTTCGCGCCCATCACCTACCGCGAAGTCGAGCCGCAATTCGGGACCTGGGACGACATCCGCCGCATCGGCGCGGACTTCGACGTGGCCGCCGATCTGATGGTCAACCACATTTCGCGGCGCTCGACCTACTTCCAAGACTTCGCCCGACGCGGGCGCGCCTCCGAGTACGCCGACTTGTTCCTCACCCTGGACAAAATCTGGCCCGACGGCAACCCGCCGGCCGCCGATGTAGCGCGCATCGCCCTGCGCCGCCCGGAGCACCCGTTCACCGATGTCGCCATCGCGGAAACGGGCGCAACGGAGCGCATCTGGGCCTCGTTCGGCAGCCGCGACTGGGTGGAGCAGATTGACCTGGACGTGAATTCGCCGCAGACGCGCGCGTTGCTCCAGGCGGAACTGCGCCACCTGCGGGAGCAGAAAATCCGCATCGTGCGGTTGGACGCGGTCGGCTACGTCATCAAGAAGCCGGGAACGAGCTGTTTCTTCGTCGAGCCGGAGATTTACACCTTCCTGGACTGGCTGCGCGCTTACGCGGACGAGATCGGCCTCACACTGCTGTCGGAAGTCCACGCGCCGTTTCCCATTCAACGCGCGTTGGCCGACCACGGCTATCCGGTCTACGATTTCGTCCTGCCGCTGCTGACGCTCTACACCCTGTTCACCCGTTCAAGCGCCAAATTGTGCGATTATCTGCGCGTCTGCCCGCGCCAGCAATACACCACCCTCGACTGTCACGACGGCATCCCTGTGCAGCCTGACCTGGACGGCCTGCTCGCGCCGCACGAAGCCGCGCCCGTCGTGGACGAGTTGCTCGCGCGCGGCGCGAATCTCACCCGGCTGATGACGCCGCCGCCCGCGCATCCCGACTTCGACGCGCACCAGGTGAATATCACCTACTACTCCGCGCTCAACGCTGACGATGACGCCTACTTGACCGCGCGGGCCATTCAGTTTTTCGCGCCGGGCATCCCGCAAATCTATTACGTGGGGCTGCTGGCAGGAGAAAACGATCACGCGGCGGTCGCGGAGACGGGCGAGCGGCGCGCCATCAACCGCCACAACTACACGGCGGATGAGATTGTCGTCGCCGTTCAACGTCCGGTCGTGCAGCGCCTCTTCCGGCTGATTCGCTTCCGCAACACCTATCCCGCCTTCGATGGCGTGTTCACCGTGCTGGACACGCCGGAGCATGAGCTAGGGTTGATGTGGGAATACGGCGACGCGACCTGTATCCTGTACGTGGATTTAATCGCCCAGACGGCGCACATTTCCTATCGCAGTGAACAGGGTGAGTGGGTGAACGAGAGCGTCTGACCCCCGAAAACTTCTTGCAAAACGCGCCTCTCCGGTTAGAATGATGGGCATCCTTGTGGCGCGAGTTGCCAACTCGCGTTACAAAGTTGATTCCCATTCGTGAGAATTCGCGGCTTGTTTTTGAGGAGGATACCATGTCAACACCATCCGGTGAGGAGCGTAAGGTTATGTCTGCGGGTGGGGCCGCGATTGACGGCGCGCCCATTGCCTACATCGTGACGCTGACAGCGGTCGTCGCCGTGCTGACGGTGATCCCGATCCCGATCACCTTTGTGCTGGGGACAGGCCGCAACTTCCCCATGAGCCAGGGCGTCTACCCGCTGATGGGTTGGCTGCTCGGCCCGCTGGCCGGCGCGCTCGTCGACGGCATCGGCGCGTTGGTGGGCCTGACGATCAACCCGCAGAACACCAGCTCACTGCTGGCGTCGCTCCTCGGCGCGGTGATGGGCGGGCTGGCGGCCGGCTCGATGCGCGGCGAGGGCCGTCGCCGCCGCTGGTGGCTGCCGCTGACCGTCGTGTTCATCGTCTTCTACGGGCTGTATGCCGGACGCGCGGTGTTCGTCAACCGGGCCGTGTGGTGGCACGTTCTGCTCGGATCGTTCATCAATTGGTCGGCGCTGCTGCTCTTTGCATTGCCCACTCGCACCTTCTTCGCCCGTCTGCTGGCGGACGCCAACCCGCGGCGCGTCGCCGTAGGATTGTTCGGCGGCACGTGGATGATCGCCGGACTGGTGCATCTGAGCACGGGCTGGATCGTTTACTGGTTGATGAACTGGCCCAACACCTTGTGGCTGGCCTTTGCGGCAACGGCCCCCTTCGAGCACATCGCGCGCTGCATCATCGGGACGGTGATCGGCGTGGGCGTCATTTCGGGGTTGCGGGCGATTGGGTTGGTGAAGCCGGGGGAAGCGGCCTACTGAATGTTAGC
>DAOUAQ010000175.1:0-18380 GCA_034433375.1 Anaerolineae bacterium | reverse complement strand
GACGATCTCAACCCGGAGATCTACGAGTACGTGATGGGCAAACTGTTCGCGGCCGGCGCGCTGGACGTCTACCTCTCGCCCATCCAGATGAAGAAGAACCGTCCTGCCACGCTGCTGCGCGTCCTCTGCTGTCCCGACGACGTACCCACGATGACGGCTATCCTCTTTGCGGAAACCACCACATTGGGCATCCGCGAGCAGACTGTGATCCGCCACGCCCTGCCGCGCGTCATCGAACACGTGGATACGCCCTACGGCCCGGTGCATGTCAAAGTGGCGGAATTACCTGACGGTACGACCAAGCGCGCGCCGGAGTATGAGGATTGCCGCCGTCTGGCGGAGGAACACGGCGTGCCGTTGCGTGAGGTGTATCGGGCGGCGAATGGAGGATAAATTTGGAGGTAAATTTTCAGCGCCCGCCATTTTGAAATGGCGGGCGCTGTGTTGTGTGATTACGGGATAGGGATATTGAACAGTTCAAACACCTTTTGCCAAAACTCGACCGGGGCGAACCACAGGTAGACGGCGACGGCGGCGCAAATGCAGATCAGGACGAGCAGGATGGCGACGACGATGTACACCCATTGTGAACGCTTGGCGCCCGGCGCACTGGCTGGCTGCGACACGGGCGGTGGCGCAGATTGCGCCGGGGTAAAAGATGGCGTTGCCGTTTCCGCGTATGGACGGTAAGGCTCTTCATAACTGGGCGGCGGGGGCGCGGGGACATTGTACACATCGCTCATCGCCTGAGTGGGTGTGCCCGGCATCGCCGGTACGAGCCGCTCCGTCCGCATCCCCTCCTCAACCTCGAAACGGAAGGAGATGTAATCGGCCAGACCGATGATGTCGCCCGGCGTCAACCGCTGCGGACTGGTGAGACGGCGGTTGTTGAGCCACGTGCCGTTCGTGCTGCCCGTATCCTCGACAATCGCGCCCTCCGGCAGCAGCCGGATCTGCGTGTGATGGCGCGAGATGCGCGGGCTGTCAATGACGACGGTGTTGTCCGCCGTTCTGCCGAGTGTGCAGATCATCTCCTGTAAAACGTAAGATTGGCCCTGATTTGGCCCTTCTGTGACAATCAGCAATCGCCGAATCTGGTTTTCCATAGCATGACCTCCCTTTTTTCCTTAAAAGCGAGTATACTCCTGTAGAGCATAGAGGCAAGTGAACCTGACGATCCGACTACTTGACCAACGACTATTAAACAACAGAGGGGACTATGAAACTAATTCTCGTTGATGCGCACCTTGACCTGGCTTACAACGCTATCATTATGGCACGCGATCTCTTGCGCCCGGTCGCGGAGATCCGGGCGCAAGAAGCCGAGACGCCGTCACCCGGCCCACCGTCCGGCTCGTGTATGACCACGCTGCCGGCCTTGTTGGAAGGGCGGGTCGCCGTGGTGGGCGCGAGTATTTTCGTCGCGCCGGCGCTGCCGGGGACGTTGGAGCCGCAAATCTATCACACGCCCCAAGAGGCGCATCGTTATGCTGTCCCACAGCTCGATTATTACCGCCGCCTGGCTGACGAGAGTGAGCGCGTCGCTCTGCTGCACTCGGATGCGGATATGGAGGCGGTGTTGGCTTCATGGAACACCGATCAGCCGCGGCTCGGCCTTTTCCTTGTGATGGAAGGCGCGGATCCGATACGCGAGCCGGGTGAAGTGGGGTGGTGGGTGGAACGGGGTTTGCGCGGCGTCGGGTTGTCGTGGTCGGCGGGGACGCGCTATGCCGGCGGCAACGCCGCGCCCGGCCCGCTGACCAACGAGGGGCGCAAGCTGCTATCGGCTATGGCCGACTATAACCTGCTGCTCGATCTCAGCCACGTGTGGGAAGACACCGCCTACGAGGCCCTGGAGCGCTATCCTGGGCCGGTCGCTTCCAGCCACGCGAACCCGCGCGCCTTCGTAGATACGCCGCGCCAGCTTTCCGATGCGCTGATCCGCCGGATTGCCGCCCGCGACGGCGTGATGGGCGTCATGCCTTTCAACTTGATGTTGGCCGAGGGCTGGCGTAACGGTGCTGCGCGCCTGCCCCTGGCGCGCGTGGCCGAAGTCATTGACCATATTTGCCAGGTGACGGGCGCGGCGAGTTTCGTGGGCATCGGTTCAGACTTCGACGGTGGTTTTGGGCGCGAGGCTGTACCGGAGGGTTTGGAGTCCAGTGCGGACTTGGGCAAAATCGGGGCACTGCTGGCCGAACGCGGCTATGCGGATTCTGACATCGTTGCTATCCTCAGCGGGAACTGGCTGCGGGTGCTGCGCCGGGTTTTGGTTGCCTTCTGATTAAACTGTGGTATTATGTCGCCTATACCTGCCGTGTGCGTGAAACCGATACGGGGTTTTGAGCCAACATTTTGATAAAGAGGGGTCTTTTGTCCAAGAATGAGGCCGCGGTAGCTCTCGGGCAAGGCGAAATCGTTCGGCAGGACCCCACCTGCGTAAGCAGGGTCAAAGCCAGCGGTACACGGCACGGCGGGGCCGGACTTATTCGCATAAAAAACCACGCTTGAAATGAGCGTGGTTTTTTATGTGCCTGATTATGTAAAGTAATCTGGACTTTCTATATCGCTTGTGTTATACTAAATGCGTTAAAGCAACCATTTTCCTACCTTTACAGCGGTGGGGCATGGTTGCAAAGAGATCACACGTCATTCTAAGATCGAGGGAAGTATGTATTGGGAACGGGTCTCTGAGGAAATCTACCTCTTTACCAGCGATCGTTATGCGCTCGTCAATTCCATAGCTGTGGTGACGCGGGAAGGTATTGTGGCGATTGACGCGCTGCCTTTCCCCGACGAGGCCAAACAAATAGCGCGTTTCCTCGAGGTTCGTGTGGGGATGAATTTCCATTCTTATATCCTCACCCACCATCACATGGATCACGTGTATGGTCTGTTCGCCTTCCCGAACGGCGTGGACGTTGTGGCGCACGAACTGTGCCGCCGCAAGCTGTTGGAAGTCGGCGAAGCCTCGCTCAATGAAGCCCGCCAGGGTGACCCCATGTTTGAGGAAGTCGTGCTGCGCATCCCCAATATCACCTTCGAGACCGGGGAACTGCTGTTGCGCGCGGGCAGCAAGAGCTTCCGGCTGCTGTCGTTGCCCGGTCACACGGACGACAATATCGGCATCTTGCTGGAAGACGAAGAAATCCTGATCACCGGGGATGCGGTGATGGCGATCCCAATCATCGCCGACGGCGATTGGGAACGCGAAATTCAGACGTTGAATTACATTAAGAGCCTGGCGCCGGAGACCATCGTGCAGGGGCACGGCGAGGTTATCCTGCGCGGCGAAGTGCAGGCCGTCATTGATCGCTACATCGCCTACCTGGAATGTGTCCACAAGAAGGCGCGGACGATGCTGCGCCAGGGGCGCGATCGCAAAGAACTCTGGAATATCCCCCTTGAAGATTGCGGCCTGGAGCGTGTTCCGCTCGGCATCGCCAGCCACCGCCTCCACGTGGCGAACATCATGAGCGTGTATGACATGCTCAAGGCTGCGCGCTAATCATTTATGTGTCTTCGCTGTAGGGCGGGCGTCTCGCCTGCCCTACAGTGTTTTTCCCACGGAAACCCACGATGGTTGAGTTGCGCGGCTGGCTCGAACGTTACACCGCTTCATTGGAACGCGACAACGCCTCACCCTACACGGTCAAAAACTACCGAACTGATATTGGGCAGTTCCTCGATTATTCCACCGAACACAGCGTTGCCACGCTCGGCGGTCTAACCCGCGACCTGGTGCGCGACTATCTCGCCGAATTGGCCGAGGCGGAATATGCGCGAGCTAGCATCGCCCGGCGGGTCTTCGAGTTGCGCGCTTTCGGGGACTACCTGCTGCGCAACAATGCCTGGGAGCAAAACCTCTTTCGCCGCGTCTACGCCCCGCGCCTCCCGCGCCGTCTGCCTCGTTACCTCACCATCGAAGAGGTACAGCGGTTGCTAGCCGTCCCGGATGTCGCGTCGCCGCAGGGGATGCGCGACCGGGCGATTCTGGAGACGTTGTACGCGGCGGGCTTGCGTGTCGCCGAGTTGGTGGGATTGAATTTGCGTGACGTTGATTTGGCCGCCGGCGAGATGCGCGTTATCGGCAAGGGCGACAAGGAGCGCGTCGCGCTTGTGGGACGCCCGGCGGCGGCGGCGCTGCGGGCATACATTGACGTTGGACGCCCGGCGCAGTTGGCCGACCGTCCCGCGACAAATGCTGTGTTCCTCAACCGTTTTGGGCAGCGCCTGTCCGTGCGCTCGGTGGATGAAGTCGTGCGGCAGGCCGGCGTTGCGGCCGGCATTGACCAGACGGTGACGCCGCACCTGCTGCGCCACACCTTCGCCACGCACATGCTTGACGGCGGGGCCGACCTGCGGGTGCTCCAGGAGCTTCTCGGTCACGAAAGCCTGGCGACGACGCAGATTTATGCCAACGTGACCCAACGTCGCGCGCGGGAGATCTACCTGCGGGCGCACCCACGTTCCCATGATCCCGACGCGGCGGACTTTGCCGGAACTTGATCCCCAAACAAAAGACGGAGCCATCAGGCTCCGTCTTCGTCTAAACACTTAACGCCTCACGGCGTTTCTAACATCAACTCCGGCTCTGGCGTGTGTTGCAGAGCCAGCCCGTTTTCGTTGCCATCCACAATCACTGTATCGCCCGGCTGATATTGACCGCTCAACATATTATCGGAAAGCGGCGTCTCGACTTCTTGCTGGATCAGCCGTTTGAGCGGGCGCGCGCCGTATTCGGGATCGTAGCCGTGCGTGGCGAGCCAGTCTTGCGCGGCTTCGGTGAGGATGAGGTTGAGGTTGTTGTCCTGGATGCGCGCGCGCAGTTTGCCGATCTCCAGGAGGACGATCTGGCGAATATCGTCGTGGTTCAGCGCGCGGAAGACGATCACGCTGTCCACGCGATTGAGGAATTCGGGGCGGAATAGCTTGCGCAGCTTGTTCATGAGCTTCTGGCTCATATCTTTGTACGCTTGTTCGGCGTCGGTTTCGAGCGTCTCCAAGGTGAAACCCAACTTCCCCTGGTGCATAATTTCGTCCGCGCCCACATTCGAGGTCATGATAATGAGCGTGTTGCGGAAATCCACCTTGTGGCCTTTCGCGTCGCTCAACACGCCTTCTTCCATGATCTGGAGCAGCATATTAAAGGCGTCGGGATGGGCCTTTTCGATTTCGTCGAAGACCACGATGGAATAAGGCCGGCGACGAATGGCTTCGGTCAATTGTCCGGCGTCATCGTAGCCGATGTAGCCGGGAGGCGCGCCCACCAACCGGGCCACGGAGTGCCGCTCCATAAATTCCGACATATCGAGCTGAATCAGCGCCTCTTCGCTGCCGAACATAAATGTCGCCAGGGCTTTGGCGAGTTCGGTCTTGCCGACGCCGGTGGGGCCTAAGAAAATGAAGGAGCCGATAGGGCGTCGCGGATCCTTCAACCCGGCGCGGGCGCGTCGCACAGCTTTGGCAATTCTCGCAATGGCTTCATCTTGCCCGACGATGTACTGTCGCAGCGCGTTTTCCATTTCCAGCAGTCGCCGCGATTCCGCTTCGGCGATCTGGTTCATCGGAATACCCGTCCACATCGCGATGATCTCCGCCACGTCTTCGGGGTAGACCGTCAGGCCGATGTCTTCGCGGCTTTGAAGCTGGCGCAGTTCCTCCATTTTGGCTTCGAGCTGTTTTTCCTCGCCGGTCAGCGCGCTGAGTTCGGTGCTCTTCTTCTGCGCCGCCAACTGCGCGCGTTTGAGGCGCAGGTCTTGTAACTGCTCGAAGACTTCGCGCAGTTCTATCGAAATGGGGGATTTGTACATTTTGACGCGCGATGCGCCTTCATCCATCACATCAATGGCCTTGTCTGGCAGATAGCGATCGGGCACGTAACGCGCCGAAAGCCGGGCGGCGGCTTGCAGGGCCTCGTCGCTGATGTGCAGATTATGATGCACTTCGTAAGCGTGCTTGATGCCGCGCAAAATGCTGATGGTTTGTTCGACGGTGGGTTCGTCCACTACCACCGGCTGGAAGCGCCGTTCCAGCGCCGGGTCCGATTCGATGTGTTTGCGATATTCATCCAGCGTCGTCGCGCCGATGCATTGGAGTTCGCCGCGCGCGAGCGCCGGTTTGAGGATGTTCGCCGCATCCATTGAGGAACCAGCCGCGCCGGCGCCGACCAGCATGTGAACCTCATCCACGAAGACGATGGTGTTGCTGCCTTTGAGTTCGTGGAGGATTTTCTTGAGCCGCTCTTCAAATTGTCCGCGATACATCGTGCCCGCGACCAACGCGCCGACGTCCAGTTGCACCAGACGTTTGCCGAGGATGGGGCCGGGCACGCCGCCGGAGACGATGCGCTGCGCTAAACCCTCGACGATGGCCGTTTTCCCGACGCCGGGTTCGCCGATCAATGCGGGGTTGTTCTTAGTGCGGCGCGCGAGAATCTGGATGACGCGCTCGATTTCGGCGTGGCGTCCGATCACCGGGTCGAGCTTGGATTCTTCGGCCAGGCGGGTCAGGTCCACGGCGACGTGAGCCAGGACCGAATCCTGGGGGATGCCGCGCGACTGAGCTGGTTTGCGCCCGGCTGGTTCAGCGGCCCGCGCGGGGGTCAACCTTTCGACGCGCCGGCGGATGGCTTCGACAGAAAGCCCCGCTTGCGTCAGCACGGCGATGATGACACCTTCATGCTGTTGCAGCAGCGCCAGCAGGAGGTGTTGCGTATCCACCATCGCGCTTTGGTGCTGCTGAGTTTCATCAATCGCCATCTGGATGAGGATTTTGGTAGATTGGCGCAGCTCTGGCTCCAATCCGGTCAGCGGGGCGGCGTTGGAGAGCCGCGCTACGGTTTGTTGCGCCTGCACGGCGCGCAATCCCATATCCCGCAGCACGCGCCCGGCGATCCCTTCACCTTCCAGCATCAGACCAAGCAAGATGTGTTCGGGACCAATGGTCGCGTGGCGCATACGCGTAGCCTCTATTTGCGCAAAGCGCAGAACCTCTTGTGCTGCTGGTGTAAACTTTTCCAGTGGATCAACCATGATGCTATCCTCTATGTCCCACGTGTGTCTGTATTGTACCCCAGGCGTTTGTCGCGTTGCGCAGCGACCGCCGAAACTCTCTTTTTTTCTGTCCCAACTCCATTATAACACAAAAGCGGGCGGAAAATCCAGTCACACAGGCCCGTTTTTCATACTAAAAAAGCACGGGGTTTTGCCCCGTGCTTTTTTGCCGTATCGAAAATGCCTGCTTAGCGGACGGCCTGCATAATCAGGGCCGTGAACTCTTCCCATTCTTCGGGAAACAGGTGCAGTGTGACGTTCGACAGCTCGATGTGATACAGCTCTTCGTCGGTCTCCGGTTCGTTGGAGACCCAGACGACGTAGTTCTCGGTCTCACCGAGGGTCTGGACTTTAGGCTCGTTGTTCATCATTTACCTCGCTTTGCGTTTGTGATTTGAATGGCTAATTCGTAAAACGTGATTCATAAAACGTAATGCGTAAAACGTAACAAGGAGGCCCGATTACGTTTTACGTTTCACATTTTAATAGACTTTACCGCCGACGGTCTCCACGGGAATTGGAGCGATCGTCACGCCGCCCACTGTCGCGGCGCCCGCCGGAATTGGAGCGCGGCGCGTCCTGCGCCTTGGCTTCTTCCAACGTCCAGCCTTCCAGCACGGCCCGGCGCGACAGCCGGATCTTGCCTTCAGCGACGTCGGTGATCATCACCAGGACTTCATCGCCCACGTTGACCACATCGGTGACCTGGTTGACGCGGGTATCGGACAGTTGGGAGATGTGCACCATCCCATCCACGCCCGGCAAAATCTCCACGAAAGCCCCAAAGTCGGCGACGCGCACGACTTTGCCCGTGTAGACCTTGCCTATTTCCGGCGTTTCCATCATCGCGTTGATGTGCTGCAGCGCCTTCTGCGCGCCGTCGCCGCCGGTCGAGGCGATGAAGACCGTGCCGTCTTCTTCGACGTCAATCTTCACCGCGTAGTCGGCCTGCAACGCGCGGATGTTCTTGCCGCCAGGGCCGATGAGCGCGCCGATCTTTTCAGGATCAATGTTCGTGGTGAGCATCTTGGGCGCGTAGGGCGATAGCTCTTGGCGCGGCGTGGCGATCGTCGCTTCGATCACGTCAATGATTTGCTCGCGCGCCTGTTTGGCTTGCGCCAGCGCCTCGGTGAGGATTGCGCGGGTGACGCCCTTGATCTTGATGTCCATCTGCAACGCCGTGATGCCTTCGCGCGTTCCCGTCACCTTGAAATCCATGTCGCCTAGGTGATCTTCCATCCCCTGGATGTCGGTGAGGACGCGATAACGTTCGCCATCGCTCACCAGGCCCATCGCAATGCCGCCGACGGGGGCTTTGATGGGCACGCCAGCATCCATCAGCGCCAGCGTGCTGCCGCACGTCGAGGCCATCGAAGTGCTGCCGTTGGAGGCCATCACTTCGCTGACTACGCGGATGGTGTAGGGGAACACGTCTTTGGACGGGATGACAGGCACGAGGGCGCGCTCGGCCAATGCGCCGTGGCCGATCTCGCGGCGGCGTGGGCCGCGCAGCGGATAGGCCTCGCCGGTGGAGAAGGGCGGGAAGTTGTAGTGGTGGATGTAGCGTTTCGTTTGCTCGGGGAACAGATCGTCAATCTCCTGCTCCTCGTTGGGCATCCCCAGGGTCGCCAGGCTGAGTACCTGCGTCTCACCGCGGGTGAACAGACCGCTGCCGTGGGGCCGGGGCACCAGATGCACTTCGGCGTCCAGGGGGCGGATGGTGCGCTGGTCGCGTCCATCGGGGCGGATATTCTCGTCCAGGATGCGGCGGCGGACAACGTCTTTGAGCGCGTCCTCGAAGGCTTCGGCGATTTGCGCCGTCGTCCAGCCTGCGGTTTCGGCCTCGGCGGCCAATTGCGCTTTGACGTCGTCGCGCATCGCATCTACCGCCTCGATGCGTTCGCCTTTCAGCGGCATCGTCGCCAATAGCGCGCGGATGCGCTCGGTCACGAGGTCGGCAACACGCGTTTTGAGGGTCTCCGGCAGTTTGTAGGACGTGTAATCGCTCTTGGGCTTGCCAATAGCGGCGCGCATCTCGTTTTGCAGTTGGATGACGCCCTGGAAAGATTGGTGGGCCAGTTGCAGGGCTTCGACCATCAAGGCTTCCTCGATTTCGTTCGCCCCGGCCTCGACCATGATGATGGCGTCGGCGCTGCCGGCGACGCGCAAATCCAGATCGCTGTCTTTCATTTGCGAGATGGTGGGGTTGACGACCAGCGCCCCGTCAATGTAGCCGATGCGCACCGCGCCGACCGGCCCGTCGAAGGGGACATCGGAGATCATCAAGGCGGCGGATGCGGCGATGACGCTCAGAATGTCCGCGTGGTTTTCCTCTCCCTGCGAGAGTGAAGTAACGATGATCTGCACATCGTTGCGCATATCCTTGGGGAAGAGTGGACGCAGCGGGCGGTCAATGAGCCGGCTGGTCAACGTTGCCTGTTCCGAGGGTTTGCCTTCGCGGCGGAAAAATGAGCCGGGGATGCGTCCTGCGGCATAGAGCCGTTCTTCAAAATCCACGGTGAGCGGGAAAAAGTCGGTGCCCTCACGCGGCGTGTGGGCCATCGTTGCGGTTGCCAGCAATACCGTATCGCCGCTCTGGGCGATCACCGCGCCGCCCGCGAGGCGCGCGATCTTGCCGGTCTTGAGGGTGATGCTATGCTCCCCCAACATCGTCGTAAATACATGTTCTTCTAA
Organism: Anaerolineae bacterium; assembly: GCA_034433375.1. Lineage (GTDB taxonomy): Bacteria > Chloroflexota > Anaerolineae > B4-G1 > SLSP01 > DSWT01. The sequence continues at coordinate 8,631 of DAOUAQ010000175.1, read as the reverse complement.
CACTGTTTCCTCCTGTTCCGGTTGCTCCGGGTCTGCCGGTCGCCGTGTCGAAGGTCAGAAACTGGGGGCTGTTGTACACCGCTATGCGGCGTTGCACCCCAAACCCCAATTCCCACCTTCGCCACACGCCAACACGGTCATGCGGGTTAGCCGGATTGATATGATTTTTTCTTGATTCAACCTTGCGCGGCAGCGAGATGCGCCCCGTAAGGACAACACACTTTTGTTATACAGACAAACGAGTAGATGGGCTATTCACATCTACTCGTTTGACATGGTTGAGCGGTGAACCGATACTTTACTTGCGCAACCCGAGCCGTTGAATGAGAGTGCGGTAGCGCTCAAGGTCTGTCTTCTGAAGATAGGCCAGTTGGCGACGCCGCTGTCCCACCATCTTCAGCAACCCACGGCGCGAGCTTTCATCGTGCTTGTGCGCCTGCAAATGTCCGGTCAGATCGTTGATGCGGTGCGTCAAAAGCGCAATCTGCACCTCGGGCGAGCCGGTATCACCTTCTGTTAAGGCGTACTCCTTGATAATCTCCTGCTTTTCGTCTTTGTCTAACACGCTTTTTTACTCCTTTTCGAGAACCAACCGAGCGTTTTTCTGTTTTCGTTTCGGCCAGTGGTCAATTATGGTGGGGAGTATACCATAGACAGTGTTTTTCGCAAGAGACAGGAGGCAAGATGCAGGCGAGGAAGTTTGGGGGCGTTCCCTGACTTTTGTAGCTGCTGGTATAATTAAGCTATGCTGTCGTCCAAGAAAAGAGCATCCTATCCGGCCTGGCAGAGCGTTGTCATCCTGGTCTACGCGACGATTGCGCTGGTGTTGGACTATTACCATCGTTTCCCGCCGGCGCAATCGGGAGTGTTGTACTTGCTTGTACCGCTCGTGATGCTGGCAATGTTCAAGCGTCCACTTCGGGACTACGGTGTGCGGGCGGGTCAATGGCGAAAGGGCTTGCTGCTCACCCTCGGTGGGTGGATTTTGATGGCCCCGGTGTTGTGGTTCACGGCGCGCGGCCCGGATTTCACGGCGTACTATGCGCACCTTTGGGAGAATGGCGGCTGCTGGGGAACGCTGTGGTGGGTCGTCTCGGATTTAATCAGTTGGGAGTTCTTCTTCCGAGGCTTCCTGATTTTTAGTCTGGCGGACATTATTGGCCCGTGGGCAATTTTGTTCCAGGCCATGATGTTCACGTTTGGGCATCTCAGCAAGCCAGAATTGGAGACATTGAGCTGTATTCTGGGCGGTTCAGCCTTCGGGTGGGTGGCGTGGGAGACCGATTCATTTTTCTACCCTTTCCTTATTCACGTTTTTGTCTCCTTCTTTACCATCTGGCTCACCACCCTCTAATTTCTAATTTCCAGGAGCTTTGCAATGGCTGATACTATCACCCTCAAACTGGACGCAATGGCCCACGGTGGCGAAGCCATCGGGCACCATCAAGGACGCGCGATCTTTGTCCCGTATGCCATTCCCGGCGAGCGCGCGCAAGTCGAACTCGTCGAAGATCGCGGGCGGTACGCGCGCGCGCGTCTGCTGGACGTTCTCGACCCTTCGCCCTCCCGCGTCGCGCCGCCGTGCCCGCACTTCGGCCCTGAGGCGTGCGGCGGCTGTCAATGGCAGCACATTGATGATGCGGTGCAAGCGCGCCTCAAGGGCCTGGTGGTGATGGATCAGTTCCGCCGTGTCGGCAAATTTGAGGAGCCGCCGATTCTCGAACCGCTTCCCGATGCAACGGGCTGGGAGTACCGCAACCACGCCCTCTTTCGCACCGACGCCGCGGGCCGCCTGGGTTTCCTCTCCGCCCGCAGCCACGACGTGTATCCCGTTGACGATTGCCCGATCCTGCATCCTATGCTGAACGATCTGCTGCACTCGCTGGACATGGCTTATCCTGAGTTGGAATGGATGGAACTGCGCGCCGGTACGGCAACCGGCGATCTGATGGTGGTTTTGCAAGCCGTCGAAGAAGAGTCACCCTCGTTGGCGGTGGATTTCCCGCTTTCCATCGTGCAAATCCGCCACGATGACGCCATCGCGCCGCTCATCGGCCTGGATTATATCCTCGAGGCCGTCCACGAGCGCGAGTTCCGCATCTCGGCGACGAGTTTCTACCAGGTCAACACGGCGCAGGCCGCGCAGTTGGTGGACGTGGTGATGGAGGCGTTGGAGCCGCGCGGCTACCAGAAAGTGCTGGATGCTTATTGCGGTGTGGGTCTGTTCACTGCCTTTCTGAGCGAGGAAGTGGGCCACGTGACCGGCATTGAGGCGCATCCGGCGGCGGCAGCCGACGCGCAGTACAACCTGGCGGCGGCGGATAATGTTACCATCCTCGAAGGGACGGTAGAGGCGCTGCTGCCGACCGTGGAACACAAACTCGACGCGGTGGTGGTGGATCCGCCGCGCACCGGCCTGGAACTGGCGGCGCTGGATGCGCTGGCGGCGCAAGAGCCGGCGCGCATCGTCTACGTCTCGTGCGATCCTGCCACGCTGGCCCGCGACGCCCGCCGTCTGGTGAAGCACGGCTATACTCTGGAATGGGTCCAGCCGGTGGATTTGTTCCCGCAGACGTACCACATCGAAAACGTCGCGTTGCTGACGCGATAATCCGGATGCGGATTTTCGCAGATTCACGCAGATTCTTTATAAATCAGCGTGAATCTGCGTCCCAAACCTTATTCAGGAACAGGTCTATTTGCCGGAGGAGTGATGAAAAATACGATTCCACTATACCAGGCTGATGCGTTTACCCGCGTGCCCTTCAAAGGCAATCCGGCGGCGGTGTGTTTGCTGCCGCACGCGCTCGACGACGCGCTGATGCAGGCGATTGCCGCCGAGATGAATCTCTCCGAGACGGCGTTCGTGATGCCGGTAGGGACTGCGCCCTGGAACCAGGCCGCGCGTTTCTCGCTGCGCTGGTTCACACCCAAGGTGGAGGTGCGCCTCTGCGGGCACGCGACGCTGGCGACGGCGGCGGTGCTTTTCGGCGCAGTGGGCGTGCAGGCGACGTCCGTGACTTTCGAGACGCTCAGCGGCAACCTCATCGCCCGGCGCGTCACGGCGGGGCCGGCGGCGTGTGAGACGATCACGCTCGATTTCCCGGCGGATACGCCCGTCCCGTGCGAGCCGCCCGTCGGGGCGCTCAAGGCGCTCGGTGTGGCGTCGGCGCAGGCTGCCGCGTATGGAACACGCGCGCACGACCTGCTCATTCATCTTGCCGACGCGCAGCAGGTGCGCGATCTGCGCCCGGACTTTGCGGCGCTGCTGGCGTCTGAGGATCTGGCTACCTATCGCGGTGTGATGGTAACGGCAGCCGGCGAACCACCCTACGATTTCGTCTCGCGCTTCTTCGCGCCGAAAGTGGGCATCAACGAAGACCCCGTCACCGGGTCGGCGCACACGCTGCTCACGCCGTATTGGGCCGCGCAGTTGGGCAAGACGGAGATGCTGGCCTACCAGGCCTCAGCGCGTGGCGGCGAGATCGGCGTGCGGTTGGCAGAGAACGACCGCGTGGAGTTGACGGGGGATGCGGTGGTGGTGTTCAAAGGGGAATTGTATACGTAAAACTCTTGACAAAGGCGTTGATATGGCGCAAAATGGGAGAAACGACTCGAAGCGCCAGGCCATAGTTGGATGCGGGAGCAGTTTACATGGCTTTTGAAATCATTGGCGAGATAACCGAAATAGAAGTCATTGCCACTGGCAACACGATTCGGGACCTTGCGCGGTTGAAGAAAAACTACGGTCTTGGCCGGTGGCGTAAACTCAAGGGTATTGCTATGGTACGTCTCTCGAATGGGCGCATCCGACGCGCAGAACTGCACTGGTATGAAGCGCATGGGATTGGCAAGAGAGAAATCAAGCGTAAACGTTATTTGGATTAGCGTAGAAAGACAAGAGGTTTATTACCATGTTTGCTATTTGCATCGACAATAAAGGATATCCTGCATCCCTGGAGCGGCACAAGCTCTATCGTGTTGTGGCTGATGAGGATGCGGCTGCCGATGGAGATGTGCGGATTATTGATGAAAGCGGCGAGGATTATCTTTACCCCGCTCACTATTTTGTGCTGCTTGATTTACCACAGAGTATAGATAAAGTCATCAGAGCTTCTTTCTCCAATATGCTTCAACCTCAATTACAAACGGCCTAGCATGACACCGGGTCGGCGCACACGTTGCTCACGCCGTATTGGGCCGCGCAGTTGGGCAAGACGGAGATGCTGGCCTATCAGGCATCGGCGCGCGGCGGCGAGATCGGCGTGCGGCTGGCGGAGAACGACCGGGTGGAATTGACGGGAGATGCGGTGGTAGTGCTCAAGGGTGAGGTGTGTTTTTAAGGTTCCTGCTCGTACAAGGCAGTTTCGTGGTAGAATAGAAAGAAAAAAGCCTGCGATTTCACGCGGAGGACCTGATGCATAAGTTGTTGGAGCGAATTTCAATTGATCCCGATGTCTGTTTTGGCAAACCACGTATCCGTGGCACGCGTTTGTGGGTTTCACTGCTGTTGGATTTTCTTGCTGCTGGTATGAGCGTTGGGGAGATCCTGGAGGAATACCCGCAACTCACTAACGAGGATATCAGGGCGGCGATTGCTTATGGCGCAATGATGTCTCGTGAACGGTACATTGATTTGCCGAGCGAGGTCGCGCGTGCGTTTTAAGCTCGATGAAAACTTCGGAACGCGCACCCAGCGCCTTTTTGTGGAGGCTGGGCACGACGTTCACACGGTACGTTATGAATCGCTTCAAGGCGCATCCGACAGGCAACTTTACAAAGTGTGTTGTGCTGAACAACGTTGTTTGGTTACATTGGATTTGGATTTCGCCAACCCGCTGCGTTTCCCGCCGGGAAAAAGTGGAGGCATTGTCGTTATTCGTGCGTCCCGTAATCCTAGCCTGACGCTCCTGGAAGACTTGATTGTGCAGGTCCTGGAATTCATAGCGCAAGCGACGGTCGCAGGGCAATTGTGGATTGTTGAGCCGGGGCGTGTCCGTATTTATGATACGGAGAATACGGCGTAAACGATACGGATTTGGTAGCCAGAACCGGCCTGGGAATATCTTCCAGGCCGGTTCTGTGTTATGCGTTGAGAAGATTTTCGTTCGTTACACAATCTCAACCACCGATCCCCCTTCCCCCTTCGTCACCTGAATCTGCGTGGGGAACGCCTCGCGCAGTTCATCAATGTGGGTGATCACGAGGATCAGGTCGAATTCGTGCTGCACGGTTTTGACGGCTTCGACTAGCCGCTGGCGACCTTCGGCGTCCAATGAGCCGAAGCCCTCGTCCACGAAGAGGGAGCGCAGGCGCACCCCCGCGCGCTGCGCCAGCATCCGCGAGAGCGCCACGCGGATGGCGAAGTTGACGCGAAATTGTTCGCCGCCACTAAAATTTTCATAAGGGCGCGTGCCCTTCTCGTCGCTGATGATGATATCCAGCGTCTCGCGCAGGTTGCCCGTCTTGGTCTCGCGCTGCGTGTCGAAGCGGACGTGCATCCGCCCGGCGGTGAGACTTTGCAGGATGTGGTTGGCCTCGCGTTCCAGCTCCGGCAACGTGTGCTCGATGATCATCGCCGGGATGCCGTTGACGCCGAAAGCGTCGCGCAGTTCGGTGAGCAGCCCGACACGCTGCGCCAGTTCTTCGCGTTGCGCGCGCATATCCGTCAGACGGCGTTCCAGCGTTTGCAGCGCGGTGAGGTTCTGCCGCGCCGCGCCCACCCGTTGGCGGGCCAGTGACTCTTGCTGGCGCGCCTGATTCAACTGATACTCCAGGCGCGGCGCTTCTGCCAGCGCCGGACGCAGCGCATCGAGGGCCGTTTCCTGCGCGGCGCGCTCGTCGTTGAGTTTGGCGATGCGCCCCTGCTGCATTTCGATCTCCAACGCGAGGCGCTTGAGCGTTTCGGCTTCCTTTTCCAGGCTGACGCGCGCCTTTTCCAGTTCGCGGTAGTCCGCTTCGGCGCTGTTGAGCGCCTGGATGCGCTTCTTGACCTCCTGGTGGGCGGCAGCATCGTAGCCGAGTTCCGCCAACGCCGCGAGCACGTCGGCGAGCGCCGCGCGCGCTTCGGCGGCGTAATCGTCTTGATCGAGGCGCGCTTGATGCGCGTTCAACCGCTCAGTGGCTTGCGCGCGTTTTTCGCGTTCCGTCTCAGCGTAGGCTTCGGCGGCGATGTGCTGCGCCACGATTTCGGCCTGCGCCTGCAAATCGGCAATGCGGTCGCGCGCGGCGTCGCTCTGCTCAATCTGTTGGAGCAGCCGGGCGACGGTCTGTTCCTGCCGGGGACGCGCGCGGAGCAGTTTGTCGTACTCCTGAGTACGCTGTTGCAGCGTGGTCTTTTCCTCTTGTAGGGCTTGGATGCGGACGGCGTTAGCCCGGTGTTCGTCGCCCATCGTTTCGCCTTCGGCCTGAATTTCCGTGAGCAGGCGTTCCTGGTGTTCGGGTGTGAGGGGCTGGCGGCACAGGGGACACGCAGCCTCGGCTTCCGCCAGGCTTTCAATGCGGCTTTTGGCCTCGTTCATCAGGTCGCGGAGCTGGCGGTTGCGTTCAATGAGCCGCGTGCGTTCGACTTCGCCGGTTTGCAGCGTCTCGCGGGCGGCCTCTTGCTCCTGGGCGATTTGTTCCAGGCGCGCCAGTTCGGCGTGGGCCGCTTCGAGGTCGGCCAGCAGCGACGGCGCGACGGCGCGTTCTTGCAGGAGGGTGATCTGCCCCTGCAGGTCGCTCAACGCGCGCTCCATCCGGGCGCGGTTCTCGGCGATGACGCGGTCAAGGCGCACGATCTCCTGTTCCGCCGCGCGAAGCTGCTTGTTGAGCTTCTCGCGTTCTGCCGTGATAGCGCCTTCCCACTGCGACTTCTCGCTTTGCAGCCGCGCCGCCTGGCCGAGTTTCTCGCCCCAGGCGCGCTCCTCGCCGACGGCGACCTGATAGGCCTGGTAGTTCGCCTCGATGACGGCGGCTTGATCCAGCATCGCGGCGTAGTAGGCGTGCTGCCCCTGGTGCATCTCCTCTTCGCTGCGTTGTTGCGCCAGCCGCGTTTTCTCCTGTTGAAGGCGCTCGTCCAGGTCGGCGATGTGGCGGCGCAGCGCGAGGGCCTGCTCCTGGATGCGGGTGATTTTGTCCACCTGCGTCTGGATTTCGGCGAGGCGCGCTTCGGCCTCCCGCGCCTGCCGCTCCGCTTCGGCAAGCTGCGCCTCGTACTCCGGGCGGCGGGCCAACTCTTGCGCGGTTTCGTCCAGGCGACGATCCACTTCTTGCAGACGGCCTTGCGCGCCGGAGAGCCGCTTCTTGGCGCGCTCCTGGTACTCGACCCACCGATCCAGTCCCAGGATGACGCTGAGGACGCGCTTGCGGTCGGCGGGGGTTTGGACGGTGAATTCATCGGCGTGGCCCTGGCGCAGGTAGGCGGAATTGATGAAGGTGTCGTAATCCAGCCCCAGTTGTTCGACGATGCGGTTCTGCGTCTCGCGGATGCTGTCGGCGGTGAGGGCGCGCCAGCCGTCGTCACCCTGGACCTGGAAATCCAGGACCGAGCCGGTGGCGCGTCGTCCCTGGCGCTCGCGGCGGCGTAGGATGCGGCAGCGGCGTTCATCCCCGCCCTGGTAGGGCATCCGGAAGACGTACTCGACCTCGATAGTGTCCTCACCGTGGTAGACGAGGTCTTCGTCGCGTCCGTAGGGCGCGCGCGAGCGGCCCCACACGACCCAGGTGATCGCGTCCAGCAGCGCGGACTTGCCCGCGCCGTTTTCACCCACCAAGCTGGCGAGGTGTACCCCGCGAAAATCCAAATCGGTTTCGCGGTGGGAGAGAAAGTTACGGAGATGTAGTTCTTCAGGAATCATAAGCGAATCACCAAATCAGCAAATCACAAAATCAGCAAATCACAAAATCTGCAAGGTGTTGCGTACGGTTCAATCCGCCCCGCCTACTGTCTGCCTTTAAACCCTTGCGCGATGATGAAGGATTCCCAACTTTCGTTGCGGGTGGCGGCGGGGGTGTGGACTTTGACCGGATGAAAGGCCATTTTGACATCGCGGATCAGGCCGGGCAAATCCTCGCCCTCGAAGACTTTGATGACCAGGCTGCCGCCCGGTACGAGAAGGCTTTTGGCGACGGCGAGCGCCGTATGCCCCAATTCGATGGACAGCACGTGATCGCGCAGTTTGATGCCGGTGGTGGATGGCGCGGCGTCGCTGAGAACGACGTTAGTGCGCCCGCCCACCAGGTCCATCACCTGCGCCTGGATCGCCGGATCGGTCATATCGCCTTGCAGGGTGATGACGCCGGGGATGGGTTCGATCTCCTGCAGGTCGAGGGCGATTACGCGGCCTCGGTCGCCTACCAGCTTTGTCGTCACCTGGCACCACGATCCCGGCGCTGCGCCCAAATCCACAACCACGTCGCCGCGCCGGATGACGTGGAATTTCTCTTGAATCTGCAGGAGCTTGTACGCCGAACGGGCGCGATAGCCCTCTTGCTTCGCCTTCTGGAAGTACAATTCCTTGCGTTGGTCTTTGCGCCAATGCGACAAACCACTTCTCCTTGAAAGTTAGTTGTTGGAACGTTGGAACGTTGAAACGGGTCTAATCCGCTGTTGCTGTTTGCGTTTTAGAACGTCGCGGCGTGCGGAAATCG
>DAOUAQ010000174.1:0-12067 GCA_034433375.1 Anaerolineae bacterium | reverse complement strand
CAGGGCGGCAATATGAAGGCTTTGTTGGAAACCCGCATGTTGGGCGGCGAACCGCCTGACTCGTTCCAGGTGCATCTGGGCCGCGAGTTGATTGACAGCCACGTGATCGCCGGTCGTATGGAACCCCTGGACTGGCTGTACAAGGAAGAGGGTTGGGACAAAATCTTCCCCGCGGACGTGATTGCCATTGCTTCTTACGAAGGCAAGCCCTACTCCGTACCGGTCAACATTCACCGCTCCAACGTGATGTGGTATCGTCCCAGCCGCCTGGCGCAAGTGGGCGTCACCGAACCGCCCAAGACGTGGGACGAGTTCTTTGTCGTCGCCGAGAAGCTCAAGGCGGCCGGCATTCCCGCCATAGCGATTGCTGAGCAGGATAGCGGCGGCGGTTTCTCCGGGCATATCCTCGAAAATATCCTCGCGTCCGTGTTGGGACCCGATAAGTACAAGGGATTGTTCAACGGTAAGACCGGTTGGGACGATCCAGGCGTCACCAAAGCCCTGGAGATCATGGATAAACTTTACAGCTATGCCAACCAAGACTACCTGAGCACCAGTTGGGGTGACATCAACGACCGTTTCGTCTCCGACGACGGCCCGGCGATGATGATTATGGGCGACTGGACGCATGGCGTGCTGATGTCCAAGGGATTCAAGGATTATCACTGGACGACAGCGCCCGGCACCGCCGACTACTTCATGGTGCTCTCTGACTCCTTCGGCCTGCCCAAGAACGCCCCCAACCGCGAGAACGCCATCGCCTTCTTGCGCGTTGTCGGCTCCAAGGAAGGTCAGGATGCCTTCAACCCCATCAAGGGCTCCATCCCGGCGCGCACAGACGGCGACCGGAGCAAATATGACGAGTACCTGAACCAGGCCATGGATGATTTCAAGGTAAAGACGGGCTTACCGAGCATCCAACACGGCGCCGCGGTCAAGCAGAGCTTCCTGGTTGACTATGACGCCGCCCTCTCCGATCTCTCTACCAATCACAACATCGCCAAGACCCAGCAAATGCTGGTTGATGCGGCTAAGGTCGCCGGGCTTGGTAAGTAAACTATGAGTCCGTCAACACAGCAGGGGGAGCGCGGCGCTGCCGCCTCCCCCATTTTATCCGCACTACGCAAGCGTGTCCCCTGGCTGCACGGCGATACGGCGATCGCTGTTCTAGTTTTGATCCCTTCCATCATCGCGGTAACCATATTCATCTACGGTTTCATCCTGTGGACCGGTTACGTCTCGCTGGTGAAATGGGACTCCGCCATTGAAGATTACACCTTTGTCGGTCTACGCAACTGGATCCAGCTCTTCACAATGGAGCGTTTTCACTGGAATATGCGTAGCCTGGCGCTCTACGCCGTAGGGTTTATGAGCCAGTGCATCATTTTTGGCTTTCTCATTGCGGTGTTGCTGGACCAAAAGATCAAAGGTGAAGCCATCTTCCGCACCATTGTTATTTTCCCCTTTGCCGTTTCCAGCATTGTCACCGGCGTCGCCTGGCGTTGGCTGATGCAACCGACCACAGGCATCAATCTGCTCCTGCACAAGATCGGATTTGAGAATTTCTATTTCGAATGGAATGCCAATCCCAAATGGGGCATCCTGGCGATCACGATAGCGGCCGCCTGGCAGTTCACCGGCTATGTGATGGCGCTCTATCTGGCCGCTCTGCGCGGCATCCCCGACGAAATACGGGAAGCTGCCAGAGTTGACGGCGCAGGAACCTGGGGACTGTACCGCCGCATCATCATTCCACTGCTCCGCCCGGTGACATTCACCGCTTTCGTGCTAACAGGCATGGGGTCCATCCGAGTCTTTGACCTGGTGACCATCCTGCGGGGGCCGGCATTTACCGCCGATACATTGGCCTTTCACATGTATCAGTCAATCTTCGGACTGTATCGCTTTTCTCTGGCCGCAGCCGTTGGCTTCTTCATGATCTTCCTTTCGTCATTCCTGGTCGTCCCTTATCTACACAGTATGAATCTCGAGGCCGAACAATGAAAACACGACATCTTCTATCGCGTGGGGCGATCTATTTCTTTTTAATTGTCTTCTGCCTCTTTTACCTGCTGCCCTTTTACGTGATGTTCATCACCGGGTTAAAGCCTTATGAAGACCTCAACGTGACCCGCATGTGGGATCTTCCCCAAACCATCAGTCTGGAGGGGATTACCGAAGCGTGGAAGCGCGTGGCGCCTAACTTTCGCAACAGTATTGTGATCACGGTGCCAGCAGCGATTATTTCATCGTTCATCGGATCAATCAATGGCTATATCTTTGCGAAATGGCGTTTCCCCGGCTCGAATACGATCTTTATTCTGTTCCTGGTGGGCATGTTTTTACCCTACCAGGGCATCCTCGTCCCGCTGGTGCGGACGTTGCAGGCTGTGGGGCTTTATGGTAAGACGGCTGGCCTGATTCTGGTCCACTGTATTTTTGGCATTCCCATCACCGCGCTTTTGTTCCGCGGGTATTATGCCGGCATCCCCGACGAGCTGGTGGATGCAGGCAAGATTGATGGGTGCGGTTTTTTTGGCATCTATCGCTGGATACTCTTGCCGATCTCGATGCCGTCCTTTGCCGTCGTCCTCCTCTGGCAGTTCACTAACATCTGGAACGACTTTCTGATCGGGCTGGTGGTGCTCAGCAACCCGCGCCTGGCGCCGGTCAACGTCGCCGTGCAGAACATCGCAGGGAGTTGGAGCGTGGAATGGAATGTGCAGATGTCCGCCGCGCTGATCGCCGCGTTGCCCACCATTGTCGTCTATTTGGCTCTCGGCAAGCTCTTTATGCGCGGTCTACTGGCCGGATCGTTGAAGGGCTAGGACAACGCCAGCACAAAGTTAGCACATACTCACCGGTTTCTTACAGAAACCGGTGAGTTTTTATATCTGGTATAATGTCGGTATTGTGTTTTCATAACCGCCACGGAAGATGAGGGGAATTGTGTTAGCCAAACTGTATACCATATTGTGTGACCTTTATCCGGGGTTCAGAAAAGCCTCCCGTAAACAGATGTACCAGTTCATGGCCCGCTACTATCAAAAGCGGGACTGGACGTTTATGAACTACGGATACGCTCCTGACGATGCAACAGAAACACCAACACTGCTCACGGATGATGAAATCAATCGCTACTGCATTCAGCTCTATCACCACGTCGCCAACGCAGTCAATCTGCGCGGACTCAAAGTACTGGAAGTCGGCAGTGGGCGGGGCGGCGGCGCGGACTACATCAAGCGCTACCTCGGACCGGCGCGTATGGTCGGCGTGGACTTTTCCGACAAAGCGGTGAATTTGTGCAGGCAGCACTATTGCGTTGAGGGCTTGCACTTTGTGCCGGGCGATGCCGAGCGTCTACCCTTCGACGATGACAGCTTTGACGCCGTCGTGAACGTGGAATCTTCGCACTGTTATGGTTCGATGGCGGCTTTCCTCACGCAGGTGAAGCGCGTCCTCAAGCCGGGTGGGCATTTCCTCTTCGCCGATTTTCGCAACCGCGAGCAACTTGATGAGCTTGACGAACAACTCGAGCGGACTGATATGCAGCGCGTCAAGCAGAAGAACATTACCCCAAACGTGATTGAAGCCCTGGACGCCGACCACGACCGCCGGATCGCGCACATCCAACGCGGTGTTCCGACAGCATTAAGACAATTGCTGCGCGAATTTGCCGGGACGAAGGGCGCGGGGATTTACAAACGCTTCCAAACCGGCGCCGTCGTCTACCAGAGCTTCGTATTTCAGAAATTCTGAGCTGGATGCTGGATGCTGGATGCTGGATGCTCTGTCAGCTTCCAGTTTCTAGCTTCCAGCTTCGAGTTTCCAGCTTCCAGCTTCGAGTTTCCAGCTTCGAGTTTCCAGCAAACACACGCCAGCCACGCGGGCAGCGCGTCGAGCAGGTGCGTCATCACGACCCGCGCCTGCGCCCGATAGAAGGCGACGGAGCCGTCGTAGGCTTCGCCGCCGTCAATCCCCACCAGGTCGGTGACGCCGCGTAGGATGAGGCAGCGCACGCCGTTCCGCGCAGCGACGTAGGCAATCGCGCCGGATTCCCAATCCCCGGCGGCGGCGCCGAAACGTTCGCGCAAGATGGGAACTTCCTCCGCCACCAGATCGCGGTCGCCGGAGAGCAGCAGCCCGCGATGCACGGGCATGGGGTACGGCTCTGCCAGCCAAGACAGATCGAGATCGGTCGTGTAGTGGGCGAAGGCGGCGATGGGATCGCCCATCTGCTCGATGATGTCGTAGACGAGGGTGCGCTCGGCCAGCACGACTGCCTCCCGCGCAATGGCCCCCTCGAAACCGCCGCACGTCCCCAGGTTGACGATGAGCTGCGGCTGCCACCGGTCAATCACGTATTGCGTCGCTGCCGCCGCCGCAATTTTGCCCCATCCCTCGTGGAAAAAGACGACTGTTTCCGCGCGTCCATTGACTTCGACCGGCGCGGTACACCATTCTCCATACGGGGACGCGCCCATCCCATCGTGCGCCACCAGATCACGCACAACATCCCATTCCTGTCCCGCCGAAACGACGACGGCGATCCGAGTTTGCGTCTCAGACATGCTTACCTCCCGTAAAAATAACAAGTCGCAAATGTAGCGCAAACGGTTAGTTTGCCCCTGCTGCAAGCTAACAGCTTGCGCTACTTGCTGTATGACACAATTGCGTGTACGCTGCGACGAACCAGGGATGGATGACGGCCAGCGTCGCGCGACGCTCCCACAAATAGCGCAAATACACGCACGCTGCCGCATCCAACGATTGCGCCAGCGCCGCGAGCATAGCCACGCGGTACGGCGGTTCGCCGGGTTGATCCCACGCCAGCTTATTCGCCACGAAGATGAGCTTATCGAGCGCAGCAGCGTCCGCCTTGAGCGTGGTGTGGCAGCCGATGGCGGCCAACACGGCGGCGTCGGTCACGCCGAAGACTTCGCGGGCCACAACCGCCGCGAGCTTCTGGTGCAGGATCATCGGCAGGGCGCGCTCTTCGGGCAGCACGTCAAGGCCCAGGCTCTCCGCCGTTGCCACACGCCCATCCGCCGGGAACACCGCGCTGATGTCGTGCAACCACGCGGCCCGCGATGCCGCCGCCTCGTCCACGCCCACCTGCGCCGCGAGACGGCGCGCTTCCGCCGCCACCCCCGCGCTGTGAGCCGCCGTGTTGGGGCAGCCGTGATCGCGCAAGAAATCCATCACATCCCGCGCGAGGTCACCCGTCAAGTGAATATCCCTGACAAGCGCCAGTAAAATCGAGCGCATAATCCTCCCCCCCGTCGCCAACCGAGAGCCAGTATACCCGAAAACGAAAAACTGACGCTAACCACCAGAAACACACTACCAGCATCCAGCATCAAACTTGTGACTCCTTGAGAAACCCGTATAATAAATCATGAGACCGCGGCAGGAATGTGTTTATGGAAATCGAAGCGAAATTCGCCATACAGGATACCCAGGCCTACGAGACGATGCAGGGCATGAGTTCCATCGGTCGCTTCTCCATCTCGGCGGGCCACGTCTATGACATTCTCGACACCTACTTCGACACCCCGGATCGCAAGATACTACAGGCCGGATATGCCTGTCGCCAAAGGGAACAAGATGGCGTTCGCATTATCACGTTAAAAGGATTGCGCGGCGTTTCCGGCGCCGTCCATCGCCGCGAGGAATGGGAGACATACCTGCCCGCGACGATACCGTTGGCGACGCCGAGCCAATGGCCGGATAGCGCGACGCGCCAGCAGGTTCTGGCGTTGGCTGAATGTGCGCCGCTGACGCCACTGTTCAGCCTCAAGCAGCGCCGCGATATACGCTATGTCCACCTGGCGCGGCGCCTCGTCGCTGAACTCAGCCTCGACACGGTGACGTTGTCGCACACCGGCAGCGATGAGCCGTTTATGGAGCTGGAGATCGAACTCAAGGGCGAGGGCGCAGAATCCGATCTGGCGGCTATCGTGAATGATCTGGCGGACATGCCCGGATTATCGGTTGAGCCGCGCTCAAAGTTTGAGCGTGGGCTGGCAGCGGTCAATGCTGCCCCGCCCGGCATCACGCCGGACGACACCATCGCCGAGGCTGCACGCAAGACGCTGCGCTTTCATCTGCTGCGGGTGATACTGAACGAGCCTGGAACGCGCGCGGGGCAAGATACCGAGGCGCTGCACGATATGCGCGTTGCTACGAGGCGGATGCGCACTGCTTTTCGCGTTTTCGCGGAGGCGCTGGATGCCGACGCTATGCAGCCGTACCTTAAGGACCTGCGACGGACCGGGCGAGTCCTGGGCTATGTCCGCGATCTGGACGTTTTCCGCGAAAATGCGCAAACTTACCTGGACACTTTTACGAAAGGGAATATGCCCGACTTGTCTGTGTTGCGACAGGCGTGGGATGCTGAATATGAGAGCGCGCGGCGCGGGATGTTGAAATATCTGGACGGCGAGCGGTATACACGCTTCAAGCGCGAGTTTGCTATGCCCCTGGAGACCTCGCTCCCCCAAAGCACAGCGACAAAATCCTTTGCCGCGCGCTGCATCACTGAAGCCATACCGGGTTTGGTGAACGGGCGTCTGGCGGAGTTCTATCACTGCAAAGCCCGGCTCGATCAACCCAACGCCGCGCTGACCGACTATCACCAGATGCGCATCAGCGCCAAGAACCTGCGTTACACGTTGGAGTATTTCCGCGAAGTGTTGGGCGCAGACGCCGAACAGGCTATCAATGAAATCAAGGGGCTGCAAAACCATCTGGGCGCGCTTCAGGACGCCGTCGTTGCCAGCGCCCAATTGCACCACGTCCTCGCGTGGGGGACGTGGACGCCGCCGGCGGATGCGGCTCTGCGCTGGACACAGACGCCCATCGTCGCGCCCGACGTCGCCGCGTATCTGGCGTTTCAGCAGGCGGAAATCCGACGCCTGGTGAGCACTTTTCCCGATGCCTGGCGGCGCTTCGAGCGCGCCAACTTTGCCCGGTTGATTGTCAATGCCCTGGCTGCATTGTCATCATAAACTCATTTCATAGCGATAA
Source organism: Anaerolineae bacterium (assembly GCA_034433375.1). Classification (GTDB taxonomy): domain Bacteria; phylum Chloroflexota; class Anaerolineae; order B4-G1; family SLSP01; genus DSWT01. The sequence goes on along the minus strand of DAOUAQ010000174.1, from coordinate 5,038 downwards.
GGAGAAACACAATGAGCAAAAACCCGAAATTCGTCATTCTGCTTGGCCCCCCCGCTGCCGGGAAAGGCACGCAGGCGACGCGGTTGAGCGAACATCTCAACCTGCCGCACGTCGCCAGCGGCGATCTGTTCCGCTACAACCTCAAAAACGAGACGGAACTGGGCCGCCAGGCCAAGACGTACATGGATCAAGGCGCCTTGGTGCCCGACGACATCACCATTGCGATGGTGCTCGACCGCTTGAGCCGCCCGGACTGTGAAGTCGGCGCGCTGCTCGATGGCTTCCCGCGCACGTTGGCGCAGGCTGAGGCGCTGGACAAGGCGCTGGCCGAGAAGGGCGTCGCCATCAACGGCGTGCTCAACATCATCGTGCCGGACGAGCTGCTGATCGAGCGCGTGACCGGCCGGCGCTTGTGCCGCACCTGCGGTGAACCCTATCACATCAAGTTCAACCCGCCGCAAAAAGAGGGCCTCTGCGACAAAGACGGCGGCCCGTTGTACCAGCGCGACGATGATACCGAGGCCACCGTGCAGAACCGGCTCAAGGCGTACTGGGAGCAGACCAGCCCGTTGATCGGCTACTATCGCGGCAAAGGCATCCTGGTTGATATTGACGGCGCGCAGGCGATTGACGCCGTGACCGAGGCGTTGCAAGCGGCCGTCATCAAGCTGTAAACGAGGTCACGGACGCAGATTTTCGCAGAGGTGCGCTGATTTCTTCACCCCGATCTGCGAAAATCCGCGTCCGATTTTTAACAACGCTACCCCTACGAAACGATCCACCAGGAGAGTGTAATGTTAGAAAACGTGGATCTCGCGCAAGAACTGCCGAAGAGCGTCTACAAGAAGCAGCGTCCCAGGCTGCAACAACGCCTGTATGCGCTGCAAATCGCCTGCCGGGATGCAGGGGTCCCTGTCGTCATCGTTTTTGAGGGATGGGATGCTGCCGGCAAAGACGCCGCTATGAAGATGATGGCTCAGAGGCTCGATCCGCGCAATGTCACCATCCACGATATTCAACCCCCCCGCACCTACGAAACGCACCTGCCCTGGCTGTGGCGTTTTTGGCTCAAGATTCCGCGCTATGGCGATATGGCGATCTTCTATCACAGTTGGTACGGGCGTGTTTTGACCGATCGGGTCGAAACGGGTCTGCCCAAACAGGAGTTGCACAAAGCGTTCCGCGACATCAGCAATTTCGAGCGCGCGCTGGCCGACGATGGGTACGTTATCACCAAGCTCTTCTTCCACATCAGCCAGGAAGAACAGGCGCAACGCCTCACCGCGTTACAGAGCGATCCGCTGTCCAGTTGGCGCGTTCAACCGGTGCATTGGGAACGGCACAACAAGTATGAGCACTACGTCGCCGCCAGCGAAGAGATGTTACAGCGCACCGATAGTCCCGCCGCGCCCTGGGAGGTCATCCCCGCGACAGATGAGCGGTGGGCGCGCATCGCAGCTTTTGAAGCGGTCATCCAGCGCATTGAGAGGGCGCTCCAGGCGCGCGGACAGGCATTGCCGCCGGACACCTACATCGAAGCAGCAACGCCTTTGCCGGAAGATGAGGAAGCCTGACCCATGTTACAAACGATTGATTTGAGCCAGAGTTTGCCGCGCAAGACCTACGAAAAGGAGCTTTTGCGCGCGCAGTTGCAGCTCCGCCAATTGGCCTATCAGCTTTATCTGAACAAACGCTCATTGGTGATCGTCTACGAGGGCATAGACGCTGCCGGCAAGAGCAGCAACATCAAATACGTGGCCGAGAGATTGGACCCCCGCGGCTATGAGATCTATTCCATCGCGCCGCCGGAGAATGAGGAACGTACCCATCACTATCTATGGCGATTTTGGCGTTGCCTGATGCCGCCGGATAAAAAGCAAATCCTGATTTTCAACCGCAGTTGGTACGGGCGCGTGTTAAGCGAGCGGGTGGAGGGGATTTATCCCAAAAACGTATGGCGGCGCGCTTACCGCGAGATCAACGAATTCGAGCGGCAACTGGTAGAGTTTGACATCATCATCGCCAAGTTTTGGCTACACATCAGCCCGGAAGAACAACTGCGGCGCTTCGCGGCGCGTGCGCAGGCGACGCATAAAGCGTGGAAAGTCACGCCCAAAACCTGGGACAACCGCGAAAAGTGGGAATTGTATGAGGAGGCCGTGGAAGATATGCTGCTCCGCACCAGCACCGTGCCAGCCCCGTGGACGGTGATCGAGAGCGATGACAAACGCTACTCGCGCGTCAAAACCATACAAACGCTGGTCGAGCTTTTGACGCGCGAACTCAACTACCAGCCCGCGGACCTCTTGCAAACGTCACAGGATGAATTCCCGGAAAAATCGTATGGTTTGTTTGAACCCATCCCCAGCGAACCATCCTCACTCTCCGACGTGCCAGATGCCCCGGTGACTGATCATCCATAATTGCGAATTGATTTCCTCTTCATCCGGCTTGGCGCGGAGGCGCTTGTAAGCGCCTTCGGGCATCAAGACGCGCGCCTGGACGTTATCGCGCAGGTGGACGCGCAAAATTTGGTCACGAATGGCGGCGCGCAGTTCGGGATCCTCAATCGGAAACAGCGTCTCCACCCGGCGATCCAGGTTGCGCGGCATCAGGTCGGCGCTGCCCAGGAGGATTTCTTCATTCCCGCCGTTGTAGAAGTAGAAGATGCGCGGGTGTTCCAGGAAACGTCCAACGATGGACGTAACGCGAATGTTCTCGCTGACGCCCGGCACGCCCGGCCGCAAACAGCAGATGCTGCGCACCTGCAATTCCACCTTCACCCCGGCCTGCGAGGCGCGGTAGAGCGCGATGATGCTTTCCTTATCCACCAACTGGTTCATTTTGAAGGCGAGGTAGCCGTTGCCGGTCTTCTTGTGAACTTCGATTTCCCGCTCGATCCGCTCGATAATGCCCATGCGAATCCCATACGGCGCGACCAGCAGCTTGCGATAATCGTGCAAGCGAGAGTAGCCGGTGAGAGTATTGAACAAATCGGCCACGTCAGCGCCGATGTCCGGGTCGGCGGTGAAGTATCCCAGATCGGTGTAGATGCGCGCGGTCACAGCGTTGTAGTTGCCTGTCGCCATGTGAACGTAGCGCCTCATCCCATCCGGCTCGCGCCGCACCACCATGCACACCTTCGCGTGCGTCTTCAGCCCGACCAGGCCGTAGATCACGTGGACGCCCGCCCGCTCCAACGCGCGCGCCCACGTGATGTTGTTTTCCTCGTCGAAACGCGCTTTAAGTTCCACCAGCACGGCGACCTGCTTACCATGTTCCCGCGCCTTGAGCAGCGCATCCACCACTGGCGCGTTCGTCCCGACGCGATACAACGTCTGCTTGATCGCCAAAACCTGCGGATCGAGCGCGGCTGCTTCCAGGAAATCCACCACCGGCTTAAAACTGTCGTAAGGATGATATAACAGGATGTTTTTCTTGCGCCTGATTGCGGCAAAGATGTTCTCGTCGCCGGAGAGCGCGCGCGGCGTGTACGGGATAAACGGCGCGTCCTTCAAGTCCGGGCGCTCCACCGACATCAGCTTGATCACATCCGCCAGCCCAATCGGCCCATCCGCCGTGTAAACCAGATAGGGCGGGATTTCGAGGTTGCTGAACAGGATATCGCGGATATTCTTGGGCATGTGCTTGTCCACTTCCAACCGCACCACCAGGCCGAACTGCCGCTGCTCCACACTCTCTTCAATAGTTTCCAGGAGGTCGGCGGCTTCGTCCTCCTCGATCTCCAGATCGGCATCGCGCGTGACGCGGAAGGGATAGGCCGCCACAATCTCGACGCCGGGGAACAGCAGATCCAGGTTAGCGGCGACGACTTCTTCAATCCACACAAAGTTGTTGTCGCTGACGGTTTTCAAACCCAGGGGATCGTAGCTGTCGGCTTTTTCCTCTTCCGGGATGCGCAGCAAGCGCGGGAAGACGTTGGGGATTTTCAGGCGGGCGAAAAGCTCACCGTGAACTGCGTCACGCACCACCACTGCCAGATTGATGCTGAGATTAGAGATGTGCGGGAAAGGATGCCCCGGATCGAAGGCCAGCGGTGTGAGTACCGGAAAAATTTCCTGTTCGAAGTAGCGCCGCAACAACTTGCGCTGCTTGCCCTTGAGGTCTCCATATTTCAGAATGTGAATCCCTTCAGCGCCCAGTTTGGGGACCAAGTCATTGAGCCAGCAGTTCATCTGGGTGGTTAAGGGCGGCAGAATCTCGCGGCGGATGGCGGCTAATTGTTCAGCCGGCGTCATCCCATCGGGCGGCGTCTCCACCACACCGGCGACCAATTGCCCATATAATCCCGAAACGCGGATCATAAAGAACTCGTCGAGGTTGTTCGAGTAGATCGAGAGGAACTTCACCCGTTCCAACAATGGGTGGCGCTCATCCAGCGCCTCTTCCAACACCCGCAGGTTCAACAGGAGGAAGCCCAGTTCGCGGTTAAAGTAGAGGCTCGGATTGTCCCAATTGGTGGATGGTGTCTCAGCAACAGCGCCTTCCGGCTTTTTTTTCGGCATGTTGGATTCCTTTCACGCCCTGCAACAAGTTCCACAAAATAAAATATAACCTGTATCTATTTTACTCGCTTTGTGCCGGGATTGCAACCTCAGGATGCGTTCTCCTTTTATGACGAAAAGGCACATTTTGTGTTTTTGGGGTCTTGCATTTTCTGCGATTACATTGTATACTCTCCTTGTAACATCTTATATTGGATTGTGGCCCCGTTGCGTCATAGTGTGACAGACTGAAATCTAACCGTGTTTTGTGTTCTGCACCATCTGTATAGGACTTACGCAGTTCTCTGAAAATGTACGTGGATTTACGCTGATTTTCGCAGATAATTAAACAAAATCTGCGTGAATCTGCGAAAATCAGCGTCCAATGGCTTTTCTACAACCAATAGTGCGTAAGTCCTGTGTATTACCAAACTCAATTCAGGAGGTCTGTGGTATGGCGCGTGTGCGTTGGTCCCGTGTGGTGTATCAAGTTGTGACGTGTGTGGTTCTGTGTAGCCTCGTGCTGCCGCCCG
>DAOUAQ010000173.1:0-10406 GCA_034433375.1 Anaerolineae bacterium | reverse complement strand
CCATCGCTTCCAACGGCGGCAGGCCGAATCCTTCGCATAGACTGGGGAAGACGAACGCCGTGGCCCCATCGTAGATCGCCGGCAAATCACAGTCCTGGATGTAACCTGTGAGGACGACCCCATCGCGCGCCGGGCTATTCTCCAGCGCGGCGAAGAAATCGGCGCTTAACCAGCCGCGCTTACCGGCAATCACCAAGGGCGGCGCTTCCTTCGCCAGATAGAGCGGCTGCCAGACCCGCAGCAAGCGCGTCAGGTTTTTGCGCGGTTCAATCGTCCCCACGTACAACAGGTATTCTGGCGGCAGGCGATAGCGCGTGCGCATCGCTTCAACGACGGTGCGCAATTGCGGTTCAAAGCGTGGACTGGCGGCTTCGTAGATGACGGAAATCTTCTCCGGCGGAATATGATATGCCGTGATAATGTCGCGGCGGGTGGCTTCGGAAACGGCAATGATGTGATCGGCCCGCCGGCAATACAGCGGCATCGTCATATTCAGATACCAGCGATTGAGCGGTTTGTGATGTTCGGGGAAGTAACGAAAGATGAGATCGTGGACGGTCAACACCGTGGGTACGTTTTTCAGGGGCGGCACCAGATGTTCGGTGGCGTGGAAAAGCGCCGCGTGTGGCAACATCCGATTGAAGGGGATGCGCATCACTTGTCCTGCCCACACCATCATCCGCCATGATTTGTAGCTGAACGATACGGTGCGGGCCGGCACGTGTTCCAGGCCAGGCGGCAACAGAATGCCCTTCTCGCGGTTGTAGAACAGCGCCAGCCGGTGCGAGAGGCGCGGCAACAAAGCCTGCGTCAGACTGGCGGCGTACCGCCCCAAACCTGCGCGTTGATGTACTGCTGCTGAAACGTCCACATAGATTGTCATAATGTTTCCCATTATACCCGCTGTGACGATAGGAGCAAGTTCACGTTGCTTTTTCACATATTCCTTCTACAATGAAAATGTACGATGCATGTTTGTTGAAAACTGTATCGCATCAAGCGTGGACAATCCGGAACGCAAAACGTCCTGAACTTTCTTGCGTTTTACGCATTACGTTTTACTTCGATGAAAGGAGGGTGCAATGCCGAGTAAGCTAGGAATTCACGGTATTTTGCCGGGCGAGACGTTAAAAGTGCTGCAAAGCCTGTTGGCTGCCGGGACGACCATGTCCACGGTCAAATCTGTAGAGGGGATCGGCTGGCTGAAGGATGTGAAGACTCTGGATGCCAGCGTGCAGACGGTCGGACGCTATATGCGCGGCGCAGACCCAGGCGTCAACGTGGAAGGGCCGCCATTGGATGACAACCTGCGCAAAACGGCGCGCCAGGTGATGGACAGCCTGCTGCCCAAGTGGGCGCCGCATCGCGCCTACGTGGACTATTGGGAGATCATCAACGAGCAGGACCCGCCAGGACCCGATGGACACCGCAAACTGGCTGAATTGATGATCCACTGTATGGAGATCGCCGATCAAGAGGGGTACAAACTTGCTTTGTTCTCCTACAGCATGGGCGTGCCTGAATGGGATGAGCTGGAGGCGATTGTCGCTACCGGCGTGTTTGGCAAAGCGAAAGCCGGCGGTCACGCGCTCGCACTCCACGAATACGCCTATCCGATGAACGTCTGGTTCGGTGAGCCGCTACCTGGCCGTCCGACCTACCCGGATCGCGGGCCGCTGGCCTGTCGCTATCGCTGGCTGTACGAGGACTTCCTCAAGCCGCGCAACGAAGTCGTTCCGCTTTTCTTGACCGAAGTCAACCTGGCGAAGGATTTGCCGCAGGTTTCTGTGGACGAGTGGATGCAGCAGATGGCCTGGTACGACGCGCGGATGCGCGAAGACTATTACGTGATCGGCGCGCACCTGTTTTCCCTGGGGAGCGCGGGGAGTTGGGACAACTATGACTTCACCCGTATGCTGCCAGAGATGGTCAAGTATATGATTTCCGTCAAAGATGCCCCAGATCCGACGTGGGAAGATACTGGCATCGTGACGCCGGTGAAGCCGGTGATTTCAGAGCCAGTGGAACCCGTCGCGCCGCTGCCTTCTTCGGCGTGTCAGCCCCGCGAGCCTTTTAGTCGCCATTACGTGCTCCTGCCGCCGGGCGCAGATTGGCGCTGGGTCGAAGCCTGCCGCCTGTACTGGGAGACCTACAACGTCACCATCGGCGCCAGCGCCGACGATGCAGCCTACGGCCCCGGCCTCACTGAGCGCGCCGTCACCGCTGTCAATCCCGCCTTGTGGGGCGATGACCTTCGCGCTTTCTTCGACCGACACTATCCGGGCGTCACCTATGACCCCATCACCGCCCAGACGCCCCAGGAACTGGAAGACATACTCCGGCAGCGCGTTGAGCGCAGGCAACGTTTTGGGTGAGAACAACACTGTCTGGGTGGAATTTTTGCAAAACGGCGCGCAGAAGGTGTGCGCCGTTTTGTATTTTGGTTGACAAATACCCTGATTTGTGTATACTAACCCTCGCTCGGTAGGGAATGAACCTTGACCCTTTATGCCGGTGTGATATAATCATCAGACGCCGACGTAGCTCAAACGGCGGAGCATCCGCCTTGTAAGCGGAGGGTTGTCGGTTCAATTCCGACCGTCGGCTTTCTGGGCAGTTGTTCCGAGCGGCAAAGGAGACTGACTGTAAATCAGTTGGCGACACGCCTTCGGGGGTTCGAGTCCCTCACTGCCCACTGGTAGAGGTCTGCCCATGTAGCTCAGTCGGTAGAGCACTTTCTTGGTAAGAAAGGGGTCATCAGTTCAAATCTGATCATGGGCTTTGGTTGGGAAGAGTGGGCAGACTTAAGATGGCCCCTGGAGAAGCATGTAACGTAGGCGAGTAGCTCAATTGGCAGAGCAACGGTCTCCAAAACCGTAGGTTGCGGGTTCAATTCCTGCCTCGCCTGTCTAGATTGAAAAGGACACCGCCTCACCAGGCGGTGTTTTGGAGTGTAAATAAGGTGTTGGAGGCGCTTGTGGTAGCTGACCAGAAGACAACGACGAAGGTAAAAAAAGATAATCCGATTGTGGCGTATTTCAAGAGCACACGCGCAGAATTGCGGAAGGTGCGTTGGCCTACGCTGCAACAAGGTTGGGCGATGACCAAGATAGTCCTGGCGGTCACCGTCGCTATGGCGCTTTTTCTGGGTGTACTCGATTTCTTCTTTGGGTGGTTGCTGAGCAACCTGGTGACCCGGAATGTGTTGTACATCATCCTGAGCGTCGTGGTCGTCGCTGTATTGCTAGGGGCTTCTTACTTGATCAGTCGGGGAGAAGAGGCTTAGGCTTTCGATGTACGAAGAACGTTCGTATTTAGAAGACGAAGAGAGGTCGCTGGACGAGTTCGAACTCGAGGGTGAGTTTGGCGCTCTTCCAGAATTGGACCTGTCCCCAGAGTCGCTCTTTGAGCGGTTTGGACTCGATCAGCCGCCGGCTCCGGAGGGTGGGCTTATCCCTGCAGTCGAAGATAAATCGGCTGAAGTAGTTGGCGTGTTGCCTGATCCCTTCGCCGATGAAGAAGTCAAGCCGGAAACGGACGAGCGCGCCTGGTTTATTATTCATTGCTATTCAGGCTATGAGCACAAGGTCAAGCATAACCTGGAACAGCGGATCGAGTCCATGGGGATGCAGGACTACATTTTTCAGGTCGTGGTCCCCACCGTGGAAGAGATTGAGATCAAAGATGGCAAGCGCCGTACCGTAGAGCGGTGTCTCTACCCCGGCTATATCATGGTGCAGCTGTTGTTGACGGATGATTCCTGGTACGTCGTGCGCAACACGCCCGGCGTGACCGGTTTTGTCGGGATGGGTAACACGCCGACGCCGCTGCGCTCGGAGGCCGTTCAAGGCATTCTGCGCCGCATGGAAGCGACAGCGCCGCAGGTGCGAGCCACCTTCAAGCCAGGACAGAAGGTACGCATCATCGAAGGACCTTTTGCTGATTTCATCGGGATTGTGGATGATATTGACGAGGAGCGGACCAAAGTGCGTGTGTTGGTCTCTTTCTTCGGGCGTGAAACCCCGGTGGAACTGGATTTCTTACAGGTAGAAAAAGCATAAGTTTGGGACTGTCTATAGGCCCAGATTGAGGGAGTGTTAAGGATGGCAAAGAAAAAGATAAAGGCAGTAGTGAAATTACAGATTCAGGCGGGCAAGGCGAATCCAGCTCCGCCGATTGGTCCTGCGTTAGCACAGCACGGTATTAACCTGATGGGTTTCTGCAAGGAATACAATGCCAAGACATCCCACCTGGTGGGAAACGTTATTCCTGTTGAGATCACGATCTATCAGGATTCATCGTTCATCTTTGAGCTGCACACGCCGCCCACACCGGACCTGTTGCGCAAGGCCGCCGGGGTCCCGAAGGGGTCGGCAGAGCCTAACCGCAATAAAGTCGGCACCATCACGCGCCAACAGTTGCGTGAGATTGCCGAGACGAAGATGAAGGACCTTAACGCGAACGATGTCGAAGGCGCCGAGATGATGATTCGCGGCACCGCGCGTAGCATGGGGATTGCGATTGCGGAATAAGTCCCTGTCCGCTGGATAAGGGCGCTTGATGCGGTGGGAGGGGAATCCCGTTATGACCACAAGGAGATTATAATGCCAAAACGAGGAAAAAAGTACCTGGAAGTTGTTCAGAAGGTTGACCGCGATCGTTTCTACACGCCGCTAGAAGCGATCAAACTGGTCAAGGAAGTCAGTTACACCGCCTTTGATGGAACGGTCGAGTTGCACCTGCGCATGGGATTAGATCCCCGGCGCTCAGAGCAGCAGATCCGCGGTGTGGTGCGGTTGCCCTACGGCTTGGGCAAGCCCGTGCGTGTGTTGGTGTTTGCGGCCGGTGAAGATGCGCAGATTGCTCAGAGCGCCGGCGCCGATTTCATCATCGCCGACGATGAGGGCATTCAGAAAATCATGGATGGTTGGGTAGACTTCGATGTCACCATCGCCGTCCCTGACATGATGCGCAAGGTCGGGCGCTTGGGCCGCGTGCTCGGTCGCCGTGGCTTGATGCCCACCCCCAAAACCGGCACGGTCGTTCAGCCGGAAGACCTGCCGCGGGTGATTGATGAGGCCAAGGCCGGGCGCGTGGAATACCGCCTGGATCGTACCGCCAACATCCACTGTCCGATTGGCAAGGTGAGTTTCTCCGAAGAGCAGTTGCTTGGCAACCTGTCTGCGATTATGGATGCCATCCGGCGGGCGAAACCGTCGGCGGCAAAGGGTATCTACGTCAAGCGGGTTACGCTGGCGCCTTCGATGGGGCCGGGCGTGCATGTGGATACAATGCAGGCGCTAGAGTTGGAGAGCGCCAAGTAGTCCTGCGACGCGATACAGTACTACGTTTTATTGTCTGCTGAAGACAGCAGGGGCCATCAAGGGCTTAATCATCCTGCCGAGGCAAGACCATCCTACTAAAATGTGCTCGCGTGAGCACGGTGGTCCTTGCATCGGTAGATGCAAGGACTTTTTGTTGTGAGTCGGCTTGATGTTCGAGCAGGTATTTTATGTAAGGAGGTGAGAAAGGTTGGCTATATCACGTGAACGAAAAGAAGAGTTAGTTGCCATTTACCGGCAGCAAATGGCGGAGAGCAGTGGTGTGGTGTTGGCGAACTACACGGCGCTTACCATGCCGCAGATGCAGGATTTTCGCCGGCGCGCCCATGAACTGGATGGGCATATTTTCGTGATCAAGAACACGCTGCTTGATGTCGTGTTGAAAGAGCGCGGAATCAAAGCGCCTAAAGAGCTGCTCTCCGGTTCAACGATGGCGGTTTTCTGCCATCGGGATGTTCCACCTGTCGCCAAGTTGTTCATCGGCTTTACCAAAGAAGTCGAGGAAGGACGCTTCCAGGTAAAGGGTGGCATTATGGAAGGCCGGGCTTTGAATCAGACGCAGGCGCAAGCCCTTGCTGACCTGCCCAGCCGCGAGGTGTTGCTGAGCCAGGTGTTGCGCACGATCAATGCTCCCGCGACGCAGGTGGCCGGTGTGGTGGCGAGCGGTATCCGCCAGGTTCTCAATGTGCTGCAGGCCTATGTAGATAAGCTGGAAGGCAAAGGCGGCGCTGCTGCTGCTGAAGCTGCGGCTTAACGAGCCGTGTGGCTTGATCCTTATTCACAAAGAAAGTATAACTTAACCTGAAAGGTAAAAACGGAGGTTGAATTACAATGGCAGATTTAGCGAAGTTAGTGGAAGAAATTAGTGCATTGACGTTGATCGAAGCCGCCGAGTTGGTGAAAAAACTCGAGGACAAACTTGGTGTGAGCGCCGCCGCGCCTGTTGCTATGATGGCCGCAGCCCCGGTCGCTGTCGAAGCCGAGCCTGAAGAAGAACAGACTGAGTTCACCGTCATTCTCAAGGACTTCGGCCCCAAGAAGATCGAGGTCATCAAGGTCGTCCGCCAGATCACCAACCTGGGTCTGAAGGAGGCTAAGGAATTGGTGGAAGGCGTACCGTCCAAAGTCGTGGAAGCCGTCACCAAAGAAGTGGCCGAAGACACCAAGTCCAAGCTGGAAGCGGTCGGCGCCGTCGTCGAACTCAAGTAAGACCTGTAGCCATCCCTTGACCGTGACCCCCTCCTCTGGAGGGGGTTTTTCGTTATCGCTTTTGGGTTTCCGCAATGCTGTGTTATACTTCCCCAGCATAGCATTGCAGAACAGGGTAGTGTGCAATATGGAAGATCAAACTAATCAATCTATACCAGAGTTGTTTGTGGTTGACAGACTTCGTGCGTCGCTGCGGCAGTTTATGGTCATTGAGGAAGTCAAGGTGCTTTCCAATGACGCAAAACCCCCGGTGCAGTTTACCGGCCATCTCCTTGAAGGCGATGAAGAAGCCGTTTTTGACGAGATTGTGCATCGCTTTGCCGAATTGGGCTATACACCGCTTCTGACATTAGTGGACGGCGAGCACCGTCTGCAAGCCATCCCCGCCGTACCTGATGGAAAGACAGGCAAACCGTGGATCAATTACCTGTTGTTCGGTCTGACCCTGCTATCAACGCTATTCGTGGGCGCGTTTCATGAAAACGTCATCCCGAGCCGTCTGGCGGATATTTGGCGCGGCTGGCCCTTCGCGCTGACATTGCTCGCTATTCTCACCGCGCATGAACTGAGCCACTACTTTGTGGGACGGCGCTACGGCTCTCCGGTCAGCCTGCCGTATTTCATCCCTTTGCCGCTACCGGGAAGCCTGGGGACCCTGGGCGCGGTGATCTTTCAGCGTGGTCCTATGCGCAGCCGGAAGGCCCTCTTCGATATTGGCGTCGCCGGGCCGCTTGGCGGGCTTATCATCGCCATACCTTTACTGATTCTTGGCCTTGCCCTATCCAAAGTTGGAACGCCCTACGCCTTTATGGATGTCCCCGCCGGCGAGCCGATTGAGGTCATGCAGGAAGGGAATTCGGTGCTCTATCTTGCCGCCAAGTACGTCGTCCACGGGCGCATCCTGCCTGACAAGGCAACCGGCGAGGATGTGTGGCTCTCGCCGCCGAGCGCCGGCGGCTCCATCGCTTTTGCGGCGTGGGTTGGACTGTTGGTGACGATGTTCAATCTTTTCCCTATTGGCCAATTGGATGGCGGGCACGTGGCGTATGCGATGTGGGGGCAGAAAGCGTGGAAAATTGCCCGGATCATGCTCGCCGCGATATGGGGATGGGGTATTTTGCTGTTGCTGCGTCAAAACTACGGCGGGATGACCTGGCTGATGATCGGCTCCCTGGGCCTTTTCATCGGCCCGCGCCACGCGCCGCCGCTCAACGATGTCACGCTGCTGGATGCCAGACGCAAGATGCTGGGCTGGGTGATGGTCATCGTCTTCTTCCTGCTCCTGGTGCCCATTCCCTGGATGACGGTCACACTGTAGTCAAGGGAAGGATACCTTGTCGCCATTCCCGGCCATTCCCACGATTGGCATTGACGCCAGCCGCGCGTTAAGTGCTGCCCCCACTGGCACGGAAGGCTACTCGTACCACCTGCTTCGCGCACTGCTGCCGCGTCTCGGCGCGCAGTACCGCACTCGCTTGTATTTCCGGGATGCGCCGGCCCCAGACGCCTTTCCTGGCGCGGAGTTGCGCGTCATCCCTTGCCCCCGGCTGTGGACGCATCTGCGCCTGTCGTGGGAGATGGCGCGCCGACCACCCGACCTGCTTTTCGTTCCGGCGCACGTCCTGCCGCCCATCCGTCCACGGCGGACGGTGGTCACGATCCACGACCTGGGCTACCGTTACTTCCCCGAAGCGCATCCCTGGCGGCAGCGGCTCTACCTGGACTGGAGCACACGCTGGAACGCGCGCGTCGCCGACCACATTCTCGCCGATTCTAACGCCACGCGGGACGCGCTGGTGCGCGAATATGGGATCGCTGCCGCCAAGATCACCGTCGCCTATCCCGGCTACGACAGTGACCTCGCGCCGGTACGTGATGCCACTGCGCTCGCCGCAGTACGCGCGCGCTACCACATCCCCGGCCCGTACATCCTCTTTATGGGGCGGCTGCAACCGCGCAAGAACCTCGCGCGGCTGCTTGATGCGTTTGCATCCCTTGCGCCAGATCGCCAGGACTTGACGTTGGTGCTCGCCGGGCCGCCTGGCTGGCTGGCCGAGCCGATCCACGCGCGGGTGCGCGAGCTGGGGCTGGAATCGCGGGTACTTTTCCCTGGCTACATCGCCGCAACCGACAAGGCCGCGCTGATCTCCGGCGCGCACGTCTTTGCCTATCCATCACTCTACGAAGGTTTTGGCTTCCCCGTGTTGGAGGCGCAAGCGTGTGGTGTGCCGCTCTTGGCAGGCGCCACCTCAAGCCTGCCGGAGGTGGTGGGTGAGGGCGGCTTGTTGGTGGATCCGCTCGATACGTCCGCCATTGCGGCGGGGTTGGCGCGACTGCTAGACGACGCGATGCTGCGGCGCACGCTGGTAGCGTTAGGCGCGGCCAACCTGCGGCGTTTCTCGTGGGACGCGACGGCCGGCGTTGCCTTGACCGTGATCGAAAACCTCTTGCCCCTTACCTCTGTTTGATCGGGCGTCCCTGGAATAAACAAAATATCCCAAATTTGTATTTGGGATATTTGGGATATTATTTGGGTTTTCGTTTAGGAAAAGTTTGTTATACCAACCGCAGCCCCGGCTCAATGTCCAGCTCCCAGCCGGCGCGCGCGCCGGCCTGATAACGATAGGTCCCGGCGGCAGCGACCATCGCGGCATTGTCGGTGCAGAGGATGAGCGGCAGCGTGTGGACGGGGACATCCACGCGCGCGCGGGTCGCCGTTCGCAGCGAGGCATTGGCCGAAACGCCGCCCGATAGGAGCACCGCCTGCGCGCCGTTGGCTTTGGCTGCCTGGGACGTCTTCTCCGCCAGCACTTCGACCACCGCCGCCTGAAACGCAGCCGCCATATCGGCGAAAAAACGGGGCGGGCGCGGCCCGTTGAAACGTTGCAAAGTACGCAGCACCGCCGTCTTCAACCCGCTGAAACTGAAATCATAAGTCCCCGGCAGCCAGGCGCGCGGAAAGTCGAACGCGCGCGGATTCCCCTGCCGCGCGGCCTTCTCGATAGCGGGGCCGCCGGGATAGCCAAGCTCCAGCAGCCGCGCCACCTTGTCGAACGCCTCCCCTGCCGCGTCATCCAATGTGCCGCCGAGGTACGTGTAGCGCCCATGATCTTGCATCAGGATCAGCTCCGTGTGCCCACCGGAGACGATCAGCGCCAGGATGGGAAACCTCAAATCGCCGTCGGACGCGCTGTTTGTTCCGGTGCGCAGCCAGTGGGCGTACAGGTGCGCTTCCAGGTGATTCACCGGGACGAGCGGCAGTCCTTTGCCAAGCGCCGCGCCTTTCGCAAAGTTCAATCCCACGAGCAGCGAGCCGGGCAATCCCGGTCCATACGTCACGGCGATAGCGTCCAGGTCATCCCACCCCACGTGCGCGTCGCGGAGCGCCTGCTCGACGACCGGCGCGATGGCTTCGACGTGCGCGCGCGAGGCCAGTTCCGGGAAAACGCCGCCGTACTGCGCGTGCAAATCCACCTGCGAGGCGATCACGTTCGATAGAATGGCGCATCCGTCCTCAACAACCGCCGCCGCCGTCTCATCGCACGACGTTTCAATCCCTAAAATTCGCATATCATCCTCCCCCTAATCCTCAACCCACACCGGGGCGAACATCATCCACTCGTCGGGATGTTGGCGGATGAAGTCCTCGACCTGTTCCAAAATTCGGCGCAGATTCACTGCCACATCCAGCTCCCGGTCGCCGGTAAGTTCCAATTCCAGCGGCGGGTTGGCGATGACTTTGTACACGCCATCCTCGAAACGTGTCGCCAAGACGATCACAGGACTGTTCGTCCGCAGCGGGATGCGCAGATAGCCACTCGGCAAACGGGCCGGCGCGCCGAAGAACATCACCGG
>DAOUAQ010000172.1:0-6153 GCA_034433375.1 Anaerolineae bacterium | reverse complement strand
GGGCACGTCACCGGCAATCCCCACGCCGCCAGCACGTCCGCGATGCGCGCCGCCAGTCCCGGCTCCGCGCGCCCCAACGCCGCCGCGATCCGCGCCGCCACGACCATCCCGATGCTCACCGCGTCCCCGTGGCGCAGCGTGAAATCGCTCACCTGCTCCAACCCGTGCGCCGTCGTATGCCCCAAATTCAACACCGCCCGCCGCCCCCGCTCGAATGGGTCTTCCTCCACAATCTCGATCTTCACCTGCAACGACCGCGCTAAAGAGGCGGGATGCAGGATGCAAGATACAGGATGCAAGATGCAGGATGCAGGATTCTTGCCTCTTGCCTCTTGCCCCTTGCCTCTTACCTCTTGCCCCTTGCTCCTTGCCCCTTGCTTCTTGCCTCTTGCCTCTTGCTTCTTTTCAAATAACTCCGCCGCCCCAATCACCCCATGCTTCAACAACTCCGCCATCCCGGAACGGAACTCGGCTTCGGGCAGCGTGTCGAGCGCGTCCAGGTCGATGAGCACCAGCTCCGGCTGCTTGAACGCGCCGACGAGATTCTTGCCCTGCGGCAGATCCACGCCCGTCTTGCCGCCCACGCTGGCATCCGTCATCGCCAACAGCGAGGTGGGAACCTGCGCGAAACGCACGCCGCGCATAAATGTCGCCGCCGCGAAGCCGGCGATATCGCCTGTTACGCCGCCGCCGAGCGCGAGCACCACCCCGCTGCGGTCAAGCTGCCCCGCGAGGAACTGGTCGTACAGTGCGCGCACCGTGTCCAACGTCTTGTGCTGCTCCCCATCGGGAATTGTGCAGACGAAGGGCCGGTAGCCGGCCTCGCGCAACGTCGCCTCCACCCGCCCCGCGTACAGTGGGCCAACGACAGTATTGGTGACAATCGCCACCGCCGTTCTTTCTCGCACACCCGCCGCCCGCAGCGCACCGCCCAGGTACGCCAGCACTCCACGCCCGATGTGGATGGGGTACTCACCGCCGGGAGACCGCACCGGCAGCGTGATCATCTCCGCCAGCGCCAACACCCGCGCGACCACCTCATCCACCTCGCGCTCGCTCGTTTCGATATGCCAGGGAATAGCGCCGTAGGCCTCGCGGCGGGCCGCCAGCAGTTCAGCGACGCGCGCCGCCGGATCCGGCACATTGAGCAAAGGCCGATCGGCGTTGCCCCCCACGCGCCGCAAAATTTCGTCAGGACTCGCATCCAGACAGACTACGACGCCGCTGCGCTGCATCGTGACGCGATTCGCCGGGTTCACCAGCGCGCCACCGCCCGTCGCAATCACCAGCCCGTCCTGCGCGCTCAACTCGGCGCACACCGCCGCCTCTAGCGCGCGGAACGCCGCCTCGCCATCCTCCGCGAAGATACGCGGAATCGGCTTGCCCGCCCGCGCCGCGATGACGTCGTCCATATCCACAAACGCGCGCCCCAACCGTCGCGCCGCTTCACGCCCGACGGTGGTTTTGCCCGTTCCCATAAAGCCGGTAAGTACGATGTTAGTCATACCACTATCCTCAAAAATATCTCAGTACGATTTTCTTCACATCGGCTAACCAGACTTGCCGCTCTTCTGCTGTGCTTGTCACAATGACGCGGTACATTTTCCGGTAAAATACCGGCACGCCGCACAGATCAAAGATGCAATTTTTCCACAGCAATTGCAGCGGGTCGCCAAAGACTTCGATTTCACGCTTTTCCGGCGTGTTGGCGGTGTTGAACACTAGCGCCGCCTGCGCCTTGAGCAAACCCACCGGCACGCCCTCCCCGCCGTCGCCTTCCAGAAATTCGTAGGCCACGCCGGGCCGGATCACGCGATCCACCCACCCCTTGAGGATCGCCGGCGGCTGGCCCCACCAGTTCGGGTGTACGATCACGATGCCGTCCGCCGCCGCGATCTCGTCGCAATGCTGCTGAATGTCCGGTGGAAGCGCCGCGCCCCTGGGAATTTCTGCGTATGGCAGAATGGGATCGAAGCCTTCCGCGTACAAATCGTGGAACCAGACCGTGTGCCCGCGCTCGCGCAACGCCCGCGCCGCCGTCTCCGCAATCGCGTGGTTGAAACTGCCCGGCTGTGGATGCCCAAGAATGACCGAGATGTTCATAACCCTTGCTCCGTAGTGAGATAGCTGTCAGCCATCAGCAATCAGCCCTCAGCAGCAAAGAGCTGAAAGCTGACCGCTGAAGGCTGACGGCTCTCCCCCACCAACACCGCATTCAACAGCTCGATCGCCATCCGCGATTCCAGCGTCACCCCAGCGCGGACGCCGACGCACGGATCGTGGCGACCTTTCTTGAGCGCGAAGTCAATCTCCGTGAGGTCCTGGCGCACCGACAGTTGCGGTTTCTGGATCGAGGCCGTCGGCTTGAAGGCGACGCGGCACACGAGCGGCATCCCCGTCGTAATCCCGCCAAGCAAGCCGCCATGGTGATTGCTCTGGTAGCCTGTCGCGCGGATCGGATCGTTGTTCTCGCTGCCGCGCCGCGTCACCACATCGAAGCCGGAACCGATCTCGACGCCCTGCACTGCGTGCAGCCCGCCGAGCGCGCCCATCAGTCGCAGCTTGAGGCTCTCGTAGAGCGGCGCGCCCGCCAACGCCGGGACGTGTACCGCCACAACCTCCACCACCGCGCCGATAGAATCGCCGTCCGCGCGTACCGCCTCGATGAACGCGGCGGCCTCGTGGGCGAAATCGGCGTCGAGCGTGGGGAGTTCGGCGGCGGCAAGTTTGGCTTCGAGTTGGCGCAGATCATCCGCCGGAACGGGCTGCACCTGCGTGTGTTGCAAAGCCAGCCGCTCGACCGTCTCCGCCAGGGTGACGGATGCCTTGAGCGTCCCCACCTGCGCCAGCGACGAGAGGAACACCGTCCCAAACTGCCGTTCCAGATACAGCCGCGCAATCGAACCGCCGATCACGTCCGAAACGGTCGCGCGATAGCTGGCCCGCCCGCCGCCGCGCGGATCGTTGAAGCCGCGCGCCTGGTGGTATTTCACCAGGTCGGCGTGCCCGGGGCGGACTTCGCCGTGCGGCCCGGCGAACTGGCGGTAATCGCCGGAGCGTTTGGCGGTGGACAGGATAAGCGCGGCAATCGGTTCGCCGGTGGTGTAGCCAGCCTCGTAGGTGCGGGTGACGCTCTCCACGTTGTCGGCTATCGTGCGGATTTCCGGCCCGGCGAGCAGCGTGTCGTGATCATCCGTGTAGAGGCCGGAGAGCAGAGCGACCTTATCCACCTCACTGCGCGGCGTGCCGTGGACGTTGCCGCCGGGGCGGCGGCGGTCCAAATGGCGCTGGATGTCGGTCCGCGTCAGCCACAGACCCGGCGGACACCCGAAGACAATCGAGGTGTAGCCCGGCCCGTGGGATTCCCCCGCGCCGGCGACGGCAAAGAGCGGACCGCCGAGGAGTTCCATCTCAGGGATGATCGTTGGGGTTATCTACCGCCAGCCCTTCGGCGGCAGCGGCGGCGACCAACTGATCATCGGCGCAGAGAAAGACCAGACCTGGAAGATTACGTGCATGCAGTGAGGTATGCGCAATCAGCGCCGTTGCCAAATGAACCGCGTCATATCCACGCAGCGAACGGCGCTCCAGCAATTCACAGGCCAAATCCAAAACCGGCTTTGTCGGCCCTATGACGTGATAAGTCGTGCGACAATCGTCGAAAATAATGTCTCGCACACGCTGATAGTTGCCCCACGACAATGTTTTTTCACGCACGCGGCGATTAAGGGCACTGATAATTTCAACGACAAGCATTTGCGATACGATCAACATTGACGCCTGATCTATTTGTGCGCGCAACCAATCGCTGCCATATTCATCCATATAGCGTTTGAACATCGCGCTGGTGTCCAGATAATAATTCACCATCCTGCTTTACGCTCCTCGATGACGAGTTCTGATAGTGAACGACCTGCGCTAAGTTTTCGGGACAACTCAGCGCGCTCCCCTGGCGCAATCGGAGGATAAATAGGCGTCTGTTTCATTTCTACCAACAGTCCATCTTCACGCAAAGCCTGAATGGCTAACTCGCGTTCCTGCAATGGCTTTAATTTACGCGGACGAATCACAAGCACAGATTTTTCGCGCACCAGCTCCAGCTCTGCGTCTTGCCACGCGTCCAATCCAGTCAATGGAATATGCAATTCTTGTGATATTACTTGAGCCACAATCTCGGTCGCCATAACTGGCCTCCCTCTCCCCTTCTTATCAAAGGTATACCACAGATATGGAACGACGTCAACGATCCGGGTAAACGCCTCGATCTATCCATCCCTTTTCCAAAGTCAGCCGCCGCTCCCACCCCAAGCGCCGGTAGAAGCGCCGCGCGCCGCGCGCGGCGTCATCCGGCGTGACGGAGAACGCGATGCGCGCGCACCCCATCTCGCGCAGCCAGGCGACGACGTGCTGTACCAGCCAATGTCCCAGGCCGAGAGTGCGCCAGGGTGCAGCCACTTCGAGCATCTCCAACTTGCCCCACCCCGCGAAGGCCGGCAGACGCCCGTCTTGGGTGAGGTCGGCGATACATTCGCAGCGCCCGATGTGCTCGCCGTTGTGCCGCAGGATGAACGTGGCTTCGGCGCCGGAAACAAGGCGTTGCACGCATACCCCGTCCACCGGGGCAGCGGCGGGGGATGGGATAGTGTCCAATCCGCCGCCGAAGATGTATTCCGCTCCTGCGTCCGCTGCGAAACCGGCTTCGGCAAACAAGGTGCGGAGGTGCGGCCAGGTATCCGGGATGCCGCTGCACAACGGGATGGGTAATCCAGTGTCCCAGGCGTAGGTCACGCGAACGTCCCAGGCTTGCATCAGTTGACGGGCTTCCGCAAGTAGGGCGCGCCCGGCCTCTTCTGCGCCCGGCGTGAACAGCAGCCAGGCGATATCGCCGGCGTTGCGGTAGTCGGGAGCGACTTCGTTGTTATGGCCGTAGTGCAGGAGGTGCGCAGCCGCGAGAACCCGTTCCGCTTCTATGTTGAAAAGCGTTCGCCGCTCAATGCCCCACGGGTCCAGGATGTGCTGTTCGGGATGGCGCGTCAGTCGCTCGGCGATGAACTCGGCCGGCAACGCCCAGCCGGGGATTGCCATCTCCAGATGAGCATTGATGAGGGTTTGAAGAGCCGGCAATCGTTCAGATGTGTAGGGGACAATGATCATCACACGGTTTGCGGAACAGGGACTAATCGCAGCACTGACCTTTCTGGCCGTTTGCTAGTCAGATCATACGCATTCTGCAGATTCAGCCAAAATTCAGGAGTTGTGCCCAGGGCCTGGGAAAAAATCCATGCGGTTTCCGGCGTGATTCCGCGCTTACCCCGCACAATTTCATTGACCCGTTGTAACGGCACACCGATATGCGCTGCAAACTTTACTTGTGTAACCCCCAACGGCTCCAAAAATTCTTCTTTGAGAATTTCACCTGGATGTGTCGTTACCCGGTTTTCTGGTAGCATCCTTCCCTCCTCCACCTCAATGATAATCAACCAATGCCACCTCATACGCACCGTTGTTTTCCCAAGAAAAAACAATGCGCCATTGGTCATTCATACGAATACTATAAAAACCAAGCGAGTCTCCTTTCAGTGCTTCCAAGCGATTCCCAGGCGGCTCGCGCAAGTCTTCCAGATTATGAGCAGCATTGAGCATATCCAGTTTACGCAACACCACTCGTTTGATATTTGCAGGAATACGTCTGGTATGGTGACTTTCTCGCCCGTGATAAAGATCGGCCGTAGCTGAGTCGCCAAATGAAATGATCATATTCTCCTCATTAGAGAAATTATATCGCATTAACGATTGCCGTGCAACCGTGCAACGCAAGGAGCCTAAACGTCATCTGCGGAGTCAGGGCCGCGTGGCAATCTCCAACGCCGTGAGATACGCCAACGCCTCCTCACGGCTCTGCCCGCACATCTCCGCGTTGGGACGCAGCCAGGCACAAACGAGCGGGCGCTCCGGCGATTCGTAGAGGGCGCACAGATTGTCCGCGGTGAGCTGCACGCAGCGCACACCGGCCGGCTTGCCATCGGGCATCCCCGGAATGGAAGAAGAAATCGAGAGGGCGATGCAACACGCCCCACAACCGACGCGACACTGCATAGCGGCTATTATACCCGCAAATTCACCGTCATGGAACACGGCGTAATGAGGCTCTGT
>DAOUAQ010000171.1:0-17083 GCA_034433375.1 Anaerolineae bacterium | reverse complement strand
CCTGGTATTCTGGCAGGCACGGTGGAGCCGGACTATGTGACTTGCGTTTCTCTGGCATCACATAATGCGCTGCGGTCGCTGATTTTGCCGGCGTGTCTGGCTGTAGTCTTGCCGCTGGTGGTGGGTTTCATTTTGGGGCCGGAAGCGCTCGGGGCGTTCCTCGGCGGCGCTATCGTCACCGGCATCCTCTTCGCGCTGTTGATGGCGAACGCCGGCGGCACCTGGGACAACGCCAAGAAGTACATCGAGAGCGGGTTCTTCGGTGGCAAGGGGTCCGATGCGCACAAGGCCGGCGTCGTCGGTGATACGGTGGGCGATCCCTTCAAAGATACCGCCGGGCCGTCCCTGAACACGCTCATCACGGTGATGTCGCTCGTCTCCTCGCTCTTCGCGCCCATCATCGCGTCGTTCCACCTCTTCGGCGGCTAAAGAGTACCTGAATATCGCTTGACCCAAGACGCCGGCGAGAAAATCGCCGGTGTCTTGCTTTTACTAAAACGTAAAACGTAAGAAAAGGGTGCTGCTACTTTTACGCTTTGCGTTCACTGATCAGCGCCAGTAGTTCCTTTACCTGCGCATCCTCCGGATTGATGCGCTGCGCTTCTTGCAAGATGTAGGTCGCCAACTGGTGATTCTTGAGTTTGATGCAAGCGGTTGCGGCGGCAATGTGACCGTCGGTCTGGTAGGGTAGTAGCGCGGCAGCGCGTCGGTAGTGCAGCGCGGCGCGCGCCCACATTTTCTGCCCGGCATAGAGCCGTCCGCGCAGCAGATACCCAAAGCCATCCTTAATGCCCTCATCCACCTTCAGCAAAACTCGCACGGTGTCTTGTTTGAAGTCGTCTTCGAGCCGGAGCACGAGCATAAAGGTGAGAATGGACACGATGATCCCTACACCGCCCGCGACTATTGCCAGGAGGCCATTGTTGACATTCAGGACCGCGCTGATGACCGAGGTAAGCAGATTCAATACGGCGCTGATGAGCATCAGGTAAAAAATCGGCGGCCAGCGTAGATATAATGCGACCGTATACGCTGTGGAAATGCCTGCCGGAATCCACAGCAGGAAGAAGACGCCGCGTGGCAAATAGGCCAGCGCCGCCCGTGCCGTTTCCGGCGGGATATTCCCTGCGCTGCCAAAGTAGACGTTGAACAGCCTCGTAAAATCGTACACCCCAACACGCGCGCTGATGAGATACAGTGCTATGACCGGTATCAGCAGGCTTAAACCGGTAGCGAGCGCCTGGAGCGCAATCAAAATCCATAACAAGACTGATCTCTCCTCTCGCTGCCGGATTTTAAGCCACAGCGCGCTGCTACAAGTCTTGCAGCGCCGGTCGTCGTGGTTCGTGGGTGCGGCGCAGTACGGGCACAGCATCTCGTCGTCGTACTGCGCCCACAGCGCCACGCTGGGCGACTCAGACGCCGGTTCCGGCTCCGGGATGAGAGTAGTGTGTTTGTGGATGTAATCTTCGCCCAGGATGGCAGCCGCCAACGTGGGCGCGGGACCGGCGGCTTCTGCTTCTTCGGCGGGGACATCAGCCCATGGATTGAGGCTGGCGACTTCGCGCACCTGTTGCAGAAGGGCCAGCTTGTTCTGGGCTTCGGCGTTGGCGGGATCGAGGGCCAGCACGTTCTCGCAGCATGTCTCTTGATCTTCCGGCGTATCCACTACGCGGCTCAGCCACAACCAGGCTTCGAGATTGTTCTCCTCACGGCTGACCACCTGCGCCAGCAAAGTCCGCGCGGTTGCGCGATTCCCCTCCGCTGCCGCCGTGATCCCCTGGGTGAGGAGAGCCTGTGTCGCGCGCTGGCGCACCACGGCGAGGCCCTTACGGGCGGGGGCGTTGTCGGGATCGAGAGCGAGCGCTTTTTCGAGACAGGTTTCCTGCTCAAGTGGATCCTCGCTCACGCCGCTCAACCACAGCCAGGCCAGCGCGTTGTCTGCTTCGACTTCGACGGCGCTCTGGAGCAACGCGCGCGCCTGCGCTTTGCGCCCGCTTTTGGCCGCGCTTATCCCATCCGCTAGGAAATGCTGTGCAAGTTCACGCCGTGGAGCCATACAACGCACTTTCGGCGGCCCGTTTTTCCGCCAACAGCTCCGTCAATTCATCAATTTGTGGGTTTTCCGGGCTGAGGCGACGCGCTTGTTTCAGGGTGGCCTCGGCCAGATCGAAGCACGCCAGATTGATGTAAGCGACGCCCAACGCCAGATATACCTCCAGATGTTTTTCGATCATCACGGCCTGGCGCAAGTGCAGAGCAGCCAGCGCCCAGACTTTCTGCTGAGCGTAAGCGCGCCCGCGCAGCCACAATCCAACCTGACTACCTTCCACGTCATTATCAATGCGCAACAGGAGCCGGCGGCTCTTCAATGCGAAGTGGTCTTGCAGGCTCGCTAGCGACACGAGCGCGAACGTGGCAAGCGCCACCAATCCCAGATCGGCGGCGGTGATGCCGGTGCGCACGAGGTTGATGAACTGTCCTGCCGGCGCTACTTCGAGCGCACCGTGCAGCGCCGCCTTTGCCGGTTCCAACCGTGTGCTCATCACGATGACGGCGCTGCTGATGCCGGCAAGGATGCGCAGCGCGCCTGCAAGCAGCGCGGTGAAGTAGAGCGGTAGCCACCGGCTGAGCACGCTCAGCAGAATCAGCGCCGACAGCCCGCTCGGGATCAGCGAAAGCCAGAAAAGCAGACGCGGCGCGAGACCGAAGACTACGGCGGCTCCTGCCGGGGTGATGTTGCGCATACCCAGGTAGACGGGGAAGAGCTGTGTTATGTCTGCAAACTCCACGCGCATATCAACGTAGGTGAGCAACAGCAGAGGAAGCAGTAATCCGCCGAAACATAACGTGACTTCCAGGATGATGAGAACCCAATAGGGCGACGCGCGTCTTTCGACCTCGCGCTGGCGGGTCCAAAGCGCGCGTCCGCAGACCGCACAACGACGATCTTCCCAGGCGGTGGGCGTCGCGCAATAGGGGCAATGTAGCTCGTCGTCGAGGATGTCCGGGGTGGGGATCGCCGGAGGCACTGGCGCTGCCTCGCTCTCAGGCGGGCTGATGAACGGAAGCGTTATAACCGGCATCCAACTGTCTTCTGCTTGACTGTCCAGCGCGGGAGCATCAGCAGCTTCATCCAGGACCGCGGACGTCAACGCCCGGTCACGCCGCGCACTTTCCAGCGCCGCGCGCGCTTCCGCGTGGTCGGGATCGAGGGCCAGCACGTTTTCGAGGCAGATTTCGTACTCATCGGGCGCTTCGACCACCTGTCTGAGCTGCCACCAGGCGGCGACATTGGATTCGTCACATGCCACGGCCTGCATCAAGAGATCGCGCGCGGCCTCCGTTTCCCCGGCCTCGATGGCCTCGCAGGCATCCTGCACCCGCGTATCGCTCAGATGACGGCGGGCCGTTGCGAGGGCCTGCTGCGCTTTCACGTTCTCCGGTTCCGCCTCGACCGCGCGTTCCAGGTATGTGACGGCCTCGGCGAGCGTCGCCGCGACGCCGCTCAACCACAGCCACGCGGTCACGTTGTCCGGCTCGGTTTCGGTGACGCGCGTCAGCAGCGCCCTGGCGCGCTCGCGCTGCCCGGCTCTGGCGGCGGCAACCCCTTCTTGCAGCAATGACGCTATGGATGACATCATAGACACCAAAAAACGTTAGAACGTTCTGACTTCAGAACGTTTCAACGTTTGTTATGAGCGGCTTAGGCGTAACGCTTGAGGAGCGCGTATAAGGCATCCGGCGCAAGCGGTTTGCCGTGGGTGATGTAAACTGTGGTGGGGTGGCGCTCCAGGACGGCGCGCAGGCTGGCCCAGTTGCGGTCGAGGTCCCACGCGATGAGGGGCGGCGTCGCGCGCGTGGGGGAGAGCATACTCCCCGTCGCCAGGTCGCCGACGATGGCTGCGCCGCCGTCGAGCAGCAGGGTGACGGACCCCGGCGTGTGTCCCGGTGTGTGGATGACTTCACCGGCGATGCCGTAGTCGTCCAGCCGCCAGGGTGTATCGAAGGCGATGTCTGGTTCCAGCGCAGCGTCGGCGTTGGACATCGCCATCCGCGCCCCGGCGCGCATCAGCACGGCGGTGAGCCGCGCTGTCGGCGTCCCCTCTACATTCTGCCCGCTGCGTAGCGCCTCCGCGTCTTGGGTGTGGACGGCGACGGGCGCGCCGGTGCGCGCGCGCAACGCCTTCGCGCCGCCGAAGTGGTCGAGATGCCCGTGCGTGATGAGGATCAGGCGCACAGCCTGCGGCGCAACGCCGTGGGCTGCCAGTGACTCAAGCGCGCGGTCGGTTTGCCCGGCCATTCCGGCATCCACCACGATGGCGCCGGCGTCACTCTTCACCAGAAACATCCGGCTCATTGGGCCGAGGGTGAGGGGAGTTACCTGCGGAACGGTGGTCTTTTCCATCGTTATTTCCCCGTCGAAATGCTCCAGCCCTGTACCATCTCGGCGATGGACGCGCGCGTGGCTTCTGCGCCGAAGCCCCAGGCCAGCAACGTGAAGTAGTCGCCGATGCCGTTTGCGCCAAAGTCGAGGCGTGCGCCATACAACTCCATAAATCCGGCCAGGGCCAGGGCGATCACGGCCACGGCGTAGGTGAGCCACGTGAACCATTGCAGCCGCCGTCCCGCCCCGGCGATTTTCTCCGCCACCGATTGTACGTGCGTGTTAGGCGGGCTGGTGAGCAGGCTTTCTCTTGGCGCTGGACTTTTGGGAACGGGGAGGCCAAACGCAGTGGCGGCTGCGTCTCGTAATGAATCTCCGGTAGGGGCTAACATTTGTACCTCGCGGAGAGCCGCGTTAACGTCGTTCTCCAGGGTCAGATAGGCGGCTGAATCATCGGGATCGAGCGTGGTCAGACGCGCTTGTAATTCCTGCGTTCTCGCCCCCCAGACCTGCGCCTGAACTTCGGACAATCTGGCAGATGTCGCGGTCAATTGTGTGACCTTTTCCTCAATCTGGGACAACTGGGCCTTGCGCGTAGCGGCCTCGATCTCACCTTGTAAACTTTGCCGTCCTCCATCGTCTGTGGGGGCAAGAGCATAAAGGCGTTGGCGCAGTTTTTGCGCCGCCGCGCGTCCCGGACCAGTCTCTTCTAGCGTAGCGATGCGCTCTTTCAGCGCGATGAACTCATTGACATGCTGTGTCAGGGGGTGGAGTTTTTCACGGAAGCGCTCCGGTTCTTGCAGATTAGGCATCTCGCGGTAGGCATCGAGTGCGGCTTCTTTGACTTCGTTGATGTAGAAGACGTTGTCATCCAGGCGTGTCAGCTTGTCGTTAAGTCTGGCGTAATAGTCGAGCTGCACCAACCAATCGGGACGGGCGCGCCGCCAGCGCACCCACAATGTCTCGGCGGTGCGCACGGCTTCTTGCGCTTTCTCCCACTGCTGCGCCTCCAACGCCACTTCGACATCTACCAGATGGGCGTCAATGCGCGCGTGGAATGGCGCACCCGCTTCCGCCAACTCTTTGTCCGCTTTCATCTGCGTGCGGATCTGTCCCAGGCGCACCAAAACCTCGTCGCGGGGGCGGCCCTGGGCGCGATACGTTGAAACGCCGATCCCCAACGCCACGCCCACGACCAGGGCCGCCAGCGGCAGCCAGGGCTGATCCTTGACGGCGACTGTGACCGGCACGGTGAAACTTTGTCCCGCGTAGCTGATGAGCAGTTCGCCGCTGAACTGGCCGCTAGGGACGTTGGCGAGGTTGAAGGTGACGGGAACGGTCAACAGGCCGTTCGCAGCAATGGTCGTGGCCGGCAGCGCGACCTGGATGGCTTGCGCCGGCAGGACGACGTCGCCATTGGGGGTGGTCAAGTCTAACGGGATGACGCGCAGATCGCTCACTACGTCGGCGGCGCGGATGAGCAGCACACGGCTCTCGGTCTGCCCTTGTTTGACGGCGATGTTGAGCTGGCGCGGCGACACACTCACGCCCTCTTGCGCCGCCAGCGATGGCGCCCAGAGCAGCGCCAACACACATATCAGGATCAGCCCCCATTTTTTCATCCTACGCCTCCTGTGGATGCTCAAAGAGCGTGGGCAGAATCGTGCGGAAGCGACTGCCCTGCCCCTCGTTGCTCTCTGCCCAGATGCGGCCGCCGTGTTGTTCGATGACTTCTTTGGCGATGCAGAGACCCAGTCCCAATCCGCCGTGATGGCGGGTCAGGTGGTCTTCAACCTGGTAGAAACGCTCGAAGATGCGCGTCAATTCGTCTTTGGGGATGCCGATGCCGTCGTCCACCACGGCGATTTCTACCCGCCCGGTGTGCAGGATGACGTGCAGCTCGATATGCCCGTTCTCCGGCGTGAACTTGACGGCGTTGTTGAGCAGGTTGCTGAGCGCCAGGTGGATTTTGCCCCGGTCGCCGCGGATCAAGATGGGGGTGGGGGGCATACTGATGCGCAAACTCTGTTGCTTGGCCGCGGCCAAGGGCTGCCATTCCTCATCAATTTCCTCAATCAACTCTTGCACGGCAAATTTGTCCTGCTTCAACTCCGTTAGGCCGGATTCCAGGAAATTCAGGTTGGTCATTTGATCAATGATCGCTTGCAGCTTGCTCGCGCCGCGCAGCACCATATCGAGGTCACTCGTCATATCGCCGCTGGCCTGTTCGCGCAAGAAGCTGGCGAAGCCCTGCACGATCATCAACGGCGTGCGTAGTTCGTGCGAAGCGATGCTGATGAAGTTGGTCTTGAGCCGGTCCAGTTCTGAAAGGCGATGGTTGGCCTCGCGCAGACTGGCGACCAGACGCGCGTTCTCAATGGCGATGGCGGAGTGGGAAGCCATTGTCGAGAGAGTGCGGATGTCATCCTCGTTGAAACTTTCGCCGTTGAGTTTGTTGACCGCCTCTAGCACGCCGATGCAGCGCGTGCGCACCTGTAAGGGCACGCCCAACAGCGAGCGCGTTTGGAAGCTGATGCTTTGATCCACGCCGGTGTAGTGGCGCGAATCGCCGCTGACGTCTCCGACGATGACCGGTTCCCCTGTCTGGTAGATCGTCCCGGCGATGCTGCCGACGATGGGAACCTTGATCTGGCGCAGTTCTTCGCGGCTCGATCCGGTGGAGGCGGCGAAGAACAGCTCGCCGGTGCGCTCATCCACCAACAGGATGGACGCCGCCTGTGTGCCGACTAGATCGGCGGCTGTGCGGATGATGGTTTCCAATAACTGCGATAAATCCAACGTGGAGTTGAGCATCTGGCCGATGGTGACCATGCGCTCCAGTCGCTCGACCGTCTGTGTAAGCCGTTGCGTATCATCTGTGGTTTGATTTACGACTTTGACATCCATTTCTCTTCTCCTGACAATATCAGCCTGATACAGCTCTGCCTGATGTCTCGATATAACGCAGTTCGTGAGTGATGAGAGGCAGAATCACATGAAAATGGCTGCCGGGGCAGGTCACTTCGTCATAGCCGGGACTTTCAGCCCAAATTTTGCCGCCGTGCGCCTCCACAATGCCGCGCGCGATCGCCAATCCCAATCCCGGCCCGCCCCCCTTGAAGGTGGTCGTGCCGGAAGAGTGGACGGCGACCTCGCCAGTCTGGTAGAACTTGGTGAAGATCAGTTGTTGGGCGCTCGGATCAATGCCAATCCCGGTGTCGCTCACGACGATTTCGACGCCGCCTGCGGGGAATTCGTCGTCGCCGGGAGGCACGGAACGTCCGGTCACGGTGATCGTTCCCCCGTCGGGCGTGTATTTTATCGCATTCACCAGCAAGTGGTGGAAGGCTTTGCGCATTGCTTCGGTGTCAGCCTGGATGATCGGCAATCCC
Organism: Anaerolineae bacterium; assembly: GCA_034433375.1. GTDB lineage: Bacteria > Chloroflexota > Anaerolineae > B4-G1 > SLSP01 > DSWT01. Next base: position 9,304 of record DAOUAQ010000171.1, on the reverse strand, counting down.
TCCATGCCCTTCATTATAATGGTGAGATGGCGCTCCTGGCACACCTGGGTAAACGTCGTGCGAATTGCCTCGAACAACACTGTGAGAATGAGCGGCTCCGGGTGCAGTTGCATCACCCGGCTGTCAATCTTCGCCATATCGAGGATGCTGCCGACGATGGTTTCCATCCGCGCGATCCCTGACATGATGCCGGAGATCATGGGGAGATATTCCGCGTGCTTCTTGAGTTTGGGATCGTCGAGCAGCATTTGGCTGTAACCGCTCATCACGGTGATGGGCGTGCGTAGCTCGTGGGAGGCCACGCTGATGAAGTCGGACTTGGTGCGATCCAACCGTTCGAGTTGCAGATAGGCTGTTTGCAGGTCGCGCGTGCGCTCGCTGAGTTGCTCCACCGTTTTCTCAAGCTGGCGGTTGACTGAAGAAAGGTTCTCATAAAGCAGGGCGTTTTGAATGGCCAGCGCCGCCTGGCTGGCAAAGGTCTCTGCGAAGGCGACTTCGTCTTCGGTATATGGCTCGGGGCGCTCGCGGGTGAGTGAAAGCATCCCGATGACCTCACCCTGATGGACGAGCGGGACGCCGAGCCAGGAGCGGGCCGGCGGCAGATTCTTCACGTACTGCCAGTCAGGTCGCTGCTGCACATCGGCGATCAACAACGGGCGCTGTGTGCGCCGCACATCCTGGAATACGTCGTTCTCCTTGATGTGGACTCGCACATCGAGCGGTTGCGTCCCCGGAGGGAATCCCGTCGAGGCCACGGCCAGCAACTCGCCGCCGCTTTCCAGCATCACCGAGCCTCTATCGAAGGCGACAATATCAACCAGCCCCGATAGGATGAGGTCTAAAGTCTCTGCCAGGTTCAGTGTCCGCGAGAGCGCCATCCCCACGGTGTACAATCTCTCGGTAATCTGGCGGCGCGCCTGTTCTGCCTGGTAATTGTGCGCGTTTTGAATCGCCACCGCGACCTGGGCTGCCAGCGCTCTCAGGATTTGCACATCTTCCATGCTAAATGCGTCGCGCGCGTCGCTTTCGATGTCTAGGACGCCGAGCAGGTCGCCGGCGGTTTCCAGGGGCAGGGCCAATGCTGAAGCTATGGCGGGATTTTCGGGGAGCGAGATGTAGCGCGAATCCGCGGTAACGTCGCTGACGTTGGCGATCTGCCGGTGTGCGGCGACCCAGCCGATGATGCCTTCGCGTCCTACCGCCAGGCGGTATCCTTGTTCGCATAGCATCCGGCCGGTCTCGCCGGTTCCGGCGCGCGCCACCATGTAATCACCGGTTTCGTCGAGCAGGAAGATGCCAACGTAGGTATAGCCATAATGTTCTTTGATGCGTTGTGTTACCTGGTATAGCAGCGCTTCGAGATTGAGGATAGCGGTGATGTGCTGCGCGACGTCCATGGTGGTTTCCAGCGCGCGCTGGATCCGCTCCGTCGTGTGGAGCGACTTTTCCAGTTTGGTGCGTTGTTCTCGATCCTGACTGCGGAATCTTTCAAGGCGAATGTAGGTGCGGCGGCGCACCAGGTGAACTAACAATGAAACCGCCAGGGCAGAGATTATGGCGAAGCCAAAGTGCTGCCAGGTTGGATCGGGGCCGATTCGCCAGACGATGAGCAACCAGCCGACGGTTGCGACGCCCACGATCAGCCCCCACCAGGACGTTGAAAACACGATAAAGCCAACGCCGATAATCAGGAGTATCACGTTGGTCGTCTGTAAGGGGTCGGCGGTGAGGTGCAGGTGCAGCAGAGCATTGAACAGTGCCAGCAGCGCTGCGGCCGTGGCGAGGGGATGCGCCCAACGGGAAGGCAATCGCCAACGCCGCAACGCCCATGCCAATCCGAAATTGAGCAGCGCTGTCAAAGCTGCCAGGCTGACCATCACACCGGCAATGTTACGCGGCAGCACAAAAGCGTGACTGATGGCGAGAAGCGTAAACAACGCCCCCAGGATCAGAGCCAGCGCCGGCAAGCTGTCGCGCAGATCGGCGTCAAGCGCCTCGCGTAACGCGCTCTCGGATTGCCTTGGTGTGTTGTTGTCGTGCGGTTTTTCGTTGCGAAATGCCGGTTCTGTCAAAGATTTTTATCCTGTGACGATGGTTATTTTGTGACCAGGCGGGTACTCGCCGCCTCTATGCACGATCGGACTCGCGTAACGGGATAACAAAGCTGAAGGTGCTGCCGACGCCGACTTTGCTTTCCACCCAGATATGACCCCGGTGTTGTCCGATAATTTCACGGCATATCGGTAGCCCTAACCCTGTTCCATGAACTTGCTGGCTGAGTGAGTTCCGAATCTGCTTGAATTTTTCAAAGACCTGCGCTAGTTTCTCCACTGGAATACCGATGCCGGTATCTTGCACGCTGACCCATAACCACGCGCCGTGGGTTTCGGGAACTTGCAGACTTTGGAGGGCCGGCGGCGCATCGTCGCTCAATCCATCAACGTATTGCGCGTGGATGGTGATTTGGCCTTCGCTGGTAAATTTCAGTGCATTGGCGAGCAAATTGGTCATCACCTGTACCATACGGTCACGGTCAACGAATACTGTGGGGGGAAGGTTTTGAGTTTCAACCAATATCGGGACGTTTTTCTGGATCGAGAGCGCCCTGAACGCACTGACGGCGGTATCAATAATCTCCTGGAATGGTGTATCGGTCATCGCCCATTCCATCTTTCCCGCCTCCATTTTAGCAATATCGAGCACATCGTTAATCAGGCGTGTGAGCCGATCCCCCTCGTTGGTGATGATCTTCAGGTTGTCATTGACGCGCTCGATGGCCCAACGTCCTCGTTGATCGGTCGCCACAATCCGCGGCGCTAACTCCTGGTCGAAGATCCTCTGGATCAGCCTGGCAAAGCCCAACACCGACGTGAGGGGCGTCCGCAACTCGTGCGACACCATGGAGATAAAATCGGTCTTCATCCGATCTACTTCTTGTTCGTGGGTGATGTCTTGCACGACGGTGACCACCCCCGCCGTCCCCAGTCCCCCGGCGCTGGCGGCAACGTCCGCTAAAGCTCGTGGGATCATCGCACACGCCGAGGCCTTGTAGATTCGGTACGTGTCGTACACGCCATTGTCTATCACGTCTCCCACGATCGTATCTGTCTGCGCCTGGCCGGGATAGGCGGAAGCGATGTTAATCAGCCTGGTGAGTGTGTTGGAAGGGAACACTACCGACAGGGGTTTGTCGAGAATCTGATCGCTGGGCATGTTGACGATGTCGCAAAAAGCGGCGTTCGCCAGCGCGATTCTCCCTTTGGAGTCGGTGACGACAAGGCCGTCGGTGATGTTTTGCAGGACGGTGTTCAGGCGATTGCGTTCGGCCTGCAGTTCGGACGTCCGCGCCGCAACGTGCGCTTCTAGCGAACGGTTGTATTCCTGCAACGTTTCATAGAGTTGGGCATTGTAAATCGCTGCGGCAGCCTGTTGCCCCAAGAGGACCAGGTTGTTGACCTCTTCACGGTTGAACAGATTACCTGAACCCTTGACGCCGAACAGATAGATGCCTAACAGCTTGTTGCGCTGCATCAGGGATAAACACACCTCGACTCCTGCCGCTACGAGTGGCTCAGTCGCTGCGCTGACGTCCTGCGGCAGCCGGTGTTGCTGATGCAGAACCAGCGGTTCACGGTTATCGCGCAACCAAGGAACGAGCGGTGAGTCATCGGGGATACAAACACTCTTCTCCCGATCGGTATAGGCGCACGCAGCCTTGTCTGGCAACAGAATGCGAGCCGAAGTCAACCCCAGGCGTTGGGAGATGTCGCGGGTCAGCAGAGTGTATACATCATCCTGCAACACGGCGGTAGATAGTTGTTGCCCCACTTCACGCAGGATTTGGTTGACGTCCAGTTGTTCTCTGAAGAACGCGCGATTGACCGCATGTTGCGTGTACATCCGCAGTGGATTAAACACAGCGAAGAGCACTACCGTAGCGATGATACCGGCCAAAAAGTGGTTGGGTTGGCCGTCAATTTTAGGGAGCGTGTCTCTGGTGATGAGCAAGATGAGGAAATACAGCAGAATTAACGCGCCCCCAGATAGTGCGTACACGAGGGTGCGATTCATAAAATGATCCACGTCCATCAGCCCAAAACGGAAGATGGAGACCATCACCGCAATGGGGATCAAAAGGAGAGGCAAGTTGACGACAGAAAGCGGTAGCCAGGTCATGTTGAACAGCAAGGAAGGTAAGGCGTAAAACAGCATCCACGGGACCAAGGCCAAAATTAGCCCCAAAATAATCCAGCGAATCTGGTTGCGCACTCCCGGTCGGCGGCTGGTGAAGTATGTGTGCGTGAGGGCGGCCACCCCCAACGCCAATTGGACCATCATCAGCGGGTTGGCGACGGCGAACATCGCGTTGCGGCGTCCCAGGAGCGTATTGCCCCCCAAGAGAAGGCCAGCCGTCAGGGCGATAACCGGCGTCGCTAGATGGATAACCCACGGCAGCCAGGGGAAACGGCGCAGTGGCGTTTTCACCTCTGGGAAGAGTAGCAGCGCGTGCAGCAGCAGACTAAACGTCAGCCACACCGAAATGGCGTCGAGAGGAATGAAGAACCATCCCCACGCCACGGCCATATTGGCGCTCGCGGTGCGGATCAAGTTGTTGGCCTGGTTCAGCCCGCCCATAATGAAACCGAGACTGACTAAGCGTGTCGCCAAATCGCGCCCTTTTCCGGTGACGAGGATGAGCGCTACGATATTCATGACCATTCCCATGATCCACAGTGCGCCACCCCGCCACAATAGCGGCAAAGCCTGATAGCCTTTCCAGGGCACGGTAACGCGCTGTTCTTCTCCATCGCGGAGGATGGTATACACTGCGTCGTTTGAGGGCTGCGCGGCAAACTGCCGCCGCCAATAGAACGGCCTCATCAGGTTGTTGTTGACATCCAGATTGCCGATCTTGAGGATGATATCGCCGGTGCGGAGCGGGGAGCCAGTGAAGACTTGTTCGACCACAAGCTGTGGGCCGAAGAAAATGCCGGTCTGATCGTTATAGGCGCGCTGGTATACGGCGAAAATCCAGACCTCATACAGCAACACCCCGATTGCCAAGATCAGCAATAAGGGTATGCGAATGTGGAGATATTTCTGCCCACGTTCGACCGTCACCCCGCCTCCTGTACGTGTCTGTGTAGTTCAAAGCCTACATTGGCGTCAGGAACTGCACTACGACCGCATTTCAATTCTATCATAACGTAGGTTAGAAGCAAATGCTTTCAATATCCCTCAAAGTTGTTGATCAGCGCGCGGTTGACGGCGTTGGTGTCTGCGTTGGTTAGAAGTAAATGCTCTCAATATCCCTCAAAGTTGGTTGAGCGCCGCCCGCATCCGCGTCAGTCCTTCTTCCAACAGCGCCCGCGGACAGCCGAAATTGAGTCGCACAAAGCCTTCGCCACCGGCCCCGAATGTCGCGCCATCATTCACTGCCACGCGGGCTTCCTTGAGAAAGAACTCGTGCGCGTTACCGGGGATGCCGGCGGCCCGGCAGTCGAGCCACGCCAGGTACGTCCCTTCCGGCGAAGCAACGTTGACGCCCGGCATATATTGCTCGACAAAGGCGACGACAAAATCCCGGTTTTCCTCCAGGTATCGTAGCACCGCTTCGAGCCACGGCTGCCCTTCCTGATACGCCGCCAGCGCCGCCGTGAAGCCGAGAAGATTGACCGAATCCACGATCCCCCGGCGGGCAGCCCGGTAGCGCTGTCGCAGTTCCGCGTCGGGGATCACGGCGAACGAGCAGTGCAGCCCAGCGATGTTGAAGGTCTTACTCGGCGCCATCAACGTGATGGTGCGCGCGGCGATCTCCGGCGTCAGCGCGGCGATGGGGATGTGCCGGTAGCCGTTAAAGATCAGATCGCAGTGGATTTCGTCGGAGCAGATGAGCAGGTTGTGGCGCAGGCATAGTTCGGCCATGCGCGTCAGCTCGTCCGCGCGGAAGACGCGCCCCACGGGATTGTGAGGATTACACAGCAGGAACATCCGCGTGCGGTCGGTGATGGTACGCTCAAAAAGATCGTAGTCCACACTGTAACGCCCGTCTGCGTTGCGCGTCAGCTCCATGTCGTGCATCACGGCGTTGGCCGCCCCGGTAACGCCGAAGAACGGCGGGTAGACCGGCGTCTGGATGAGCAGCCCGTCGCCCGGCGCGAGGAACGCCTGCGCCGCCAGATTGAACGCCGTCACCACACCCGGCAGGAAGACAATCGCCTCCGGCGCGACCGTCCAGTCGTAAAGCTGCTGCAAGCGCGCGACAATCGCCTCCACCAGCGCGGGCGGATGGCCTTCGTAGCCGAAGACGCCGTGCTCCACCCGCGCCCGCAGCGCCGCAGTCACCGGTTCCGGCGCAGCAAAGTCCATATCCGCCACCCACATCGGCAGCACGTCCGCGCCGTAAGCCTGCCATTTGATACATTCTGTTGTACGACGGTCAATCACATAGTCGAAATCGTAAGGCACGCAACTACTCCTTGCGCCACAACGCGACAGCCCACAGCGCAGCAAATACAACACATCCGACAAAAAGCAACCAAACCATCACAGGCCAGCGGCCGGCGAGGAGATGGCGCAGCACGCCGAGGGCAGACAACACGGCGAAAGCCAACTGCATCTCCACAAACAGCTTTGTGGCTGTCTGATCCGCGCCGCGCCAGCCGCGATAGTCGCCCCAGGCGAGCGCCAGCAGCGCTGCGCCGAGAATACGGCTGAGGATGGGGTCAACTGGCCCCCAGCCGATCATCTGCAAGAACCGTCCTGGCACGGTAAGCATCACCAATCCCAAGACGCCGCTCAACACAGCATGAACCAAAAATGTGTTCTTCAACAGCTTAGACATCGCGCACCTCCTTGATAGTCTGAGAGTCTTTCGTCCGGTAGTCTGGTAGTCCCCAGTCCGGTAGTCTGATAGTCCCCAGTCCGGTAGTCTGATAGTCGGTATTGTAGTCTCACTGGCAAAAGAGACAAATTGCGTTTTATTCATCCGCCGTTACAATACCATTGCGTCGCGTAGTGGCGACTTCAGTCGCTCCGCGAAACGACTCAAATCATGACTACGCGGATGTTCATAAACCGCAAATTCTCAGGAGGGAAAATCCATGGCAAAGAAGGATAAAAAGGGCGAACCAGCGTCCCAGAAGGAGAAAAAGGAAAGGAAAAGCAAAGCCGCGCCCCCTGCACCGAAGGAAAAAGTTTCCAAGAGCAAACACACCGTCGTCATTGACGGGCAGGAGATCGCCTACACCGCCACGGCCGGCACGCTGATCCTCAAAGACGAAGAGGACAAGCCCAAAGCGTCGCTCTTCTACGTGGCGTACACCCGCGACGGCGTGGAGGACGTGGCGCAGCGCCCGCTCACGTTCTCGTTCAACGGCGGGCCGGGATCGTCGTCGGTGTGGCTGCACATGGGCGTCGTTGGCCCGCGCCGCGTGCTGATGTCTCCCGAAGGCGATCAACTTCAGCCGCCGTACAAACTCGTCAACAACGAGTATTCCCTGCTCGACGTGACCGATCTGGTCTTCATCGACCCGGTAAGCACCGGTTACAGCCGCGCCATTCCGGCGGAGGAGGCCAAACAATTCCACGGCGTCGAGCAGGACATCAAATCCGTCGGCGAGTTCATTCGCCTGTACACCACCCGCGCCAAACGCTGGGCGTCGCCCAAATTTCTCATCGGCGAAAGCTACGGCACGACGCGCGCCGCCGGCCTCTCCGGTCATTTGCAGAACGAGATCGGGATGTACCTCAACGGTATCATGCTCGTCTCGTCGGTGCTCAACTTCCAGAGCATCCGCTTCGACCTGGGCAACGACCTGCCCTACATCCTCTTCCTGCCCACCTACGCGGCGGCGGCGTGGTTCCACAACCGCCTGCCCGCCGACCTGCAAAGCCAGGAGCTGCGCGCTGTCCTCGCCGAGGTCAAGACATTCGCCGAACGGGAATACGCGCTCGCGCTGATGCAAGGCGCCCGGCTGCCAGACAAAGAACGGCGGCAGATTGTGATCCGGCTGGCGCGTTATTCCGGCCTCTCCGAGACCTACATCGAGCAAACCAATCTGCGCATCAACATCCACCGCTTCGTCAAGGAGTTGCTGCGCGAAGAACGCCACACCATCGGGCGCTTCGACGCGCGCTTCAAGGGCATTGACCGCGACGCGGCCGGCGAGCACCACGAGTACGATCCCAGCTACGCCATCATCCAGGGCGCGTACACGGCGATGCTGAACGACTACGTGCGCTCCGAACTGCGCTTCAAGAGCGATCTACCCTACGAAATCCTGACCGGCAACGTACATCCGTGGGACTACAGCAAGTTCCAGAACCAGTACGTCAACGTCGCCGAGACCCTGCGCGGGGCGATGACACAGAACCCGTTCCTCAAAGTCTTCGTCGGCAACGGCTACTACGACCTGGCGACGCCGTTCTTCGCCACCGAGTACACCTTCGACCACCTGGAACTCGATCCGAGCCTCCAGGCGCACATCACCATGGACTACTACGAGGCCGGGCACATGATGTACCTGCACCAGCCATCGCTGGCGAAGCTCAAGGCAGATTTGGCGCGCTTCCTCACCGCCGCGCTGCCGGGGCAGTAATCAGGGATTTGTAACTGGTAATCGGTAATGTGTAATCGGGGATTGGGGGAACGGTGGGAAACGCTTCTTCCTAATTCCTGATTACCGATCCCTAGTTACCAGTTACCAACCACAACTATGACAACAGCGCGCAAAACGTCCCCGAAAATACCGCCGGCCCTCGGGCTGGCGGTTGGCGTGACGGCAGCATCGACGGCCTCGACGTTCATCCGGCTGGCGCAGGGCAGCGCGGACTCGGCGGCAGTGGCGGCGTGGCGGCTGACGATTGCCACGCTCATCCTGGCCCCGTTCGCGCTTGCTACGTGCCGGAAAGAATGGCGCGCGCTGACCCGCCGCGAGTGGGGGCTGATCGTCGCCTCCGGGCTGTTGCTCGCCGCGCACTTCTACACGTGGATCACTTCCCTGGCGCTGACGAGTGTGGCGGCGTCGGTGGTGCTGGTCGCCACGTCGCCGCTGTTCGTCGGCGCGATCTCGCACTTCTTCCTGAAAGAGCGGATGTCGCGCCAAATGGTGATCGGCATGGCCGTGGCGCTCGCCGGTTCGCTCGTCATCGGATTGGCGGACGCGGGCGAAGGCACGCACCAGTTCACAGGCGATCTACTGGCGTTGTTCGGCGCGCTGTCCGCCGCGGGCTACATGCTCATCGGGCGAAGCCTGCGCGCGCCGCAGCAGACTGCGACGCCACGGCACACTGCGACATCGAA
>DAOUAQ010000170.1:0-10085 GCA_034433375.1 Anaerolineae bacterium | reverse complement strand
GCGATTGCAAGCAGAGTTTTTCGGTATTCTGGCCGGCGAGGTGCAAGATCGTCACGGCTGGTTGACGCCGGTGGCGTGGTAGTATAATGGATGGCTACAAACCGGGGAGGGGGGCTTCTGTCGGTTTGCCAAAATTTCTGAGAGAGGAGTAGAGGACATGGCAAAGGAAGAGTTGAATCCGTTTGTGATGGCGCAGAAGCAGTTGGATATTGCGGCGGAGATTATGCAGTTGGAGCCGGCTGTCCACGAGTTGCTGCGGTGGCCCGTGCGCGAGTTGCACGTGACTTTGCCGGTGAAGATGGACGATGGCTCTACCGAAATCTTTCACGGTTTCCGGGTGCAGTACAACGACTCGCGCGGCCCGACGAAGGGCGGTTTGCGGTTCCATCCCCACGAGACGATTGACACGGTGCGCGCGCTGGCGGCGTGGATGACCTGGAAGACGGCGGTGATGGACATCCCGTTGGGCGGTGGGAAGGGCGGCATCATCTGCAACCCCAAGGCCATGTCGCCGAGCGAGCTGGAACGGCTGAGCCGCGCTTACATCCGCCAGGTGGGCCGCATCCTCGGCGAGGATATGGACATCCCCGCGCCCGATGTCTACACGACGCCGCAGATTATGGCGTGGATGATGGACGAGTACGCTTTTATGCGCGGGTATAATGTCCCCGGCATGATTACCGGCAAGCCGCTGCCGTTGGGTGGCTCTGCCGGGCGCGGCGACGCGACGGCGCGTGGTGGGATGTACTGCGTCCGCGAGGCGGCGAAGAAGCTTGGTATGAGCACACAGGGCGCGACGATGGCAATTCAGGGCTTCGGCAACGCCGGCCAGTACGCGGCGACGTTGGGGCCAGAACTCCTGGGCATCAAAGTGGTCGCGGTGTCCGATTCGCAGGGTGGTATCTACAATCCGCACGGCTTGGATGGCGCGGCGGTCATCGCGCACAAGCAGGATACCGGCTCGGTCGTCAATTATCCCGGCGCGGACAGTGTGACGAACGCGGAATTGCTCGAATTAGACGTAGACATTCTGACGCCGGCTGCCCTGGAAAACCAGATCACGGGCGAGAATGCGGGACGCATCACGGCGAAGATCATCGCGGAGTTAGCTAACGGCCCGACAACGCTGGACGCCGACAAAATCCTGCACGCGAACGGCAGCTACGTCCTGCCCGATTTCCTGTGCAACGCCGGCGGCGTTACCGTCTCGTATTTCGAGCAGGTGCAGAACGCCTACGGTTACTACTGGAAAGAAGCGCAGGTTCACGAGCTGCTGGACGAAAAAATGACGGCGGCATATCATGCGGTCGCCCAGGCAGCGGAGAAATACGGTGTGGATAACCGGATGGCGGCTTACGTCGTGGCCGTAGGCCGGGTCGCCGAAGCGTGCAAATTGCGCGGGTGGGTGTAGGAGCAGAAAGTAGACGGTGCGCCAGCAGACTGGCGACGACGGGAGACGGTAGACCGGGCTTGCGATTGCAGGCCCGGTGTTTTTTATGGCGCTTTCAAATAGCCTACGGCGCGTTCTTGCTCCTCGTTCATCACGATGTCGAGGTAGCGCCCTTTGGCGACGGCGGGCACGTCGGTGACGTGGATGTATGGGGCGTAGGCGGTGTCGTTGGGCAGCAATACGTGCAACGCATTGGGGGTGTTGGTCAAAAAAGCCGTGTTGAGCAGTGCGCCTGGCCCCGGTGCGATGGGCAGCGGGAAGATACCGGTTTCGATCAAATCCTGGAAGAAATGCGTGCCATACGAGGGTTCCGCCGTGCTCCCCTCGCGGAAGAGTGGCACCTCCACGAGCACTTTGGTGTTGAAGATGTCGGCGTAGGTGACTTTGACGCCCAGATCGACGTCGGAACTCCCCCAACGTCCCGGCCCGATGAGGATAAACGCCTCGTTTTCCAGCCGCTTGTTGAGCCGGCCGATGACGCGGGCGATATCGAACTTGGTCTCGTAGTTGGGCGCCTGGTTGTAGAGGACGGGGTCCACGTAGATGACGTAGCGGATGTTGGTGACAACGCCGTTCGGCACGAGCTTGGTCGCGCGCAGGATGACGTCGGCATCGGGAATCGAGTCGGGAATCTCAACGCTCTTGACTTGTTTCTGACTGACCAGTGGGCGACACTGGAGCAGGTGGACGGTATAATCGGCGTGCGGGTATTTCGGACGAATTTCGACGGTGAACTCGATATCAACCGGCCATTCCAGGGCGCGCTCCAACTTCTTGAGGATCGTCTGCATCAAGGTGATGAAGTTTCTGTCTTTGGTCAATTGCTCGAAGGTGAGGACGAGGGCGCGCGTGTCATCGGCGTCCAACCGGGAAATGATGGGCGAGAGATAATCTCCCTTGTCGAGCGAGGCCAGATAGCGTAGGGCGGGGTAGTCATCGGCGATGACCTCGCGCACCGGCAGGGTTTTGCGCGCGTTGGCTTCCATATCCATCACGTCAATGAAGTGCTGCGAATACTTGCGCGTCTCGCGCACGCCGACGTAGGGACGCAACTGCGGGTGGCTCAAGGCGACGATGCGCGGGTAGTCGTTTGCCACGCGCTCCACGGCGCGTGTGCCAAAGCCGCTCACCAGACGCAGAAAGCCCTCTTCCTTGCGGATTTTGGGGTTCCAGCGGAAGGGATTGCGGCTGTAGCCCACCCCGGCGACCGCGGGAAAGAAGTAATGGCGGTAGTGGTCCCCCGCCACTTTCTGGATGAGCACGGCCATGCGTTCGTCGTAGTCCACCAGCCCCATGCGCTGGCGATACAGGAGCGCATCTGGACTGACCGTGCTGGCGTAGACTTGTGTCACCGCTTTGATCAGCGCCGAGAGGTTCTCTTCCGCCGTGCCCTGGTTGGGGCAGAAGACGCTCTCGTATTTGCCGGCGAGCGCCGCGCCGAAGTGGACTTCCAGCAGGCTCGACGAGCGCACGATTAGCGGCGCGTTGCCGACGCGCTCCAGCACACGCCCCAGGCTGTAGATGATCTCGCCGGGAAAGTGCCCCTCCATGTAGACACGGCGAATCTGGGGGTATTCGGCCTCGATTTCCTCACGCGAACGGTATTTCTGGTTCATGTAGTGCGTGAAGCCGTTGATGAGTTGAAAATCGTAGTAGACGTCTGCGCCGATGAAGTACGAATCGGGGATGGTGACGCATGGGCTGACGCCCATGACGTCTTCGGGGGCGGCCTGTTGCAGGATCTTCTGCGCCAGGAGCATCCCGGCGGCTTTCCCGCCGATCTTACCCCGCCCGATGCAGCGCCGCCGGATGTCAACGAGATCGCGGATGGTGAACAGCTCTTTGGCGACGCCGACAAACTCCAGTTGATCGCTGAGCATCCCTTTGATGAGCACGACTACGATTTCGCGCAGGTGGTGTTGTACCTCGGCGCGTTTTTCGGGCGCGAGGGCTTCGTATTCTTCGCCCTGGCTGAAGAGCAAATCCCACGATGCCAGTTCCGGGTTGAACGTCAGCGCCAGTCCTTGCTCCTGCGGGGCGGCCCGGCTGGCGAGCACGGATTGGATGATCTCTTCCAGCCGGTCGGCAGGCAAGTTGTAGGCGAAGTAGAAGTCGGTCAGTTGATCGCGCACCATGGCCAGACGCTCGTTCCACACCCGCTCCGGTTCCTGGCCGAAAGGATCGTGCAGTCCTTCGCGGTACTGTGAGAGGATGGCTTTCTCGCGCACTTCGGCCTCGAACGCGGCCAGTGTGACGATGCCTTTGGAAAACAACTCCTGGCGCATCCGGTCTCGAATCTTGCGGGCCAGAATGGGATACTGGGCCAGCTTCAGTTGAATACCATATACCCGGGTGGGAAAATCCATCTCGTGTTCAATCACTGTCGTACTCCGCGCTGTTTGGATGCGCTGAGTATACCGCAATCCCTACCAATTGCATACGATCCTGAACCCTTCGCCGTTATTTTGCCCGCGGGTTACATTTGTCTATTCAGACATAAGGGAATAAACTATGTATCTATAGGGTGCGTCGTGGAGATTGGCTATGAATGTGCTTGACACTCGCACAATTATCATCACTCAGACACTCGTTTATACGCTGTGTACTGGAGTGATTGTGCTGTTGTGGCGTCAGAACCACCGCCGATATGCCGGGCTAGGTTTGTGGCTGGCGGGTTTCGTCATGCAGACGTTCGGTACGGCGCTTCTGATGCTGCGGGGCATTATCCCGGATTGGTTGTCTATCGTCGTCGCCAATGTTTCATTGGTGCTGGGTGTCTTCTTACTCTACATCGGCCTGGAACGTTTTGTTGGACAGAGCAGCCGTCAATTCCACAACGGCGTGCTGTTGTTGGCTTTCACCCTCCTGCACGTCCATTTCACTTATGCGCAGCCCAATCTGGCTGCGCGCAACATCAACATCTCAGTGGCATTGACAGTGCTTTGTTTCCAGTGCGCCTGGCTGTTGCTGCGCCGCGTCAAGTCGACGTTGCGCGTGATGACGCAATGGACCGGCTTTTTGTGTGTCATTTATTGTTTGTTTGGTATAGCCCGCGTTGCTGTGAATATATTCGTCTCGCCCGGCGGCAGTTTTTTGTCTGAAATGAGTACGCTTGATGCTTTGCTGGTTTTGATCTATCAACTCTTTTTTATTTCAGTAACGTTCAGCCTGTTTTTGATGCTCAATCGGCGTCTGTTTGTGGATCTTCAGACCCAACAGACGGCTTTGCGGGAGAGTGAAGCGCGTTATCGGCAGTTGATTGAGCTTTCGCCTGATGCACTCGTTGTTCACCGCGATGGCATTATCGTCTTTGTCAATTCCGCCGCAGTGAACTTGCTCAGAGTAGCTGGAGAAGCGTCGCTGCTCGGCACACCGGTGCTCGACTTCGTCCATCCTGATTACCGTGAGCTTGCGACCCAGCGCATCACCGCAACGCTTCTCTCTGGGGAGACAGCGCCATCCATTGAGGAAAAACTGCTGCGTCCAGACGGTTCTGTTTTTGATGTTGAGGTCACGACGGCGCGGCTTGACGATGAAGGCCAACCGGCCTTGCAGACGTTGGTGCGTGACATCACGGCGCGCAAGCAGGCCGAGGCGGCGCTGCGGCAGAGCGAAGCGCGTTGGCAGTTTGCTCTCGAAGGCTCCGGCGATGGTGTCTGGGATTGGAACGTGCAGACCAATCAAGTCTACTTCTCGCGGCAATGGAAGGCGATGCTCGGTTATGCGCCGTATGAGATCGGCGACACGTTGGATGAGCAGCTCAGTCGAATTCATCCGGAGGATGTGGCCGGCTACCAGCGCGATCTGGATACCTATCTCAGCGGGGGGACGCCGGTCTATCGGAACGAACACCGTCTCTTGTGCAAAAACGGGACATATAAGTGGATTCTCGATCAAGGGGCCATTGTCCAGTGGACTGATGAAGGCAGCCCGCTGCGTATGATTGGCACGCATCACGATATTGACCAGCGCAAGCGGGCAGAGGAAGCCCTGCGCGCCAGCGAGGAACAATACCGCTTCATCACTGAAAGTATCAGTGACGTGATCTGGACGCTGGATGTCGAGACATTGCGCTTCACATACGTCAGTCCTTCGGTAGAGCGGCTCCGTGGGTATACCGCCGAAGAAGTCGAGGCTGAGCCATTGGATGCCGCTTTGTCCCCTGAACACGCGGTTTACATTCGCAAACTGCTGGCTGAACGACTGGCTATCTTCCTCAGCGATGAAAAGAGCATGTCTCAGTCTGTCATCGAAGAGGTGCAGCAGCCGTGCAAAGACGGAACCCTGGTGTGGACAGAGATGCGCGCCAGACTTGTGCATAACCCTCACACCGGTCGTGCCGAAGTTCACGGTGTCACCCGCGACATCACTGAGCGCAAGCGGACCGAGGATATTATTCAGGTACGGCTGCAACTGCTGGAGTTTGCCGCCGACCATTCCCTCACCGAATTGATGCAACGCGCCTTAGATGAAATCGGCGGATTGACTCGTAGCCCCATCGGTTTTTACCATTTCGTGGAGGCTGACGAGAAAACTCTGTCACTCCAGGCATGGTCCGCCCGCACTTTACAAGAATTTTGCAAGACAGAAGGCGCCGGCCTGCACTATCCCATTGACCAGGCGGGCGTATGGGTGGATTGCGTTCGTCAGCGGAAACCCGTCATACACAATGACTATATGGCGCTGCCGCACCGCAGGGGTATGCCACCAGGCCATGCTGAAATCAAACGGGAACTGGTTGTGCCTACCCTGGCTGGCGGGCGCATCGTAGCGATTCTCGGCGTCGGCAACAAGCCGGTGGATTATGATGAAAGGGATGTGGCGTTAGTGGCTTACGTCGCCGATGTCATCTGGACTATCGTCGAGCGCAAGCGGGCTGAGGAGCAATTGCGGGAAAACAACGCCTTGCTGGAGCAGATGTTTGAGACCTTAGCGGACCGTGAACGCTTCCTGGCAACATTGAACGACGTCACTTATGTCGCCTTGCAAACGCCGGATTTGCCGGGGATATTGCAGGTTCTGGCTGATCGGCTTGGTGAGTTGTTTCAAGCCGATGGTTGTTACATCACCCTATGGCATGAAGCGCAACGGACTGTTACACCGGTTGCTGCTTACGGATTGCTGCGCGATACCTACCCTAAAGCGCCGCCGACGCTGTCCGGGCAAGATGCGCCGCGTGAACGGACGATGACCGAGGCGGTTTTATCTGCCGGCCATCCGCTCGTTGCCGAAGACGTATTCAACACACCTTATCTCAGTCCGCGCATCGCTGCTCAGTATCCGGCGCGTTCACTGCTTGCCCTGCCACTCGTCGCGGGTGAACGTAAATTGGGCGCGGCCCTGGTTGCTTTTGACACTCCGCACCATTTCTCCGTAGACGAAATTGATCGGGCGGAACAGACGGCCCAACAAATCTCTCTGGCGGTGGCGAAATCCCTGTTGTTGCGCGAATCCCAATCGCTCTGGCGTGAGGCTGAAACGATGCGTGAGGCGGCATTGACACTCACGAGTGCCCTGGATCACGATGAAGTGATGGATCGCATCCTGGCCCAATTGCAGCAGGTGGTTCCCTATGATACGGCCTCTGTCCAACTGCTGCGGGAGGATCCGCGCGGGGGGAAGCCGTGGTTAGAGATCGTTGGTGGACGCGGATTCCCCAATTGGGAGCAGATTCTCGGCGTTACTTTCGACCCGGAACAAGCGGACAACCCTAATCATGAGGTGATGCGCACGCGGGCGCCGTTTATTGTGGATGACGGCCCGGCGGTGTACGCGGGATTTCGACAGCCGCCCCATGCGGAAGCCGGCATCCGTTCCTGGCTCGGCGCGCCGATGCTCGTGGGCGACCGGTTGATTGGGATGATCGCCCTCGACAAAACAGAACCCGGATTCTACACGCAGGAACATGCCCGTTTGGTCGAAGCGTTTGCAGCCCAAGCGGCGATTGCCATTGAGAACGCCCGGTTGTACCAGGCGCTGCGGGACCACGCTGGGCAGGTGGAGGCGCAAAACCTGGAACTGCGCAAACTGACTCTCGCGATTGAGCAGAGCGGGAGTATCATCGTGATAACCGATACTGCCGGCTTTATCCAGTATGTTAACCCCCGCTTTGAAGCGATCACCGGTTATTCGGCACGTGAAGTGCTGGGCAAAGATCACAGCCGTATCCAATCGGGCGAGCTCGACGCCAGCTTCTACCGGGTTTTATGGGAGACGATCAGCAGCGGGCAAATCTGGCACGGGGAGTTCCACAACAAGCGCAAAGACGGTTCGCTCTATTGGGAATCGGCTACGATCGCGCCGGTGCAAGATGCTACTGGACAGATCACTAACTACATCGCCATCAAGGAAGACATCACCGCGCGCAAAGAAGTGGAGGAAGCCCTGCGTCGTTATGCCGAACAACTGGCGGCGCAAAACGCCGAACTGGACGCCTTCGCGCACACTGTCGCCCACGACCTCAAGAACCCGCTCGGTCTGGTGATCGGCTATGCTCGTTTCCTGGAGATGGCGTATGATACGCTCACTGATGGCGAAATTCAGTTGTCGTTGAAGGCGCTGCTGCGTTCCAGCGAGAAGCTCGACATCATTATCAAGGAATTGCTGCTATTGGCGAGTGTGCGTAAAGAGGAAGTCGCGTCTGTTCCCCTGGCCATGGGGGAAATCGTGCAGGAGGCACATGCTCGATTCGAGTTAGTTATCCAGGAAACCGGAGCGCACGTCAGCCTCCCCGATCCTGCTGCATGGCCTCATGCACTCGGTCACGCTCCATGGGTGGAAGAGGTGTGGGCCAACTACATCAGCAACGCGCTCAAGTACGGCGGACATCCCCATGAAGGCATCCCCTCACACGTCGAACTCGGCTATACGATTCTAGATTTTGGATCGCCAGTTGTAGATTTAGAACCTTCGTCTGGCATGTCGTCATCCGCAATCGAAAATCTGAAATCTAAAATCCAAAATCCAGAATCCCAAATCGCGTTCTGGGTACGCGATGACGGCTTAGGCCTCACGCCGGAAGCGCAGACAAAGTTATTTGCACCGTTTACCCGCCTGGAACAGGCGCGCGCGCAAGGTCACGGCCTGGGACTCTCCATCGTGCGCCGCATCATCGAAAAACTCGGCGGCGAAGTCGGCGTCATCAGTGCGCCCGGCGAAGGCAGTTGCTTTTACTTCACTTTAACCACAGCTACGCAGTAAGAGGCAGGATGCACGATGCAAGATGCAGGATGCAGGATGCAGGATGCACGGAACTTGCCTCTTGCCTCCTGCCTCTTGCTCCTTGCCTCTTGCCTCCTGCATCTTGCTTCCTTCGCATTACAAGGTACAATAAACACTGTCGCTAAAACATCCGCTCCCTATCATTAGGGAGCGAATTGTTATTATTACGGCAGCCAGCCTTGCCGCCGCGACAACCGAACCAAAGGACTAATGACTACCAGACTACTGGACTATTTCCACAGGAGGGGGACCTATGGAAACGACATTCCTGGCTGATCTATACCGGCGTAGGCGTGTTGAGGAACACGACGCCTGCGCGATTGTGGCTTCGATCCGCACGAGCGGCGAAGCGACGCACGGGAATCTCAAACGCACCATCGAGGCTCTGGGACAGATGGGCCATCGCTCTGGCGACGTTCACAGCGAGGGTGATGGCTGCGGCGTGCTCACCGACATCCCGCGCAGCCTGTGGTCTATCGCGCTCGAAGAAGCCGGGCGACCCGCATGGCTGTCCGACGACCGGCGCTTCTTCGTGGGGCATTTGATGATCCCCAACGGCCCGCGCGCGAACGTCCAGCAGTGGCAGGCGCGCGTGTTAGCGCTCGTTGCCGAGAGCGGCGTGGACTTGCTGCTGGAACGCCCCGGCGCGACGCGCCAGCAAGCCCTGGGCCGCCTGGCGCTGGCGCAGGAGCCGCTTTTCTGGCAGATCGCCGGCGTGATGAGCCGCTGTCCGTTGGAAGCGGTGGAGAGCCGTCTGTTCACACTCGGCCTGTCCATCGAGGCGCAAACGCCGATTCACGTGGCGTCGCTTTCCAGCCACAGCGTCGTCTACAAAGTGCGCGGCTCCGTCGAGACGCTCTACCACTACTACCCCGAATTGCGCAGCCGCGACTACACCTCCGCACTCACCATTGGCCACGCGCGCTATTCCACCAACACCACCACGATCTTCGAGCGCGTACAACCTTTTACCCTACTCGGCCACAACGGCGAAATCAACACCATCACCCGCCTGCGCGAACAGGCGGAGATGCTGGGGACGCAGTTGGTAGAAGGCGGCAGCGATTCGCAGGACGTCAACCGGTTGCTCGAAACGTTTATCCACCAGTATGGCTTCACACTGCTCGAAGCTCTGGAGCTACTCTTCCCGCCGATCCTGACCGAAGTAGAACGCCTGCCTGCCGATCTGCAAACTCTCTACTCTTACTATCGTCGCGCCTTTGGCCCGTTCAGCCAGGGGCCGGCGGCCATCGTCGCCCGCTACGGCGACACGTGTATGGGCAGCGTGGACGCGCTCGGTCTGCGCCCGCTGTGGTACGGCGAGACGGAAAAGGAATGCTTCTTCTCGTCGGAAAAAGGCGTCGTGCCGATGGATTTGCTCAACGGTGATCCCAAGCCGCTTGCGCCGGGCGAG
>DAOUAQ010000169.1:0-24784 GCA_034433375.1 Anaerolineae bacterium | reverse complement strand
TGCACCGTGAGACGCCGATACCCATACGTCGGCCAGCACCCAGCCAACGTCTTGAGGCGCGCCTTGAGCGTGGTTTCATCTTCCCCGGCTTGCCGTTGATAGTAATACGTGCTACGCGGCAACTCCAACGTGGCGCACAACAGCACCGCCGGATACTCATCCCTCAGTTGTTGCACCAGCGCCCGTTTGGTTTCCACGCTCACCTCAAGCTGGCGGTAGCTTTTTTTAGGATTTCCAATTCCAACGCTTGGCGGCCCACCAAGCGTTCCAGTTCGGCGATGCGCTGCTGTTCCTGGCTGCGCGTCTCGGCTTGGGCGAAGACCTGCGCGGCATGGTTGACAAAATCGGTCTTCCAACCCGAAACGACCTGGGGTTTGAGTTGATGAGCGCGACAGATATCAGCAGCACTCTTCTGCCCGCTCAGAATGTCCAATACCACTTGCGCTTTGAATTGTGCGGTGAATGTACGTCGTCGTGTCATTTTTGCCCTCCGTTGTGTGACATGATAGTTCATTTTCTAACCTGTTCAACTTGGAGGGCGCACTACACCTTTTTTCAGAAAGGAGAAACAATGGACATATCCCCCACCATCAAAATTTTTCTTGCGGTCGCATCCGCAGAAGCCAATTTCACCAGATCACGAGGGCTGGAACCTGAACATTTCTTCCTTGCGTTACTCAAAATCGAAGACCTCTTAGGAACAAGAATATCTCTCGAGGGGGTTTCAGAAGGGAAAGCAAAAGAAGTGGAACAGGAAATAGCCGAGCTTGTGGAATTCTGGAAGGAGCAAAAGATCCCATGTAAGCGAATGCGCAGAAGATTGCGCGGGCTGGTGGTTGAACACCAGCAAGAAACGGGGGAATTTGAAGGTCATCGCAGCGAACGGGGCAGGAAATTGTTCCGAAACGCTGAAGCCATTGCCCATGGAAGAGGAGAAAAACGACTAACCCTTAAAACGATGCTTATCGCCTGCCTTCGTTTCGAAAGTCCTGTTCTGGATGAGATCTTTCAGGAATTCGGTGTCAAGGCCGAGTCTTTGCTACATGCTCTCGAAGTGTCGGGGAAAGATGATGCAAGAGAAAGGTCGCTTGAAGGGAATGGACAGGGCCAACCTCGTCTCCATCCACTTGCACGTTATGGACGGGATTTGACTGCCCTGGCACATACCGGAAAACTTGGCCCGATTATCGGGCGTCACGAGGAAATCAAGACCATTGCGCGCATCTTAGCGCAACGCAGTAAGAACAATCCCCTTCTTCTCGGCGATCCTGGTGTTGGTAAAACGGCTGTTGTGGAGGGGCTGGCTCTCTTTGCGGCACAAGAGGCAGCACCTGAATTCCTGCGCAAATTGCATTTTGTTGAAATCTCCATGTCAGCGCTCCTTGCTGGAACCATGTACCGCGGTGAGTTTGAAGAACGATTGCAAGAAGTGGTGGAAACAGCAAGGAAGGAAAAGGACTTAATCCTTTTTGTTGACGAAATTCACACCCTGATGGGAGCCGGTGCGGGAGGAAGCAGCACTCTGGATGCAGCTAACATTCTTAAGCCAGTACTGGCACGAGGGGATATACGCTGCATTGGAGCCACCACTATTGATGAGTACCGTAGGCATATTGAGCCTGACGGTGCGCTGGCACGACGCTTTCAGATTGTCTGGGTAAATGAGCCGACACCTCCTGAAACGCTGGAAATCCTGAGTGGTCTACGCCCTAAAATGCAAGAACATCACCAAATGATCATTCCTGACGAGGTAATCGAAAAAGCCGTAGCGCTCTCCAATCGTTATCTCACAGAGGGGTATCAGCCGGATAAAGCCATCACTGTGCTGGATGAGGCGTGTGCGCGCAGAAAATTGCTCACCATCCATGCTCGTCCTGCAGAGCAACAAACAAGCGTTTTAGAGGTGGAAGATGTCGCTCAAGTCATTGCCCGAAAGACTCAGATTCCCCTTGAAGTGATCCTTGCCAGTGATGAAGAGCGATTGTTAGCCATAGAACAGGAATTGGCCAAACGCGTCATCGGACAGGACCATGCCTTGCGAGCAGTTGCTCAGGCGATTCGCATTTCTCGTGCGGGTTTACGCGCCCCTGGTAAACCAGTGGTCTTGCTTTTTGCCGGCCCAAGCGGCACCGGGAAGAGCGAACTGGCAAAAGCGTTAAGCGAATTTCTTTTCTTCGATCCCCAAAGGCTCATCACATTGGATATGAGTGAATACCAGGAAAGTCATTCGGTCTCCAAACTGATCGGATCGCCTCCCGGCTATGTTGGATTTGGGGAAGAACCTTACCTGATTCGGGAATTGCGCTTGCATCCCTATTCGGTGGTGTTGTTGGACGAAATCGAAAAAGCCCACCCGAGCGTTCTCACCATTTTCCTGCAAATATTCGATGAAGGACGTCTTACCGATGCGCGGGGACGTCGTATTCACTGCGGTGACGCGATCTTCATTCTGACTTCTAACCTGGGCGTAAGCGCCGTAAAACCCAAAGCCCCTCTCGGTTTCAAGCTTGGCAGGACGGAGCAGGAAGATGAGATGCAGGTGCTTCTCGAAGAACAGGTTCGACAGGCGCTGATGGCCGGATTGCGACCTGAGTTACTCAACCGCATTCAGGAAGTGGTGATCTTCAATTACCTTTCCCAGGAGACCCTGTACAAAATTCTGGATATCTATACGGCCGGGCTGGCAAAGCAACTTGAGACACGCCAGATAGGGATCTCTCTGGACAATTCGGCGAAAGATTTTCTCATCCAGGTCGGCTATCGTCCAGAATACGGCGCCCGACATCTGCGTCGCGCTTTTGACCGTTGGGTGACCGAACCGCTCTCACGCGAGATCCTGGCAGGAAATTTACAAAACGGCCAGCAAGTGGCCTTTGTTTGCCAGGAGGACCGTCTGGTACTGAATATTCAAAGCACACACGGAATTATAACCATCGTATATCAACCCATCGAAGAAGACTTGGATAACTCCAGAATCTAGTCCAACAGGCATTTTTGCAAGACAGGAGGTTCGCCATGAAAGAGGAGGAATTGCCCCAAGTTGTTTCGGGATGCGCCTGGTTCATCGGTTTGATTGTATTTGGCATAGCGATTGCTATTGGAATTGCTACAGGCAACTTTTGGGTAGGCGCAGGCGTTTGTTTTAGTTTGGTAACGACGCTTGGGGTAGCAATTTACTATTTCGTAGAAGATGACTTTGAAACATATTTATGGACTTGGGGAAGTTTTTTCCTCATTCTTTTCTTGTATGCAAAGTATGGCCAGTTTGGTCACTGGTGGTGGATGGTCGCCTGGTTTCTGACCATGCTGGCGCATGGAACGGTAGGCATTTATGCACGTCAACAGAAGAGGCCTTTTCATGGCATGATGGCCGGTGCATTGGCCTTGCTTTCGATAGGTGCAGGGTTAGCCAAGCCGCTGCAAATAGCCGAGATACTCGTGCAAATGAAACTGATGCACATAAATGATTTTGGGGATAGCACACTACCTGCTGCTCCCCCTCCCGCTACTTTACCGGCCGCAAGCACAAATTTCTGGATGTGGGCGTTGCTCATCCTGGGTTTTGTTTTCCTGATTTGGGCTTGGAACAAAGGCTACTTTGACATAGAAGGTAAGCCTTTTATCGCCTTAGCCTCCATTGGAGTGGGCTTGCTAGCCTTTGCCACTTGGCTTTCCGGTTTCCGCGGCGGCTGGTGGTGGGCTTTGCCCTGGGGACTGGCCGCCCTGATGCTGGCACACGCTGCTCATCAGTTAAGAGAATATTACGAGCCTGCAGCAGCTCGTTTTGGTACATTCCTGGTCATCCTTTGCCTGCTCAGCGCGGTTGGCGGACCCTATGCAGCCGGCCGCGGCTGGCTGACACGCCCGGCGACGTTGGCGCCTACTGGCACCCCCGCTGCCGTCACTCAAAGAACACCCGCTCCGTTCCCCACCGCAACCGTGACCATCACTCCCCAGCCACAGGTCACTCCAACTCCTTCTACAGCTCAAACAGACAAGGAGACTGCGTCCTCGTCAATAGCAGCGCAACAATTCCTGCTGGCAGCCGTCAAATCTGTGTGGGGTATTTTTCATCTGGCGATGCTCTTGCTGCTTGGATATTCATGGTTCAAAAACGGATGGGGTGCGCTGGCGCCATTGCTTGTCCTGTTGATTGGGGTATGGATCGCCGGCAACAGTCCCACTTCTACAGTGGACGAAACTCTCACTCATCTCATCTCCTCCAGCCCGGCTGGCTGGATGCGCGCCCTGATCGGATTTTCGGTGGGAAGCTGGGGCTATGCGGGTTGGGGTATTCTGCTTCTGGGGATTGCCGTTTCTCTGGCCTTGTTCCCAGCCCAGCGCCAGTTCATTGTTTCTCGCTACAAACTCAAAGACTTGCCTTTTGTCCAAAGGCTCCTTGGCACAACAATTGCTTACGAGTATATGAAAAAAGAGATCAATCCAACCTTGATGGCCGTCAATACCCTCATCAACCCGATCATTTCGCTAGGGTTGTTCATTGCCCTTTGGGTAGCCCTGAGACAGATATCCAATGCAGGAGATGTACCATTGGCGGCCTGGGGCATCCCGGACCTTTCCGTGCCGAGTTGGAGACCGGTTTGGCAATGGCCGTATTTTGCCGTGGCTGGAGCGCTGGCGCTGACGCAAATTGTGCTTATTCCGCTCAAACGTAAGTTTAATATATTGGTAAGCGGCCTGGCCAGTGAGGTGAACGCATGGTACATTTTGGTTGGTACCTTTGTCGTGGCGCTGTTTGTCCCGGCTGGGGTGCTGATCTTTCTAACCGCTCAGGCTGCTTCTCAACTGCTGCTCGTTCCACTGGTTGGACGGGAAATCGCCAAACTGAAGGCAGAAGAACAAGCGCAACGCGAGGGAGAGGAAAGAAAGAGAAGAATAGTCGGGGCGGAGGAGCGTCGGCGTGAGGAAGAAGAAAAGAGAAAGCAAGAGGAGCAAAAGCACAAAGAGAGAGAAAAAGCGCACACAAAAAAACCGGCATACGAGTTGAACGTCCAACCAGCAGGGATGGCGCTTCAGAGCGACCTGACCCTGGCTGCGCTTGGCACAAATGGCACACTATTCCTGTGCCGGGGAAGCAATGTTCAAAAACTGCAATTGCCTATCCCCAGCCCGATGGGCCTGATGAGCCTGAAAGAGGATGGTTTGCTCGTGGTAGCGGAGAAGCAGGCGTTGTGCCTGAGTGCGGAAGGGAAAGTTGTCCAAACGTTGACCCTTACCGTGCCGGCCAACGCGTTTGCGCTCAACCCCTATAAAACTATGCTGGCATATCTGGCGGCGGACACGTCGCAGGTGCGCGCCATTTTCCTGGAAGCCCGGCGTGAAATCGAGCTAGCCAGCGAACTGCCGCTTGGAAATGCCCTGACTTTTTCCGCGGATGGTCGTGAATTGGCGGTTGCCTTGACCTCGTCGCGGGTATACATTCTGAATATCGCTAGCCGGCAGAAGGTAGCCGAACTGCATGACCCGGCGGCTGCCGATATGACGGCTACGCTCATCGCGGCCGCTCCTGACGATTGCTGGTTGGTTGTCCTTGGCAAAAAACGCCTGGTTCGCCTGAACAAGGAAAAGCAAGTCGAAATCAGTATCCCCTCTCGCACCAACATCCTCTCTCTCAGCCTGTGGGCTGAAAGGAAAAGAATTCTCCTCGGCTGCCAGAACGGCTCTGTGCGTATTCTCGACTTTGACTTTACAGACGTGTGCAAAGAGAAGATTGATGACAATCCGATCATCAGTGTTGCTTGCGCGCCAGATGGAAATGAGGTCTTTGCGCTGACGCAAAAAGGCGCGCTGTGGAGGGTGAAGGTATGAAGACAGAAGTGTTTACTCTGGACTTTAAGACTGCCGCCATCTCAAAGCCCGGTTCGCGCTATGGTCATAACGAGGATGCCTACCGGCTGGATGAGGGACGGGGACTTGGGCTGATCGCCGATGGCATGGGTGGACACCGCGCGGGCGAAGTGGCAAGCCGCATCGCGATTGAGGCGTTGTACCGCCATCTGAGCAAGGCCGAGAAAGACCGCCCTGAGAAAGCAATCAGCGATGGGTTACTGGATGCCCACCAGGAGATCCGCAAGGCTGCCGAGGCCGAAGAGCGCTATCGCGGTATGGGGACGACTGCCTTGGTATGCTGGATTCTCCTCTCGCAGGGATCGTTCTGGGTGGGACATATCGGCAACAGCCGTGCTTATCTTTTTCGCGCCGGGCGATTGCAGCGCCTGACCGAAGACCACACGTTGCTCAACGAAATCCGCCGCGCTGGCAAGTTGCCGCAATCGGACGAGCAGTTGCCGCCGCCCAGTGTGCTCAGCCAGGCATTGGGACGCGGCGCGCTGCTGGCTCCGCAAATCGTGCATCACGATGTGCGGAACAACGACTGCATCCTTCTCTGCACCGATGGCGTCAGCGACGTTGTGAGCGATGATGAAATCGCCCGCGCGTTACAAAGCGGGAACGAGCCGCACGAAACCTGCGCGCAAATCGCTCAACTGGTCGAACAAAGGGGCGCCCCGGACAACTTTACCGTCGTTCTCGTTCAAGTATTGCACGGCGCAACGACGCCGGAGCGTGTGTTGGCAAATCAACAGGAGGTAGAAAAATGAAAGTCGTTATGCGCGTTGTGGAAGGACCTAATCAGGGTCAAGAGTACTGTTTCCCTGCGCCGGGCGAATCCGAAGAGGAAGCCACCAACATTTTGGTCGGACGCGACGATGTGGATTGCCAAGCCCACTGGCGCCTGGGGAAAGAAGACCTAACCGTCTCGCGGGCGCATTTTGTCCTGGAGGTCCGCCCGCCGAATTGTTACCTGCAGGATAACATGAGCACCAATGGGTTGTTTCTGCTACGGGAGGGGGAGCCGCCGCGCCGCATCCAGAAAGAAGCCCTGCAAGAGGGCGACCGTGTTCGCGCGGGGCGGGATACCGTCTTGGGTTTTGAGATTATTCTTCCGCCGCCGCCATCCCACAAGACAGAAGTGTGGACGCAAGGCCTCCCGAAAAAAGACAAGCCAGCCAAGCCACTGCCGGTTCAAACTACACCATCGGAGCCGGAAAAGGCGCAAGAAGTGGAATGGCTGTGCATTCGTTGCGGGGAAAAGCTGGCTGCCTTGCCAGACTTGCGTAAAGGGAGTGTTCACGCAACCGACTTTATGTGCGCCAACTGCAAGACACAGGTGAAAGAAGAGCGTCAGCGCGAGGAAAAAGCCCGCGCCGCCGAACGGTATCTGTGCTTGCAGTGCAACCGAGATGTGACCAAGATGGCCAAAAGCGACGGACGCGCCGCCGAACTGCGGGAGGTGGCGCTCTACCTGTGCGAATCTTGTACCAAGGGTGCCTTGCAAAAGCGTAGCATCGGCGAATGGCGTACTATCAAAAGGTTGGGGAAAGGAGGGATGGGCGAGGTTTATCAAGCCCGGCATCCGGCAACGGGGCGCATCGCGGCTGTCAAGATGATGTTGGAAGAGATCAAGAGTGAGGAGAGACTCCAGCGGCGCTTCCTGCGCGAAATCAGCATCATGCAGGAACTCGTTCATCCCCATGTTGTCCGTCTGTACGAAGCTGGAAAAGAGGGCAACTTTCCTTACTTTGTTTTAGAGTTTGTCCCGGGCGGTGACTTTTTACAGTTTATTGGCAAGGATGGCAAGGTTCGGCTCCCCCCAAAAGAAATGGTCTTGCTATTCGCCGATTCCCTGATCGGGCTGGAGTATTGTCATCGCAATGGCTTTGTCCACCGCGATTTAAAGCCGGAGAACATTTTACTCTTCCCGCAAAACGGAAAAAATCTGCCAAAGATTGCCGATTTCGGCTTTGCCCGCTCCTACGAAAAACACGGCGGTACCATCACCCGCACCGGGGAATATGCCGGCACCTGGATGTACATGCCGCCAGAACAAATCATCAATTTCAAGCGAGCGCAACCAACGGTGGATATCTATGCGATGGGCGTCACGCTCTACTACCTTCTGAGCGGGCAGTCGCCCCTGCCCGATTTTCCGTCGCCCTGGCAGATTGCCAGCGGTCAAGTCGTTCGCCTGACCCGCACGCCGCAACAAATGATTCTCAACGACCCGCGCGTGCCGCTGGAAAAACGGAACAGCAACCTGCCGCGGCGCCTGTGCCAGGTGGTCAACAAAGCCATCGCGATGAAACCGGAAGGACGCTTCCAGAGCGCAGAAGAGTTCCGTCTAGCGCTGTTGGAGTCGGCTCCATAATCATCGAAACAAACGGCGCAATAACTGCGATGTGGCTTGTCTTTTAGTCTGTCAGAAAAGGAGTCGAAAATGTTCCTATTTGGTCCACCCAACGTAGAGAAAATGAAAGATCGCCGGAATGTAAGAGGTTTGATTCATGTATTGAGAGCCCCCATGTTGGATGAGGAAATGCGCTGTGATGCGGCCAGGGCACTGGGGCAACTAGGCGATCAACGCGCCATACCCCATCTGATTGCGGTGGTTTTAGGAGTTCGTAGGTTGGCTGAAGTAGCAGCAGAGGCGCTGGGGCAACTGGGAGGCCAACAGTCCGTGGAGGCTCTTATCACGGTGCTCAAGAGTCGAGACCATAGTCTGAAAATTGCAAAGGAGATGGCGCGATTGGGTGGAGTTGAGGTCGAACCAGCCCAACTCCAGAAGATAGCAGGGAGCAATGTGCATATAGCCGCTGCTAAAGCACTAGGACAAATTGGCGACATACGCGCAATTGAGACGCTCACTGCCTTGCAAGGTGATGAAAACGAAAATTTGCGCAATGCAGCAGCCGAGGCTCTCGAAACAATGGGTGCCATGAAACAGGGAAGTGTATGACCCAACAGTGCGATTCCCACATCTGCATCGTCTGTGGCCGTGATTTCTACCCTTCTGCGCCGGACGCCGCCATCTGCCCCGCCTGCGGCGGGCCGCCCGAAGCGCTCCCACCCGAAAGCAGGTCCCAACCCACGGTGCTCTACACCGCCGGCCAGGATAGCGCGTCTCAGCCCCAGGGGTCCCAGGGCACGGTGTTCTACCGCACGGACGAAGTCGCCTTCCCCACCCACCTCTGCATCGTCTGTGGCCGTGACTTCGTCCCTGCCAGCCCCGATGATGCCATCTGCCTGGCCTGCGGCGGGCCGCCCGAAGCGCCCCCACCCGAAAGCGGGCCTCAGCCCACGGTGCTCTACACCGCCGGCCAGGATAGCGCGTCTCAGCCCCAGGGGGACCAGGGCACGGTGTTCTACCACACGGACGAAGTCGCCTCCCCCACCCACCTCTGCATCGTTTGCGGCAGTGACTTTTACCCCGCCGCGCCGGAGGTTGCCTTCTGTCCCCGGTGCGGCGGACCGCCCGAAGCGCCGTTGCAAGCGCGCGCGCCCGCCGAAACGCGCGGCGCGCAACAGACCCAAGGCACGGTGCTGTACTCCCAAGACGAAACCGCCGCGCCGCCAACCTACCTCTGCATCCGCTGTGGTCTGGATTTCGCCCCGTTGCGCAAAGAAGATGCACTCTGCTCTGATTGCCGCGGGGAGAAACAGACGAAAGCAGGGGAGATTTTTTCTGAACCAAAACCTGTTCTCATTCAGGCGGTACCCAGCCGAGAGCCCAAGACGCCTGCGCCGCCGCGCTCTGAGAAAGCCGACATTCCCCTGGAATGGCAAGCGGGCGAGGTGATTTTAGACCTGTATGAAGTCAAGGGGGAACTGGGCAGGGGCGGAATGGGCGCGGTCTACCGCGTCCATCACAAATCCTGGAACATTGACTTGGCGGTGAAAACGCCTCTGCCTGCGAGGCTGAACCAGAGCGGCGGGAGCGAGCAGTTCACCCGCGAAGCCGAGACCTGGGTGGAGTTGGGCTTGCATCCGCACATCGTCACCTGTTACTACGTGCGCAGCCTGGGCGGTGTGCCGCGCGTCTTCGCCGAGTGCGTGGAGGGCGGCAGTCTGACGGATTGGATTCGTGCAGGCAAACTGCGGACGCTGGAGCAGATCCTGGATGTAGCCATTCAGGTGGCCTGGGGACTGGGGTATGCCCTCGAGAAGGGGCTGGTGCATCAGGATGTCAAGCCAGACAACGTGCTGATGACGCCGGAGGGTGTGGCGAAGGTCACCGACTTTGGGCTGGTGGGGATGAAGGGCTATAATACCCAGGCTTACGCGGCGCCGGAGCAGGTGCTTGGCGCGGATGTGGACGCCCGTTGCGACATCTGGGCATGGGGCGTGCTGGCGCTGGAGATGTTCACCGGCGAGGTGACCTGGAAATCCGGCGATGTGGCGGCGAGCGCGCTGGAGGACTATCTGGAGACAGGCGGGGTGAAGGGCTTGCCGCGCATGCCGCAGGCGCTGGCGGCGTTACTGCGACAGTGCTTTGAGAACGAGGTGGCGAAGCGCCCGCAGAGTATGGACGAGGTGGCGGAGCGGGTGCAGGCGGTGTATGAGCAGGAGGTGGGGCATTCGTATCCGCGGGAAAAGCCGAAGGCGGCGGAGTTGCGAGCGGATAGTTTGAACAACAAAGCGGTGAGTTTGCTGGACCTGGGACGGGAAGAAAAGTCCGTAAAGTGCTGGCAGGAAGCACTACAGGTTGACGCGGCGCATTTGGAGGCGAATTTCAATTACGGGTATTACCGTTGGCAGAGAGCGGAGATACCGGGCAGTCGCTTTTTAGAAGAGTTCAAGACGCTCGAGGAGAAGTACCAATCTCGACCAGAATTCTGGTCTATGCTGGGGTGGATTTATTTGGAACAGGGAAAATTTGAATGTGTGGAAGAAATTAAAGACAGAATAAAAGATAAAACATTTCTAGATATTCTTGGTTATGCAATGCATCCAAAAATAAACTTGAAAAAGAAGATTGTTGGGAACGGACCTGCATGTTTTTCATCTGACGGCCAATCTGTAGCTTTTGTGGAAGAGCCGAATATAAATATACCCGCAGTAGTCTCATATAATTTGAACACTGATAAAAAACACCGATATCTTTGCGGAGGACTAGGCTGGCCAAGCGGTCTCGCTTTTTCACCTGATGGCAAGTTTGTATTTTGGGGATGCAAAAAAGGAATCGTTCGCTGGGATGTATCTGCAAAAGGGGTAATCCGTTTCTTGAGTAAAACGGATTTTCTAATACAGAACGGTGATGTAATGGCGTTAGTTATTAGCCCTAACGGCCAATATGTATTTTCTGGTGAGGCTCATGGATCTATCAGCGTGTGGAATCCCACACGCGGAGAGAAAATCTATCAATGGGAAGGGGGAGAAGGACTACGCACTCTTGCTATTTCACCATCTGGTCATCTTTTGATATCGGGGGGATATGACAATTTGATACATCTATGGGATCTGAGAAGAAAACGGGAAGTTCGTCGAATGTTGGTAGATGACCCCATCGCGGTGAAATTTTTTCCGAATGGTGACTTTGCGCTGTCGGGAAATGGAGATAGCACTCTTTGTTTATGGAATTTGGCAGATGGACAACCCGTCTTATCGTTTAAGGCTCATTCAGGCTACATAGTTTCTATTGATGTCTCATCCGATGGACGATTTGCCATATCGGGCAGTGCTGATAAAACTGCTCGCTTGTGGGAAATCAAAACGGGTAGGGAGATTCGTTGCCTATTGAATCATCAGGATCAGGTGACATCCGTTTGCTTTTCTCCAGACTCGAGTATGGCAATCACGTGTGGAGGAGGTTTCGTCTACATCTGGGAGATCAACTATCCACAAAATTGGAAAAGTATCCCGGTTTACCCCATTCTCTGTCGCTCGGAAGAGTACGCCGAAATTGCGGAACGTCAAGTAACGGCAAAAAGACTCTTTCGCAGTGCTCAGTCCAAGATTCGTGTTAGAAAATATCAGGAAGCCCACCAAATCTTGCGCCAAGCTCAAATTGTACCCACTTATGAGCGAGATAGAAATATCATTGGGCTGCTTGCAGAATGCGGTCAGAAAGGTACTCGATTCGGTTTGAGAGACGCCTGGTTGTTATGGACCTTAGAAGGTCATTTCGAGGATATCTACGCTTGTGCTATTTCTCCGAACGGCAAATATGTGATTTCGGGAAGCGAAGATAAAACTGTGCGACTCTGGGACGTAGATACTGGCAAGCAATTACACTGCTTGGAAGGTCATAGGAGTGGTATTGGTTATGTTTCTATTTCACACGCCGGCAAAATAGCGCTTTCTGCGTGCGGCAATGTTCTGATTGTGTGGGACATAACAAAAGGAATCGAGGTTGCACGCCTGGATGGAAGACGTGACTTGCCGTTCTATGCAGGGATCCAATTTGCTACGTTATCTCCACAAGGCCGTTTGGCTCTAACCCAAAGCGGCGATCCGCTTTCCGGAAAAGTATTTGCTTATCTTTGGAATATTTCCGAGGGGGAAATAAGACGTCTAAGATGGTTGCCAAGAAATATCGCCCATCAAAAGCCTAAATATTGTATCTTTTCACCAAACGAGCGTTATGTTATTTCGGCTAATAATACAAATACTTTATCTGTCTGGGATCTTTGGTCCATAAGTGTAGGATATGGTGGAGATAAAGTTATACAGGAGGGTCGTTGTGTAGGTAGTTTCTTGTCAGATACAAAAATCCTAGGACGCATAACCTGCTTCAATGTCTCACCAGATGGTCGGTTCGCTACCTTTGGAACTCACGATGATAATGGGGTTACCCTTCTAGATGTTTGGAATCTCGAAAAGGATCAACAGGTCTGCCGTCTTGGAGGACATAAGGGTATTATACGAACCGTTGTGTTCTCGCCAGATCAGAAATTCCTAATTTCCGGCGGCGATGATAAAGCAGTTCGGGTTTGGGATTCATTGAGTGGCGAAGAAATTTCTTGCCTGCAAGGGCACACGCATAGGGTAAGCTCTGTGGCAATTTCGGCTGATGGGCGTTACGTAGTTTCAGGCAGCTGGGATAACACTATCCGCATCTGGGCTCTGGACTGGGACCTAGACTTCCCTGACCCCGCCGACTGGGACGAAGGTGCCCGCCCCTACCTGGAGATCTTCCTCACCCTGCATACTCCCTACGGTCCTGACGGTCTGAGCCGCCAGGGCAAACCACAATGGACGCAGGAAGACTTTCAAAAACTGCTCACCGAACTGGGTTATCGCGGCTACGGCTGGCTGCGTCCCGAAGGCGTGCGGCGTAAGCTAGAAGAGATGGCAAAGGAACGAAGAGGCGCATGATGGGTCTGGATAATTACGCCGCCCGTCACCCTGAGGGCGGCTTGACCGCAGAGGACAAAAAGGCGTTCGAAGACGCCGGCATTGACCTGTGCGGCGGCATGCACAGCAATGGCATAATCTCTTTCCGCTGGACGAAAACGGTTTGTTGTCGGCTGTCCTCTGGTCGGTAGGGGCTTTGCCTGTCCTTGTGCTGGCGGTGGTCAGCACATTGTGGGTCAAGGGCTGGAAGCGCGATGCCTGAGGAGGCAGTCCTGTTTTTCTACTCCAGGAGTGACAAAAGATGCGTCAAGTCTCCAACTGTTTGAACGCCATCCTTGTTCTGCTGACCCTGCCGCTTTACCTGCTGGCTCCTCTCGCGGCGCTGGCAGGGAAGGCGTTTGATTCTCTCGTACTCGGCTGGTTGCCGCCAGGGCTGGCGTTCATTGCCACTGAGACGTTCTTGGTCATCGCTGTCGGTCTGTTTTTGTGGTATCTGATTGTCAACGCCATGGTCATGGACAGGCGGCGGAGTAGCGGGATGGAATCTTGCTGTCTCGAAATCGCCTTTGCTATCTTTGATGATGATCTGTCCGGTTACCTGTTGCTGGCAGGCGTTATTGCGGCGGTCGTTGTACTCAAGTTGGTCTTGTAGGAGAAAGCCTTGTACACCTATTCCTGCGGTAATTGTGGTGAAACTTTGCCAGGTCCAGATGTGGCAAAATGTCCGTATTGTGGCGTTTTATTGCGCGGCGTGCGTGAAGGGAGCGAGGAAGACCACCAGCAACGTCAGCGCGCCTATCGCCGCAATCGTCCCGAGGCTATGGAGCAGCGCAGGAAAATCCGAAAGGCTTTCGAGAACATTGGCCCTGTGTTCCTGTTTATTGTCATTACCTTATTGGCATTAGCTCTCTTCATCGGCGGCGGCGCAGCGCTGGGCTGGTTTGTATTGACCAAAGTCTTCCATCCGGATGCGGCGCTTCCGTTGGCGGTTGCGGGTGCATTGTTTGGCGGTTTACTACTTCAACTTGTTCAGGTTGCCCTCTTTGAGCCAAATTTTCTATACCTCCCCCCTTATGTGACTGGCGAAAGCGACGAGCCGTCATGGCTGTGGGATAGAAAGGAAGAAGTGCTCAAGAAAGAACGGGCTCACAAAACCACCGCTTCTGTGCTGCGAATATCCCTTTTTCTCCTTTTTGCCGCTGCCGGCGGCTTTTGGGGCTGGGGAATGGATTTGGAGTACGAGTTCAAGATTGGCACACTGCTCAACATTCTTTTGGGTTTTGGATTGGCTTACCTTCTTGCAAAACGTTGGGATGAAGAAAACGCGCCACCTTCATGGTGGCAGGTCAGGGACAGGGAGATCGCTGCATGGCGTTTACAACAACTCGTGCAAGATCCCAAGGCACTGGCTCTGCTGACAGACGCTATTGCTCATCCAGAAAAAATTGAGCGATTACCAAAAGACCTGCAAGAGGTAGCTCGGACACTATTGGCTGAAAAATCAGGTAATCGCAAAAGCGAGTTCGGATTGTGGCAATTGATAGAAATATGCGCGCGAACGTTTCTTGGAGGGGTAATTCTTGGAACAATTGCAAATGGACTTTGGGGGGCCAAGGGAGGAATACCTGGCTTCCTGGTAGGCTTTATCCTGGGTTATATGGGTTGGGTAGGTACCATCCTGGGTTATATGGGCTTAAATCCCTTCTGGGGGTCTTCGGATGCGAACAAGGCGACAACGCCTTCTCTGATAAATATCAACACTGCAACAGTGGAAGAACTGCAGAGATTGCCTGGGATTGGGCCAAAAGTGGCACAAAATATTATCGCCTACCGGCAAAGATATGGTAGATTCTCTCATGTAGATGACCTGATGAAAGTGTCTGGTATAGGTTCTGCCACATTTCAGCGAATCAAAAGTTTAATCGCTGTTGATTGAGCGACAATGAGGTATCCATGTATAACAAAGGTTAAGAAACCATGCGCGACCTATCCAACTGCCTGAACGCTCTGCTCGTCCTTCTCTGCCTGCCGCTCTATCTGCTGATACCGCTCGTCGCGCTGATCGGCTTTATCCTTGAGCAATTGGCTCCACACTGGCTGCCTGCCTGGGCACAGTTTATCTCTCCCTTTGATTTCCTGGGCATTGCCATGGCTCTGTCGGTGTGGTATATCATCGTGCTTACCGTGCAGAGGGCGCGCCTGCGAGGCCCGGAAGATTTCATCGGCATTGAAGCCCTCTTCTTCATGTTTGAAGATGGTCTCTCCGGCTATTTGCTGGGCGCAGGCTTGATCATTGGGACGTTTCTGTTCCTGGCTTTCGTTTAGAGGGCTTCTGCGATGGACTGGCTTGATGCGCTTCTATACCTTTCTCTTCTGGTTTTGGCTTACTTTATCATAGGCCGTTCTCTTGTCGAAGGCTTTCTCCACTCGCGCGCCAAGACCAAGGTAAAGCCCTGGCTGCTTGATGAGCAAAGCCTGGAAGGTTTCGACGAGGATCGAAAAACTTTTCTCAGGCAGATTGCGTACGAGTGCGAAAAGGAAATTGCCCTCATGCAAGACATCGCTTCACGTTATCCCTACTGGGCAACGTTGCAGCCGATTGGGAGCGCGGAAGAGTGGTCAGTATCCGATGAGATGAAAGAAATGTGTACCCCAGAGATGATCCCTATCCTGGAGCACTTCCTGCAGCACATTTCCGAACCGGTCACCTACCGCGTGGTCTGGGATGCTGAGCACGATTACGAAGACGTCTATGAAACTCCTGTTCGAGGGAAATTGTTGAAACTCATCTCCGCCTGCCGGGAAAAGGAGGAGAAAGGGGTATGACAGATTCATCCCGCCACCTGATGCTCCTGCCCACACTGGCCTGCCCGGCGCAGTGCGCCTATTGTTTCGGCCCTCACCAGGGCAATGGCGCCATGTCCCATCAGACGCTGGAAGCGGCCGTGCGCTGGCAGCAGCGCTGGGGCGGGACGGAACCGCTGGAGATTACCTTCCACGGCGGCGAGCCGCTCCTGCCGGGCGCGCGCTTCTACCGCCAGGCGCTGCCACTGCTGCGCGACGGACTCGCCCCGCGCCCGGTCAAATTCGCCATTCAGAGCAATCTGTGGTTCCTGACGGATGACCTGTGCGCATTGTTCGGCGAATATGAAGTGGGCTTGGGCACCAGCTTGGACGGCCCCGAGGAAATCAACGACGCCCAGCGCGGCGGGGGCTACTTTCGGCGGACGATGGCCGGGGTGCAGCGCGCCCGCGCCCAGGGGTTGAGCGTCGGCTGCATTTGCACCTTCACGCCTGCCACCACGCCGCGGGCCGATGAGATTTTCGATTTCTTCCAGCAGCAAGGGCTGGGCTTCAGCATCCACGCTTCGGTCCCGCCCCTGAGCCGGCCCGATTCGCCCTGGACGCTCCCGCCCGAATCCTTCGGGGACTTGCTGCTCCACCTGTTGGAGCGTTACCTGAATCATCTCGACCGCATCCGCATCAGTACGCTGGATACAATGTGCCGCAGCATCTCCGCTGGGCAGGGCGGCATCTGCACCTTTACCGATTGCATCGGCAGACACCTGGCCGTGGACCCGCAGGGCTGGATCACCCCCTGCCAGCGCTGGGCGGGGATGCCCGCATTCCGCCTGGGCAACGTTCACAACTGCCCTTCGCCTGATGACCTGGCGCAGTCACTGGTCTGGCAGAGGTGGCGGGAACGGCAGGATCGCGTCGCCGAGACCTGCGGGGGCTGTCAGCACTGGGCCATCTGCCGCGGCGGATGCCCTTATGATGCCCTGGCGGCGAACGGCGGACGCTGGGACCCGGCGCGGCGCGACCCGTACTGCGCCGCCTACCGCCGCTTCTTCGACGTGGTCACCGAGCGGGCGCTGGCGGAGGTCTTTTCCGAGGAGAACCTGCAGGCAGTGGCCGAGCGCGGCGTGGACCGTCACGGCCTGCTGCAAAAGGGCAGATTGCTGACGCTGCTGCGCGGCGGGCCGCACCCGAGTCAAGTCCTGCCGCAGGCGCGGCGCGTCGCCGCGGCGGTGGCGCTGGGGGCCTGCGGTACGGTGGAAGAGGCGGTGGAGCGGCTGGAGCGGGCGGGGCTGGTCACCAACCGCGAGGTGGCGCGGCAGAGCGTGGCGTCGCTTCAGAGGCACGTGC
Organism: Anaerolineae bacterium; assembly: GCA_034433375.1. GTDB lineage: Bacteria > Chloroflexota > Anaerolineae > B4-G1 > SLSP01 > DSWT01. The sequence continues at coordinate 7,483 of DAOUAQ010000169.1, read as the reverse complement.
AGCAGCCCGAAGAGCGCCTGGTCAACGCCTATCTGCACGTCACCTACGCCTGCAACCTGGCCTGCGCCCATTGCTACGCCGAGGGCAGCCCCGCCCGCCGCGAGACGATGCCTGTTGCCGATGTGCTGCGCCTGGCCGGGGAGGCGGCCCGATTGGACTTCCAGAAAGTGGTCATCACCGGCGGCGAACCGCTGGCGCACCCGCAGCGGCAAGCCCTGCTGGACGGCCTGGCAGTGCTGCGCCCGTCGCTGCGCCCGGCGCGCCTGGCTCTGCGCACCAACCTGGCTTACCCGCTCACCCCCGAACTGGCCGCGGCGCTGGCGCGCGCTGCTGATCAGGTCATCGTCAGCGTGGACGGCGGCGAAGCTGCCCACGACGTCCGCCGCGGCGCGGGGACCTACGCCCGCACGGTGGTCAACCTGCGCCGCCTGCGCGAGGCGACGCCCGCCCTGCCGCTGATGCTCGCCGCCGTCCTGAACGCCGCGCAGGCGCAGAGTTGGGAAGGCGAGGCGGTGCGCGCCCTGGGGGAGGAACTGGGGTCGCCGGTGCGCATCCGCCCCCCGCTGCCGCTGGGACGCGCCGCCGCCCATCCGCCGGCGCTGGGGCCGCATACTTCCCTGGAAAAGGACGGCGCCGAAGCGCTTGCCCAGCGGGCAGAAATTCACGCCACCTGCGGGCTGGGGATGAACGTTTACATCGCCCCCGATGGTGCCTGTTCTCCCTGTTATGCCCTGCACGGCGCCGCCTTTTGGCTGGGCAACGCCCTTGAACGAGGGTTGAAGGAGGTGATAGAGAGCGAACGCTTCAACGCTCTGAAAACCACCACCGTAGATAGCACGCCGCACTGCCGCGCCTGTGCCTGGCGTTACCTGTGCGGCGGCTACTGCCGCGCCTGGCGCGCCGGCCCCGACCTGCACGCCCCGCCCGCCGATTGCACAGCCTTGCAGGAGCAGGCGCGTGTAAAACTGCGCGCCGCGCTGCAGGCGTTGGATGTATCCGCAGAGCGCTGGGAAGCGGCAGGATTGCCGCTCGATTGAACAAAAAGGAGGCGAAATGTTTCTCTTTGGTCCACCCAATGTGAAAAAAATGAAAGCCCGCCGCGATGTGCAAGGGCTGATCAAGGCGCTGAGGTATGAAGATGAAAATATACGTGAGACGGCCATCAAAGCACTGAGCGAGATTGGCTCGCCTGCTGTAGAATCGCTGATTGCGGCACTCAGGGGAGGTACTCCATTAGCGCGTGCAGGAGCAGTTTTAGCCTTGGGGGAGATTAGCGATGCTCGCACCGTGGATTCGTTGATAAATGTGGTCAAGAATGAGTATGAGGAAGAAAGCGTGCGTCGTAGGGCAATTGAGGCTTTGAGAAAAAACAGTGATTCGCGCACAATTGATGTTCTGATAGAAATGCTCGACGATTCTCGTGTGCGGGATGCGGCTGTCACTACTTTGATAGAGCTAGGGGATAAGTGTGCAGTAACAAGAATTACCAAGGTCATCAAAAAAGAAGAGAGAATCAGTGTTGTTGCTCACGCAAAGGTTCTTGCTGCATTCCGTGACGAGCGTGCTATACGCCCTTTGATTCAGGTTCTCACGAGCGAATTTAAGCGCATAGATGCCGAGTCGCATCGTGCGATTGCCGACGCTCTATCGGCCATAGGCGCACCCGCGGTTGAGCCATTGATCGCATTGCTCGATACGTTCAAGCCGGAACATAGAGAAACAGCTATTGTGGCTCTGGGAGATATTTATGACCAACGGGTAGCTGAAGCGCTAATAGAGCGGTGGGCAGAAGAAGCCAGTCCTTATTTAAAAATGAAAATAGCAGAAGCGCTGGGGAACTATGATGATCCACGAATAGTTGACTACCTTGTAGAAGAATTGCAAAAGTGGCTAGGCGTTCGCAAGGCTGCATGGGAGAGGAAAATTGTTGCCCAAACTCTTGTAAAGATTTATCGAAGAGCGCAAATTCCTGATGCGATTAGGTCGAAGATACTTTCCAATAGAAGCGTCATCGTCAAGCAACACTCGGATGCGCATCAAGATAAATCGTATTCTGATTTCAGCCATCTCGATAAACACTCGGATAACGGTGGCATTGGGGTGGATTTCCCCCTCTGAGCCGTATTTGTCCTACATAACCGAAAGGAGGCAGGACATGTCATTGTTTGGACCACCCAACATAGAAAATATGAAAGCCCGCCGCGATGTGAACGGGCTGGTCAAAGCGCTGGGGTATCAGAAAGATTGGGAGATACGCTACGACGCCGCCCGCGCCCTGGCGAACTGGGCGACCCCCGCGCCGTGGAGCCGCTCATCGCCGCGCTCGGGGATAAGAATAGCGACATGCGCCAAGCCGCCGCCAGGGCGCTGGTCAAAATCTACCATCAGGGCATCCTGTCCACGGCTGACAAACAGCAAATTCTCGCTCAGCGCGCCGCGATATGCGTTCCCCATACCGATGAACGCGTGAATGAGGGCCAGTTCGATCATTATGATTATCATGTTGACGAAGGCATTGGCGTAGCGTTTCCCCTATGACCCTGCGCTTCATCGTCCTCACCGGCGGGCCGGGCGGCGGCAAGACGGCGCTGATAGAAGAACTGCTTCGCGATCCTGCCTGGCGCAGTCGAGTTGCTGCCCTGCCCGAAGCCATCGCCCTGATGCCCGGCCTGGGCATTTCGGTCCGCGAGCCGCGCTTCCAGCAGGTGATGGTCAGCCTGCAAATGGCGCTGGAGGACGGTCTGCGGCGCGGGCTGGCAGGAGCCGCCCCGCGCCTGGTGCTGTGTCATCGTGGCAGCCTGGTCTCGCTGGCTTACTGGCTGGCGCGCGGCTGGCCGGAGGAGGAGTTCTTCACACTCACCGCCACCACGCGGCAGGAACACTATTGCCGTTACGCCGCCGTCGTCCATCTGGTCACCGCGGCGGACGGTGCGGCGTACGCCTATCGACCTTCCCCCGAGGCGCACCACCCCGAAACCCCGGAAGAAGCCATCTGTCTGGATCATCTGCTGCGGCAGGTGTGGGACGCCCATCCACGCTATGTGCTGCTGGACAACGCTGGACGGGATTGGCAGACCAAATCCACGGCGGCGCGGCAGGCGATGGAAGTATTATGGCAGGAAGGATGAAAGTTTTGGAGGAAAGATGCTTACTTTTGAAAACAACCACGGTCAAAAGGTAATCGCTCTGCCCGGTCAACTAGTAGGAGATGAGGACTCTCCGACCAACCTGGCAGCCATTGCCAGGGAGCCTTTTGCGTGGGAAGAAAGACGCCATCCGTTCGGCAGGTCAATGGAGGACATCCTGCGCAAGGTCGAGCTGACCACATCGTCTTTCGGTCTGCTCTACTTCGATGTCCGGCACGATACGCGGCAGAACCTGGGCGCGGCGCTTGCCCTGCTGGACGTGTGCGGCGGGAGCAAGTACGCCGTCTTTGCCCAGCGCGCCGATGACTTTCAGCAGGGGTATCTTACCCAGGCGCGCTTCGTTTCCGATTTCGCCCTCACCTTTTGCTTTCGCCGCTGGAAGGAAGCGCATCCCCTGCATCAGCCCCAACCGCTTGACCTGACCGAAGGGATTCTGGCATTTGTTGAGTCCGAAATCCGTGCCTTTGGCAGCGAGAGCGCTATCTGCGAGCATTTCCGCATCGAAACGCCCGACAGCGGCAGTTATGGGCTGGGCTTCGGCTTCCTGGTGGAGGACTCGTATCACCGCATCTATCGGCTTTGGAGTCGAGTGGTGTATTATCCCCAGTAGGAGGGCAGAATGTCTCCAGAAACAATAGATATTCAGAGACTTTACGCAACGCGAAATGTGAACGGTTTGATTGTGGCGTTAGAGTATGCGGATAAAGACGTGCGCCGCGAAGCCGCTGAGGCGCTGGGGAAAATTGGCGGAATGAGGGCGCTGGCGGCACTTGAGCATGTGCTCATTGGCTATATAGAGCTCGCCTTCGCAGAAATACTCGTTGGAGCAATACGGCAAATCACGATTGATACCGTAACCCCCTTTATCCAGGGTGTCGAGGATGAGCAAACTTTATTAGGCAAAATAGAAGAACTTGCCCTGTACTTGGGGCATAAACAACAATGTTACCTGTTCATCACCATATTGAACAGTTGGACCTACCGCTATATGCTTATGAGCGGGCAAGTGACCGATCCAATTTCGGTTGCCTGGTGTTGGGATGCTATCCAAAACAGGAAGCGGGCTATGCGGGCGGCAGTTGCTGCGGCATACGCCTTGGGCGTGATAAGAGATAAAAAAGCAGAGTCTTATCTTGCAGATGTGCTAGAGAAAGACGAAGAAGAAGCCGTCCGTAAGGCTGCCGCCTGGGCGCTAGAACAAATCGACCGGGGGCATTTAGAACCGTGATTGCTGCGCTTGGGAATGATGACCGGATGGTGTGCCACGCCGCCGAGGCGCTGGGCAAGATCGGCGACGCTCGTGCCGTCGAGCCGCTCATCGCCGCGCTCAAGGATAGCGATGAGGATGTGCGCCAGGCTGCGGCGGAGGCACGGGGGCGACTTGGCGCCCCGGCGTGGAGCCGCTCATCGCCGCGCTCAAGGATTGTGACCGGAGTGTGCGCCGGCGTGCGGCGGGGGCGCTAGATGCACTTGGCTGGCAGCCGGACCAGAACGAGGCGGGGGCAACATACTGGGTTGCCAAATCGCAATGGGATCAATCTGTGGCGATTGGCACGCCCGCGGTGGAGCCGCTCATCGCCGCGCTCAAGGATGGCGTCGTGTATGTACGCAAGGACGCGGCGGGGGCGTTGAAGCAGCTGGGTGACGCCCGTGCCGTGGAGCCGCTCATTGTTGCGCTTAAGGACAGCGCCAAGGATGTGCGCCAAGCCACGGCGGAGGCATTGGGACAACTTGGTGCGCCTGGCGTGGAGTCGCTCATCGCCGCGCTCAAGGATAGCGACCAGGATGTGCGCCAGCGTGCAGCGAAGGTGCTAGACGCACTCGGCTGGCAGCCGGACCGGAACGAGGCGTGGGCAACATACTGGATTGCCGAACCGCAATGGGATCAATGTGTGGCGATTGGCGCGCCCGCGGTGGAGCCGCTCATCGCCACGCTCAAAGATAGCGATGAGGATGTGCGCAAGAACGCGGCGAAGGCATTGGGGCGACTTGGCGCGCCTACCGCGGAACCGCCCATCGCCGCGCTCAAGGATAGCGACAAGGATGTGCGCCAGCTTGCGGCGTGGGCGTTGGGGTAGCTTGGCGACGCCCGTGCCGTGGAGCCGCTCATCGCTGCGCTCAAGGATGGCTACCCGGGTGTGTGCAGGGACGCGGCGGAGGCGCTGGGGCAGCTTGGCGACATCCGTGCCGTGGAGCCGCTCAGTGCCGCGCTCAAGGATAGCGACAAGTATGTGTGCCAGAAGGCAGCAGATGCGCTGGGGCAGCTGGGCGACGCCCGTGCCGTGGAGCCGTGCTCGACCAGGCTCTGCGGGGACACAACACCGTCCAGCAAGCTGTGGCTGGAATGGGCGTGCAGTTCGATGTATTGGAGTTTCACCAGCGCCACCACCGTTCCAGATACCAGATATCACTGGCCAGGTCGCGGAACACGATCTTGACTTGATGATCGCGCAGTTCGACGCGGTAGTAGTCGCGTAGCACCGGCTGCGTCCACCAGCGCCGCCGTTCGCGCCAGTGCTCGTAGACACGGGCGACGGGGTGAAAGCGTTGATCCCACACCAGGGCCAACGGTTGCCCGGCAGCGTCAAGCGTGGTCTGGATCGCGCGCGGGCCGGGCGGGGCCAGCAGCGACGCCACGATGACGATCAGTTCGCCAAAGCGCTGGCGCAGCCGCCGCAAGGTCTCCTGCAGGGCGCGCCCGCGCGCGTCGGTAGGGGCGGAAAACAGGGCCAGCTGCGTCGCCGCCAGATAGGCCGGACGCAAGGGATACAGCGTCAGGGTGACACGGCTCACGGCGCGAGTAAGGGTGACGCGGGTTGCCAGTCCCACGGCTTGGCGTTTGAGTTGGTCGATGTCCGCCGTGGGTGGTTCGACGGCGGTACTGACGATGTGCGTTTTCCCGGTCTCGTCTTCGAGCGCCAGCGTCATTCCCTGCGCCTGATGTTTGCGCCGTGCCAGGTCGGTCGCCACGCTTTCACCCAGCCGTGCCACACGCGCGATCAGGGGGCCAGCATCGCGCAACGGCGGCTCGCATTGGTGACTGCGTTCCACCACCAGGGGCGGGGCATCGGGGTAAATGCCGCGTAGATCGCGTCCGGCAGCCAGGTCGTGGAACAGCCCAGCATCCGCGCCAAACTGCCGCACGATGGCAGCGCGAGGCAAGGCCGCCAGTGTGCCCAGTGTAGTGATCCCCAGCAGGTGCAGACGGCGGTGCATTTCGGGATCGAGGGGCAGGCTTTCGAGGGGCAATGGAGACAGAAAGGTGCGTTCCTGTCCAGGCTGCACCGGACACCAGCCGTGTGGCCGGGCGGCGCGCGCGGCTTGTTCGGCGGTGAAGCGTTGAGGAGCCAGGCCGATGTGGGCATCCAGGGGGCTGACCTGTTGTACCTCGCGCGACAGCGATCGGGCCAGTTCCACGTCCGCCTGCGCGGGGTCACGCCCTGCAGGGATACGCAAATCGGACACATCGGCGAACAGGTAGCCGAGCCCCGCCGTCTCGACGCGGTCGGTGCACTGGCGCAGCACGGATTCGAGTACAGCGTGGGCTTCGCGGTAGACGGCTTCCCGTGCGGGGACGAAAGTCGCGCCGGGACACACCTGCGCCGCGCGCGCCAGGCGCATCCCCAGGCGCACTCCGGCAGAGGCCGCAGCCGGAGAGCAATCCAGCACCGCGCCGGGGTCCCAGGGGCGACCTCCCACGATGAGTGGCGCGGCATCCGGCGCTCCGGCCTGCTGTTCGACCTGGACCGGCAAATGGGCAGCGAGCAGGCAGATGATTTTCATCGGCGACTCGATTCCAACAGTATAGAACATAGGTTCTATTTCATTATAACGAGCCGAGTGATGACGGTCAAGTGTTTTCACCGAGACGCGGTTATGGCACATATTTTGGGTGCAGATGCCACAGGGTAATGTCAGCAAATGGCGATGGAGTGGCGACAAAGTTTAGTTGTAACCTTCTGTAGTTGTGCTACACTGAACGTATAGGCACGTTGAAGTAGCGAAAGCGTCGGTGTGCGCCGACCATCGGATGGACTATTGTCACCGCTCACTGTTCCTTCCGATGTTTCCGTGAAGTCTGTCGCGTCTGTGTGCTAGACTCGTTCCACCATCATGCGCGCCTGACCGTAGAGCAGTACAGCGCCTAAGACGAATCCCCCGCCGTTAAAGTAAGCGCGCCTGAACTGAAGTTTCGGTATGCTATGTGAAACACTGTCGTCCATGCCTTAGAGCGTGTCTGAAAAGTATGTGATATAGTGTAGGATATGAAGCGCAAAGCATATCCTACGGATTTGACAGACAGTGAATGGGCGATTCTGGCCCCCTTGATTCCGCCA
>DAOUAQ010000168.1:0-11000 GCA_034433375.1 Anaerolineae bacterium | reverse complement strand
GCGCTGGTGCAGGAGCATCACCCGGAACTGTGCCCGGACGAGGTGCCCCCTTCGGGGGCTTGACAATGGTGACACTTGGCACTATCCCGATTTTTTACAAAAATCGGGTTTTTTCGTGATGCGATTATGCGCCTGCAACAGGCGGCGTGGGCGGAGTCTTAGGCGCGCGCTTGCGACCGCCGAAGATCAACCGCAGGCCCTTGATGAACAGATAGAGCAATCCGCCGATGAAAAGCGTGACCGGGAGTATGAGGATGACGATGCGGATCAACGCATTGATCAACCATTGGAAGGCTTTGATCAGCGCCTGGAAGGATTCCTTCGCCACGCCGCCGGGCCGCCAGCCGGCGATCTCGATCGGTTGCGAGAGGGCGTCGGGCGTGAGGGAGACGGTGATCGTCGCCATCGCGGCGGAACGTTCCAGGTATTGCATGCGGCCTTTCGTTTGTTCGATCTCGATTTGCGTCTGACTCAATTGTTCGTAAACCGCGAGAACGGCTTCAGTGTCCTCGGCCTGTTCCATCAATTCTTCCAGGCGCTCGGCTTTGGCCTCCAACGCGCGCAGACGGGATGCCAGGTCAACGTATTCCTGCGTCACATCCTGCGAGCCGATGGTCTCCTGGGTGACTTCCATCGCCATATCACGCAATGCCTGCATCGCATCGTTGAACTTGTCGGCAGGCAGGCGCAGGGTGAGGGTAATACGTCGGAAGCCGCCGCTGTATGTATAGCTGCTGGAGTTGCTGATGTACCCCTCAAAACCCTCAACCATGCGGGTGATGTCCACCTGGGCGACATCGGAATCCTTGACGACCAGGGACAGTTCAGCAGTATAGACGATCATCTTGGTCTGCGCCTCGCCGGCCCACGCAGAGTTATCCACCGAGGAAAGGTTGTGCGCAGCACCGCCGGTGGTCGCATCGTACTTCTGGCTTTCTTCCGACATTGGCGCTGACGATGGCGCAGACTCTCGTGCGTATTTCATCGCGCAACCAGAAATAACCAGCATCAAAGCAAGGCAAAGAATCATCATTTTGTATTTCATCGCGTTCCTCCTTAATGCCAATAATACATTTAAGACGTTGGCGCGCGCGCTGAAGTTCCAGTTCGGTCAGATAAAACGCCCGACCTACCGGCCTAACTGCAAACGGTCAATGAGTCGCTGTGGCAGGCCGCGGGCGCGCATACGCTCCTGTGTAATCTCCACCGGATAAGGGATACGGCGAAACTCCCACGTCATCTGATCGGTGTCGAGGATGGCGTAACTGGCGCGCGGGTCGCCGTCGCGCGGCTGACCGACGCTGCCCGGGTTGAGGATCAGCCGCCGCCCGGCCAACGGTAGTGGCGCTTCCCAATCGGGCAAGAGAATCCGCGCCTGGTTCATACCGACATTCCATTCCAGCGCCAGCGGAAGGTGGGTGTGCCCCACTAAAGCGACCTGGAAATCATACCCTACGAAATTTTCTTTGGCCGAGCGCACGTCAACCAGATATTCCCAAATCGGCTCGCGCGGGCTGCCGTGGGCCAACAAAAGATCGTCTATCTGCACCGTCGTCGGCAGGTCAGACAAGAAATTGCGGTTATCGGTGGATAGTTCGTGCTGTGTCCAGTAGAGCGCCTGACGAGCATCGTTGTTGAAGATCAGCAAATCTGCCCGGCCAATCGCGCCCCAATCGTGGTTCCCAACAATACACGTCAGCGGAAACTCTTGCACGCGCTCCACACATTCGTTGGGGTTGGGGCCGTAGCCGATCATGTCGCCGAGGCACAATACGGCGTCGAAAGGCTGCGCATCCATCAACACGGTTTGGAGAGCAGGGAAGTTGCCATGAATATCCGAAATCACTAAATAGTGCATAGTATGCTCCTGTAAAATAGTCCGAAGTCCGAAGTCGGGAGTCCGAAGTCGGGAGTCCGAAGTCCGAAGTCGGGAGTCCGAAGTCCGAAGTCGGGAGTCGGGAGTCGGAAGTTCCGGAATCTATATGTTTGCTATGCGTTTGATTATAGCCGTCTCTTTCAGGAATCAAACGCGCAGGCTCACGTCACCCACGGTGAAATGCTGTAGACGACCATCAGGCAGACGCAACAGCAACGCGCCGTCATCGTCCACGTCTTCGGCGATACCTGCAACATCACCGGTTGGCGTTTGAACCAGGACGGTAGCGCCGATCCACGCCAAACGCCGCCGCCACAGAGGCAGTGGATCGTCGCCAGCGTGCAGCGCGGCCAGGTATGTCTCCACGCGCCCCAGGAAAGCATCCAGCAGCGCGACACGTTCAACAGATCGCCCGGTCTCGGCCAGGAGACTGGTCGCGTTGGGTGACAGGTCGGGCAGAAGGGCGGACGGCACATTCACGTTCAGGCCGATGCCGACGACGAGGAAAGGTGGCGCATCCGCGACATGACCCACCTCACTGAGCATACCGGCGACTTTGCGCCACACGCCGTCACGGGTGATGATGAGGTCGTTGGGCCATTTGAGCTGCGCGACGATGCCGGTTACTGCACTGACCGCATCGGCCAAAGCCAGTCCACAGAGCATAGTGATACGCGGCGCGTGGTAAGTGAACGGCTCTGCGGGACGAAAGAGCAGCGACATCAGCAGCGACGTTCCCGGCGGCGCAACCCAACGCCGATCCAGGCGTCCTCGTCCCGCCGTCTGCTCGTCGGCGATGTACACCAGACCTCCCGACGCGCCTTGCCGCCCCGCATCCAACAGCGCGGTGTTCGTCGAGTCCACGCGCTCCAGATAACGAATGTCCCAGCCTTCACGGCGATAGTCACGCAACAACATCTGATTTCAATCTGTTGACAACCCTGTTCCTATGAGGCCATACACCCATTGCAAGGGACTGACCGAGACGCCATTAACCCACAGTTCCCAGTGCAGGTGCGGGCCGGTGGAAAGGCCGGTGTTGCCGACTGCGCCAATGATCTCACCCTGCGCCACGGATTGTCCCACGGTCACGTCGAGGCGCGAGAGATGCCAGTAACCGGTGACAACGCCCCCCCCGTGGTCAATCAGGATCGCTCTGCCGCGCACAACCAGCGGTTCCGCCAACACGACGACGCCGGAAGCCGGCGCATAGACCGGCGCACCGATCTCGGCGCGGAAATCGGTGCCCTCGTGGTAGCTGCCGAAGCCATAGCCATACGACCGCCGCGAGCCGTAGTAAGAGGTGACAGACGCTTCCAGCGGATACCGGAAAGGGAATTCCCACAGGCGTTCTGCCGTGCGCAGCTTCCGCAGCGCCGCCACCTTGACGCGCTCTTGCTGCGAGAGCGTCGGGTCGAGCAATGATTGGCGGTCAGGGGGCAGATCAATGCGCTCGTAGTCGTAACGGCCCGGCGCGACGATGAGCGCCAGCGTAAGCGCCGTCTCGCCGTCCTGGGATTGAATCTGCACAACCACGTCGTATGCGCCGGGATCAAGCAGCGGCGGGATGGCGAGCAGGGCGACAAGATGTGTGGCGTCCCGCACGTAACACGGCGCAGTCGCGTCCAGATAGGCGACGGTACACACTGCCGGCGTCGTAGTTTCGAGGGCCAGCACCGCCGTCTGCCCGCGCGCGACCGGTTGCGGCGTCAATGTCAGCGCCGCGATGGGATAGGGCAGCAGCGGCGACGACGGCCCCGCGCCAGGACGCAAAAACAGCGCGCCGGCGTAGAGTGGGTCAGGGTGCAGGCGCAAGGCCATCCAGTACGGGATGCTATAACGCAGCGCCAGGGTCGTGCGGTTATCCGTTGGCGTCACCGTGGTCAGCACGCTTGCGGGCAACAGATCAGGCAGAAGGAGCGTCTGCCCGACCCGCAATTGACCGGGGTTCACGAGCCGGTTAGCCCGCGCCACAGTTTCCCACGGCAGCCCGCCGCGCTGCGCCAGCGACGAGAGCATGTCGCCCAACGTCACGGTATGGGCTGTCCAGGCGGTTTCGGTCGCATCCGGCAGACGCAACACCTGCCCAACGTAGAGATGACGCGGATCCTGAAGCGCGTTGAGCCGCTGTAGGGTCGTGATGCTGCTGCCTAAGCGCGCCGCAATGGCCGACAGGGTGTCGCCTGGCTGCACCGTGTAGCCAGAGGGCGGCGCGGTCGGCCCCGCTTCCTGCGCGAGCGCGGCCTGAGACGCAAGCGCGAGCAGCCCCACGAGCATCGTCAACACGAACGCGCAGCGCCGGACAATCACACGGGATTTACCCGCGCAGAGGCGAAAACGTTGTTCCATCGCTCGATGATAACCTTACGCCGGCTCCGGGCGAATGGAAAGCCGTTCTCCAACGCGCACCCACGCCAGCAACGCCGGCGGGCCTTCGAGGTAATACTGGGCCGGCGCGCGCGGCGCGTAGTAGGGGCGGAATGGCTTCGCCAACACCGCATCTATGACCATGCCATCGGCTGCCAACCAGACCACGCCGATGTCGAAAAAAACGAAGAACATGTGAATCGCCGTCCCCACCCGGCTCTCTCCATGCTCGACAAAGAGCAGTCCTTCGTCAGCGGGCAGAAAACGCCGGAAGGTCAGACCGCGCAGCCGACACAGGAATGTGTCGCAACGCCGCACCCGCAACGGCAAGACGACGCCGTCCGCGTGGCAAAGCGAAACAAAAGCGGCGCGCGCCCGGCTCATACCGTCACCTCCAGATTCTCGCCCACGCCTTGCCCGCGTTTGATGGGCAGCAGAACGGTGAAAGTGCTGCCCTGCCCAGAGGTGCTGTCCACCCACACCCGCCCAGTGTGCGCCTCAACCAATGCCTTGGTGATGGTCAGGCCGATTCCGAGACCGCCAGCCTCAAGGCTCAAAGGGTTTTCGACGCGGTAGAAGCGCTCCCAGATAAGCGCCTGCTCTTCCAACGGAATCCCGATTCCCGTGTCGGAGACCCAGATGGAGAAGTAGGTCGGCTGGCCCAACGTACCGTAGATCGCCCGGCAGCCAACAATGATCCGCCCATCAGGATAGGTGAATTTGATGGCGTTACTCAACAGGTTGTCCAGAATCAAGCGCAGACGGTTGGGGTCAACTTCGACGAGCGGCAAATCGGTGGGTAAGTCCGTGTCCACAGTCAGCATCCGTTCCTCGATACGCTCGCGGTAACGGTTGAGCAATTCGCGCACCAGGCCCGGAACCTCCACTTTCTGATAACGCAACCCCACGTGGCCTTTCTCGATCTCGGCAACGGAGATGATATTGTCGGTCAACGAAGCCATCCGCACCGTATTTTCGCGGATCACGGACAGGAATTGCTCGAAGGCGGGCGGCAGTTCACCGGCCATGCCGGAGAGCATCACCTCCGTGTAGCCTTTGATCGCCGTGAGCGGCGTGCGCAGTTCGTGGGAGATGCTGTCAACAAACTCGCGCTTCGACTGTTCAGCCAGATATTCGCGCGTGATGTCCTGCAAAACGGCGACTACCCCCAGACGCTCAACGCCTTTCAGGAGTACCGGCGCGGCGCTGACGCGAATGTGTTGGTCGCTCAGGTTAAAGGTCGTCTCAAAGGGATGGCGCAAGCTGACAAAAACCTCTGGATCAAGCTCGCCGTTCAAAGTCGGCATCGAGAGGATTTCTTTGACCGACTTGCCAAGCACATCCTCGCGGCGCACACCGAGGATACGTTCGGCGACCTGATTGAGCACGACGCAACACCCTCGCGCATCCATCACGAGAATACCTTCCGCCATACTCTCCAGAATCGCGTCTTCACGCCGCAGTTCAGCTTCGCGCGCCTTGAGCAGCCGACTCAATTCCTGCGCCTGCGCCGCCACAGCCACGTAGAGCCGGTGATTCTCCACCGCACCCGCAATTTGCACGGCGATCGTCGTCGCCAAAAGCTCCTGTTCTGACGTAAACTTCGCCTTGGAGGGCGCGTTATACGCTACCAACACGCCCATCACACGCTCCTGGCGCGATAGAGGCTGAATCAGCAACGGCCCCTTCTCCGCCACACCGAGCAACTCGAAGAGCGTGCGCAACTGTACGATTTCTTCTTCCGGCCCGAAGACAAGCTGTTGATGGCGCAAAGCGAATTTCAGGTTCGGGTAATCCTTGAGCGCGATTTGCTGTGGAACTTCGGTCTTGACCCCTAGCGTGCGGTACAAAGCGCCTAATTGCAGCACCTCAGGATTATCCTGATCGGTCAGCAGAATGGCGACCGCATCGGCGCGCAACGCCATCGCCACGCTGTCGGCGACCTGTCCGAGCATCCCGCGCAGGTCGAGGCGTTCGCCGATGGAGCGTGTCGCTTCGATGAGGAAAAGCAACTCCTGGCTCTGGCGCAGCGCCTCTTCGCTCAGATCGTGCAAGTCCTGGCGATAGGAAGCTAAATCCTGCAAAGCCGAGCGATAGAGCGAAATAGCAAAGAGAGGATAACCCACCAGCGCGCACAGTCGCCCCCATCCCTCACCCACCGGCAACGGCGGCCCTAACACCTGCGATCCTAGCACTCCCAATAACGCGCCAATCCCCAAGAGCAGCAAGATCAACGCCGCGGGGACGATACCGCCTTGTCCTCTGGCGCGGAAAAAGATCACTGCGCCGCTCAAAGCCACAATGGCCGAGAGCACATACCACATCGGCACTTGCCAGGAGTGGACGTTGTAGGTCAAGGGCTGATTGAGCGCATCCAGATACCAGAGAGCCGAAGCGCCCACAAACAACACGCCCCACCCCACCAACAACCCGACAAGCACTGTCTTCCCCTGCCGTTCCCAGATTTGCCACCCAAAGGCCCATACCAGCAACAAAATCGAGAGCAGCCCCCCGGCGTACATAAACGGCGCGCTGATGACCGTCACCAGCGAGTCCGTCTGGAGGTGGAACGGCGCGAGCACTGCCGACAACAGATGAATCGCCATCGTGCCGCCCAGAGCAATCAGATAAGGCTTTAGCTCGTCGCTGTGTGTGTGACGCCATTCGGTCAGGACAATTCCCGCCGCCGATAACAGGCCCAGCAGAACGAGTAAATGATACACGACGGTGCCGGGAATCGCGGTCAAGAGATAGGGCAAGAATTCAATACCCATAAGGACGAACCTCCTTTACCAGAGGCGGAAGGGTCAGTGAGACGCAAATGCCGTCGTGTTTATACTTCTGTAGTCAGGTCGGTCACTTCAGCGCCGGCGGCGCCGCCAGGGACAAGTTGTTGGATGCGCAGTTCTACGGCATCCAAAAGATGCTGGCAGCGCGCTGCCAGAGCGCGCCCGCGCTGGTAAAGGATAACCGTCTGATTCAGATCGAGCGTCCCATCTTCCAGCTTTTCGACGACGGATTCTAACTCGGTCAATGCAGCTTCAAAAGACAATTGTTCGATAGATTCCATAACAACGACTCCTTGATTCCGGGCGGTGAAGCGTTCAAGTCCATGTAAAGACATCCCACATCTACAATCATTATAGTCTGGTTTCAGCCATTGTCTAAAATCCAACGGCAGATGTTTGACTGAGTTACCAACCTCATTTATACTTAACTCAAGTTGCTACCTACTCCTGTTTCAGGATTTAGAACGCGGATTTCCACGGAGTACACGGATTTTTTTCTTGGTTTTATCCGTAAAATCCATGTTGATCCGTGTACAATTACGTTTGAATGTGCAAGTGGCAACTTAGGTTACACTTACGTTAGCTCCTGGAAAACGAACTGGAGCTGTGACAGTGAGGTTAGCTTGAAACAAGCGCGGTACAGAGTAGCATGGCTGATTTTCATCCTGTTGACCGTCGTCATCCTGGGCGGGGCGTGGGCTTACACCAACTGGCAATCGAGCCGGACGATGTTGCCGCCGGGTTTGACCATCAACGGGCAGCCTATGGGCGGCATGACCCGCGAGCAGGCCTTGAATGCCATTGCGCTGGCATATACAAGGCCAATCACGGTCTATTACGCCGGCAAACTCACGCCGCTCTTGCTCCCAGAGATGCTGGAATTAACGCTTGATGCGGAGGCGACCGCGCAAAACCTCGATCGGGCGCTCGCCGCGCGCGCCAACGCGCAGGGATTCATCACGTATCTCCTGGATCGAATGCTCCGCAATGAGCCGGAGGCCGAAGAAATCACCGCCGTCGTCAACTATTCCCGCGAACGTGTGGACGCTTTTCTGGCCCGCACCGCGCAGAAATACGACCATCCGCCGCAAAATCCGGTGCTTTTGCCAGAAGCAGGGACATTTCGCCCGGCATTGGATGGCACCACACTGGATATTCAGGCTTCGCTCCCCCTGCTGGTCAAAGCGATCCTTGCCGCCGCGCCACAGGAACGCGAGGCGCATCTGGTGGTGGATATCGAACCGGCGCCAGAGGCTTCCATCACTATCTTGCAGCAGGCGCTCGATGCCGCCCTGCGCGATTTCAGCGGGGTAGCGGGCATCTTCGCCAAAGACCTGCGGCGGGGACAGGAATTCTGCTACAACTGCAACGTGGCTTTTTCGGGCGTCGGTGGGTTGAAAATCGCCATCGCCATCAGCCTGTACGCCGCTCTCGACGCAACGCCGGACGCGAACACTGCCGCCCGCATCGGAACGCTGTTCGCCGAGAGCGATAACGCCACAGCCAACGCGCTGCTCGCCCAAATCGGCGCGGGGGATGCATACAGCGGGGCGCTGCGCGTCACCGATCTGGTGTGGGGATTGGGATTGCGCAACACCTTCATCGCGGCCCCCTACGATCTCCCCGGCGCGACGGTCCCGCCGGACATCGCCGCCATCTCAGCCGTCGGCGGCAGCACCAATCCCAATCCCATGCTGCAAACCACCCCCATCGAAATGGGACTGCTCGTGGAAGGATTGTACTATGGCGCAAAAGGCGGCGGGTTCCTGCGCGCCGTCTATCCCCAGCAAATCACCGTGGAGGAATGTCAGGCGCTGCTCACCGGCCTGGAGCGTAATCCGGTCAACGCGCTGTTAGCGGCCGGGATGCCGGCCGGCGCCCGGACGGCGCACAAGCACGGCTGGTCCGACAAAACGCACGTTGACATCGCGTTAGTATACGGACCCCAAACCGACTTTGTGCTGGTCGCCTACCTGTATCAGCCGGCGTGGCTGGTATGGGACGAAAGCGCGCCGACTTTTGCGGCGATCGGGCAGTTGGTGTACCGCTTCTATAATGGGGAAGAGTGAAGGGGATTGGAGATTGGGAGATGGAGAGGTTGCCGGTTGGGGCGAGTATTATTTAGGAAGAGGAGTAAAGCGTTGGGCGGCGACGATATTTTGCCCTTGAGGACCGAGCATCCATTGGATGAAGGTACGCGCCATCCCTTGCGGCTCACCGACGGTGGCGAGGAACAGATCGCGCGATAACGGATACAATCCGGCCGCGATGGCCTCGTTCGCCGGCGGGACACCCTCAATCGTCAACGCGCGCACGTCGCCATCCAGCCACGCCGTTGACATATACCCCACCGCCAGCGGGTCACTGCCGACCACATCACGCACGGCATCGCTCGTGGGCGCGAGCAGCGCCGTCAAAGTCACGCGAGCATCGCGCATCACCTGGGCCTGGAAAAAGTTGTAATCGCCGGCAGCTTCTTCACGGCTGATGATCTGCGGAGCGCCAGGCAGCCCACCCCACGGTTCCCAATCCTCAACCCGACCGCGAAAAAGCTGACGTAGCTGATCCTGCGTCAGGCCCGGAAGCCCGTTGCGCGTGTTCACGACGACGGCCAGCCCATCCCGCGCAAAAGGGACTCGCCACACATCTGCAGCTATCGTCGTGGGCAACCAGGTCAGCGCCGCAACGTCCACATCCCCGTTGACGAGAGCTTGATAAGCCAGCGTGTCCGCGCGTTCCACGACCACGATTTGCACCCCCGCCTCCTCGCGCTGATAGGCTGAAGCCAGCGCCATGACCAGGGGGGTGAGATTTTCGGGGCACGCAATTTGAATAAGCTGCGGCGTGACTGGCGCTGGCAAGGGAGTCGGCGTGGGAACAAGCGCGACAGGAACCGTGCATCCCGTCACGATGCACAGCAGCGTCAGCAGCATTGGGAGCCAACGTCTCACCCAAGCACTCCGGTCAACACCAGGATGCCCAACGCAGCACAGTAGACGGCAAAAATCCAAAGGCTCCGCCGCCGCACCAACACCAGCAACCCGGCAATTGCCAAATACCCGGTCATCGCCGCCGCGAGAAAACCAACGCCTAAGACCTGAAAATGCGCCACTTCCAATCCGGCCTGAAAAACCTTCAAAAGCTGATACAAACCACTTCCGAGGATGATGGGCACGGCGAGGAGAAAGCTGAAGCGGGCTGCCTCTTCACGACGATAGCCGAGTAGTAGTCCAGTGGCAATCGTCGCGCCGGAGCGGCTCAATCCGGGCACAATCGCCACTGCCTGCGCCAGGCCGATCAGCAGAGCGTGCCACCAGGACAGCACCGTGAGCGGCATTTCCCGCTTGCCGAAATACTCCGAGATGAGCAACAACGCCGCCGTCACAAGCAGAAATCCCGCCGCCGCTTTCGGCATCCCGAATAACTGTTCAAAGCGATCCTCTAGCAAGTAGCCGATGACAGCGCCGGGGAGCGTCGCCACTACGATGGCCCAGGCCAGGCGCGCATCGGGATCATCCAACAGGCGCAACCGCAAACTGCGCAGCGCGGCCTTCGCCAGACGCCACAGGTCGCTCCAGAAATACGCGACGATCGCTACCAATGTTCCTAAGTGCAAAATTGTATTCAGCGTCAAGCCTGGATCAGGCCAACCCAAGAGATGCGGGACGATCACCAGATGCCCCGAACTACTCACCGGCAGAAACTCCGTCATCCCTTGCAGAATACCCAGCAGGATCGCTTGCCACAAAGACACGCTCCACCTCCGTATACAGATGGAGATTATCATAACAGCATCGAAAAAAAGGGCAAGACAGGAGGCTTGTCAAAACTTCGAACTGCGGTATAATCTTCCTCGTTCGGGGCGTAGCGCAGTTTGGTAGCGCGCACGGTTCGGGTCCGTGAGGTCTAGGGTTCAAATCCCTACGCCCCGACTGTAGACCACACGGTTAGGTGATTTTACCTAGCCG